>JBEKAL010000087.1:0-13198 GCA_050015935.1 Roseiarcus sp.
TATCCGCGCCGCCAGGTCGGCAACAAGATGTACGAGGGGCAGAGTTCGTTCCTGCCGCTCAAACTCAACACCTCGGGCGTGATCCCGCCGATCTTCGCTTCTTCGCTGCTGCTGCTGCCGACGACGGCCGCCAATTTCGCGCAAGGCTCGGTGAACACGGGGCTGCTGTCGACCGTTTCGACTCTTCTGGGACGCGGCGGCCCGCTATACATGATCCTTTACGTCGGGCTGATCGTTTTCTTCGCGTTCTTCTATACGGCGACGGTGTTCAACCCCGTCGAAACCGCCGACAATCTGAAGAAGCACGGCGGCTTCGTGCCGGGCGTGCGCCCCGGCGAGCGCACCGCGCAATATATCGACTACGTCCTCACCCGAGTGACCGTGCTCGGCGCGGGATATCTCGCGCTGATCTGCATCTTGCCGGAATTGCTGACTTCCTATTCCTCGATCCAGCTCTATTTCGGCGGCACGTCGCTGTTGATCGTCGTCAACGTCACGATGGACACGGTGGCGCAGATTCATGGGCACCTGCAAGCGCATCAATATGAAGGCCTGATCAGAAAGGCCAAATTGAGGGGAAGAAAGAGATGAGGCTGATCCTGCTCGGGCCGCCCGGCGCCGGCAAAGGCACTCAAGCGACCCGAGTGGCGGAAAAATACGGCATTCCTCAGCTCTCGACAGGCGACATGCTCCGCGTGGCCGTCAGCGCGGGCTCGCCGATCGGCCTCAGGGCCAAGGCGGTGATGGAATCGGGCGCCCTGGTTTCCGACGAAATCGTGCAGGGCATCATTGACGATCGCATCGGCGAGCCCGACGCGAAAAGCGGCTTCATCCTCGACGGCTTTCCCCGTACGCTGGCCCAGGCCGAGGCGCTCGACGAAATGCTTGCGCGCAAGGGTCTCAAGATCGACGCGGCGATCGAATTGACGGTCGACGCCGAGAAGCTCGTTTCGCGCATCATCAATCGTGCGGCGGAAGCCAAAGCGGCCGGACGGCCCGTGCGCAAGGACGACGATCCGGAAATTTTCAGGACGCGCCTGGCGGCCTACTTCCGCGAGACGGCGGCGGTGACGCCCTATTACGCCGCCAAGGGCGTGCTGCGCTTCGTCGACGGCATGGCGAGCATCGCCGAGGTCGCCGGCGCAATCGACGCGATCCTCGCGCCGCTGGAATGAACTCGGATCCGTCCGCGCCGAACCTCGCTTCGCGCGAACCGGGAGCGCGCTTCCAGCGGCGCGGCGCCGCCGGCTTCGTCTTTCTCGATCGGCCCAAGGCGCTCAACGCTTTGACGCTTGCGACGGTGCGCGCGATCGCCGAGGCGCTCGATTCGTTCGAGCGCGACGAGCGCGTCGCGCGCGTGGTCGTGGCGAGCGCGGGCGGGCGGGCGTTCTGCGCCGGCGCCGACATTCGACTGATCTACCGGCAGGGCAGGCAAGGCGACCACGCCGCGCAACTGGCCTTCTGGCGCGAGGAATACCAGTTGAACCGGCGCATCAAGCGCTATTCCAAGCCCTATGTCGCATTGATCGACGGCATCGTCATGGGCGGCGGGGTCGGCCTTTGCGCCCATGGGTCGCATCGCGTGGCGAGCGAGCGTTGCGTGTTCGCGATGCCCGAAGTCGGCATCGGCTTTTTCCCCGACGTCGGCGCGACCTTCGTGCTGCCTCGGCTCGCCCATCGCATCGGCGTCTATTTCGCGGCGACGGGACTGCGGGCCGAGACGGGCGATGTCGTCGCGCTCGGTCTGGCGCAGAGCTTCGTCGCCAGCGCTAGCCTCGGCGCTCTCGCGCGGGCGTTGGAGGAGGGGGGATCGGTCGACGAAATTGTCGCCCGCTTCGCCGCGCCGCCGCCGCCTATAGAGATCATGGCCGAAGCCGCAAGCATCGAATCCTGGTTTGCCCGCCTCGATCGCCAGGCGATTCTCGACGCGCTCGCTTCTTCGGCCGAGCGCGGTTCGCCGTTCGCGCGATCCGCGCTCGCCGCGATGCGGGAAAAGTCGCCGACCAGTCAGGCGATCGCGCTTCGCCAGATGGCGCTGGGCGCCGGCCTGTCGTTCGAACAAGCGATGCGCCTGGAGTTCCGCATCGCTTCGCGCATCTGCCGCGGCCACGACTTTTACGAGGGCGTGCGCGCGACGATCATCGACAAGGATCGATCTCCGCGCTGGCGTCCCGGCCCCGACGAAGCGCTCGAAGAAGGCGCGATCGCGGCCTATTTCGCGCCGCTCGAAGGGGAGGAATTGACGTTCCCGGAGGCGCCGCGATGAAGACCGTCATGCGCCAAAGCCGCGACGGCGTGACGCAGATCATCGATCGCGCGCCCACCGGCGCGGTCGCCGGACGCGCCGCGCGGGGACTGTGGGCGCAACTGAGTTGGATCAACGCGCTCGTCTGGTTCATGCGCACGCTCGCCTGGGTTTGGCTCGCCAAGGGGCTCTTCAACTGGAGCCTCGTGCTCGGCGTCTTTCCCGGCTACGGCGATTTCACGATGTTGCCGCAACCGTTGCAGGGTTCGATCGTCTTCTTCGCCGCGGTCGATCTGCTCGCCGCCGTCGGCCTGTGGCTCGCGGCGCCCTGGGGGGGCGTGCTCTGGTTGCTTTGTGCGTCGATCGAGGCCATTTCTCCGGCGCTCGGCGTGCGCGGCGCGGTGACCGACGCGCTCGGCGTCACGCTCAACGTGGTCCTGGTCGCGCTCTACTTTCTCTTGAGCTGGCGGGCGGGCCAGGAGCGGATCTGACCCGTGACAAGGCGCAGAGTTAACGTTCTGCCAAGGTCAACAAACTATTTGATTCAGTTCAAGTTTACCAGTTTAAGTAAACTGTGGATTCATCTTGACTCTTAAACTCGTCTTCATAGCCCTGGAGTACAGTCCACCTCATAAACGGACCGAATAATAATCTCGGCCGGGGACAGTCGAACAGGCGAGCGTGTCATGAAAACTCTTGCTAAGACAGAAGAAAGTGTATCCAGAACCGAGAGAATAGCTGGGGTTCGTCCAGCGTACCTCGAAACCCTGACGATGGTGGAGCGGCTGCATCGCCGTCTCCTCGATGTGATAAAAGACGAGTTCGATCGTCGAGGGCGCTCGGACATCAACCCGGTGCAGGCGCTGCTGCTCTTCAACATCGGCAACAAGGAACTGACCGCCGGCGAATTGCGCACGCGCGGCTATTATCTCGGCTCGAATGTTTCATACAACGTCAAGAAGCTGGTCGAAATGGGCTATCTCCATCACGCCCGCTCGCGCATCGACCGCCGTTCGGTGCGCATCAGTCTGACGGAAAAGGGCGAAGAGATTCACCAAATCATCGGCCGCCTTTACGAAAAGCATGCGATGACGGTCGAGCAGATCGGCGGCGTCATGGTCGACGACTTCGCGCGCATGAACATATCGCTGGCGCGCCTCGAGCGCTTCTGGACCGATCAGATCAAGTATCGGCTCTGACGCGGATTTGGGATCGCCGGCGATCCATTCCCGATCGAAGGGCGCCCCCTGCGGGCGCCCTTTTCGCGTCTGTGCGTCCGTTTGGCGCATCGGCGCGATCACGTCTTTGCGCGCGCGGGCGCGCGGCCATAAATTCGCCCGACTGAACCGGTTTCTTAATAAAAAGACAGAATAGTCGCCAAGGAATCGAACGCTGACGCCGGTTGCGAGCGCGGCGGGGGGCGACGGTGAGGGGCGTCATCTCGCCGGATTTCATGGAACGGGGCTCAGCCTTTCAATGATGAGAATTCGTTTTTCGCGCGTGGATCGACGCGCTTTTCTTTCCGGCGCGGCCATTTGCGCGTTGGCCGGGGCCGGACTGACGAGTTTTGCCTCCCGCGCCCAGGAGGAGGCGGACGATCAGGCCGAATGGCGCCAGAGCTACGAATCCCCCGAAAGGATTTCCGTCGGTCGCGAGATGACTCCGGTGCTTTCCCCCGACACGGTCGCGGCGACCGAGGCGGCAATCCAGGTCTATCAGAGCATCGTCGCGCGAGGCGGGTGGAACCAAGTGCCGGGCGGCGCCGAACTCAAGATCGGCGTCAAGTCGAAGGCGGTGCAGGCGCTGCGGCAACGCCTGATCGGGTCGGGCGATCTCGATCCGGTGGCGGGGATGGGGCAGACGTTCGACTCCTTCGTCGAAGCGGCGGTCAAGCGCTTCCAGGTTCGTCACGGCCTCGGCCCGACCGGAATCGTCAACGACGCGACTCTTGCCGAATTGAACGTCAGCGCCGACGCGCGGCTGCAGCAGTTGGAGACCAATATCGTGCGCCTGCGCGCATTCTCGGGCGATTTGGGCGAGCGCTTCGTGATGGTCAACATTCCCGCCGCCGCGGTCGAAACGGTCGAGGACGGGGTGGTCTATTCGCATCACGCCGCGGGCGTCGGCAAGATCGACCGCCAATCGCCGATCATGCAGGCCAAGGCGACGGAGATCAATTTCAACCCCTTCTGGACGGTGCCGCCGTCGCTGATCAAGAAAGACCTGATCCCGAAGATGCAGGCCGATCCGAATTATCTCACGGACGAGAAAATCCGTGTTTTCAATCGGGAGGGGCAGGAGGTTTCGCCGCAGTCGATCAACTGGAATTCCCTGGAGGCGACGAACTACAGATACCGCCAAGACACGGGCGCGGACCTCAATTCGCTCGGCTTCGTGCGCATCAACATCCCCAACCCCTACGGCGTCTACATGCACGACACGCCCTCGAAGGGCATTTTCGGCGACGATTTCCGCTTCGTCTCGTCGGGATGCGTGCGCGTGCAGGACGTTCGCGACTATGTCGCCTGGCTGCTCAAGGACAATCCCGGCTGGGGGCGCGACCAGATCGACGAAGTCATCCGCTCGGGCGAGCGCGTCGACGTCAAATTGACGACGCCGGTCAACGTCTACTGGGTCTACATCACGGCCTGGACGACCCCCGACGGCATCGTGCAGTTCCGCCCCGACGTCTACCAGCGCGACGGCGCCGGCCCCGGTCCGATCGCCTCCGCGATCCCCGCGCAGCCGCTCGCCATGCCGCAGGACTAAGCGGACTTGCGTTGGCTCGCCAGCGCAAGTCCGTTCACAGTCCTTTGATAAGGCGGGATTTTGCTGGAAAACCGGCGTCCGCTTTTCCGAAATCCTGCTCAGCGGCGGGCGGCCGGCGACCCGAACAAACCCTTCGCCTTGGCGTAATAGAGCAGCGCGATCGTCTTCGCGTCGCGGATTTCGCCGCTTTCGATCATCGCCAGCGCCTGGTCGAACGGGACTTCGATGACTTCGATATGCTCGTCGGCGTCGACGCCGCCGCCGGGGCCGACGCGGTCCGCGGCGCCGTAGGGAGCGACGAAGCAGGCGATTTTTTCGGTCATGCCGCCGGGGCTCGTGAAGGCGTCGAAGACGTGGCGCGGACCGACGACGCGCACGCCTGTTTCTTCCCACGCTTCGCGCGTGACGCAAATTTTCGGATCGTCGCCGTCGAGCATGCCGGCGCAGGCCTCGATCGTTTCGAGCGCGCCGTCGGCTAGATAAGCGCCGAGGCGGAACTGCTTGACCAGCAGCACGACGCCGCGCGCGGGGTCGACCAGCAGCACGGCCGCCGCGGGCCCGTGGCGATAGATTTCGTAATCGAAGGTGCGCCGCGCGCCGTCCGCCTCCTCGACTTCGAGCCGCGTTCGCGTCAGGCGAAAGCGCCCTTCGGCGAGCACGGTCTCAGCGAGAATTCTTGCCCGTATGGCCATGGCGGCCGGTCCTTTTCTCTGTCGAATGACGCCGGCGCCTCGCGGCCGCTCGCGGCCGCCCATCGCCTTTCTGGGTTCTAGTATTTGAACTGCTCCCGCAGGATCCGTTCGTCGAGCGAATGGCCGGGGTCGTGCAGCAGGACCAGCGAGGTCGCGTGATCGGTCTCGACGTCGACGCGGACGACGTCGCGGATTTCGAAATTGTCGGCGACGGCGGCGACCGGGCGCTTGTCCGCTTCCAGCGCCTCGATGCTCACGCGCGCTCGGTCGGGCAGCAGCGCGCCGCGCCAGCGGCGCGGCCGGAAGGCGGAGATCGGCGTCAGCGCCATCAGCGGCGCGTCTAGCGGCAGGATGGGGCCGTTGGCGGAAAGATTATACGCGGTCGAGCCCGCGGGCGTCGACACCAGCACGCCGTCGGCGATGAGTTCGCCGAGCCGCACGGCGCCGTCGACGCTGATGACGAGCTTGGCCGCCTGATAGATCTGGCGCAGCAGGGAGACTTCGTTGATGGCGCGCGCCATGGTTTCGTTTCCCTTGACGCCCCATGCGCGCATGATGAGCGGATGGATGATCGAGGGCCGCGCCGCCGCGAGGCGCTGGCGCAAGTTGCCGTCGTCGTATTCGTTCATGAGGAAGCCGACCGAGCCGCGATTCATGCCGTAGATCGGCTTGGGCGCGTTCATGGTGCGATGCAGGGTCTGGAGCATCAGCCCATCGCCGCCGAGCGCGACGATGACGTCGGCTCGCTCGGGCGGACAATTGCCATAGAGCGCGACCAGCCTTTCCAGCGCCGCGTTCGCTTCGGGCGCGCCGGAAGACAAGAAGCTGATCGCGTCGGTCTCCTTCGCGTCGGTCCTTTGCGCGGCCATGCTCGTCTCCTCTGGGGTGCGCGAGAGATAATGGAAGCGGGGCGGCGCGTAAACACGACTTTCGCAAACCCGCGCGCCATCATCGGCCCGGCGCCGATCCCCTCGGTCGCGCTGCGCGCGGGTCAGGCGCCGAGCGAGGCGCGGCCGAGCTTTCGCGCGCCTTCCTCGGGCGTCGGCAAGGTTATGAGAAAGCGCGCTCCGCAATAGAAGTCGTCGCTTTTGGCCTCGGCCAGACTGATCGAGCCGCCGTTGCGCGCGACGAGGTCGGCCGCGATGGCGAGGCCGAGACCGGCGCCGCCCTCGCGCGTCGACAAATGGAACGGCTCGAAAATGCGCGCCGTCTGCTCCGGGGCGAAGCCGGGGCCGCTGTCGGAAATCTCGATCAGGGCGACGCGGTCGGTGCGGATCGCCGCCAGGCGGATCGCCGGCGGGCGGCCGTTCTGCGCGCCGCGGCTGCGCAGCACTTGCGCGGCGTTGCGGGCGAGGTTCTCGATCACCCGCAGCACGTGATCGGGATCGGCGAGAAGCTCGAATTTCGGCGGGATGTCGATGGCGTAGATGATCGCGCCCGCGTGCTCGGCTTCCGCCGTCTCGACGACCTGGCGCACCAGTTCGCGCAGGTCGAAGCGCCGGCGCGCCGGCGGCTGTTCGCGCCCGCCGCCGTAGGTGAGCGTCGACTGACAGAAGAGAATGGCGCGGTCGAGCGTCGCCACGAGGCGCGGCGCGAGGCGCTGGGCGAGCGGATCGCTAATGGTCGCCAGACGATCCGAAATGAGTTGCGCCGCCGAGAGCATATTCCGCAGATCGTGGTTGATGCGCGCGACCGCCATGCCGAGTTCGGCCAAACGCTTGCGTTGGCTCAGCTCATGGGCGAGCGAGCCCTGCATCGCCGCGAGCGCCGTTTCCGCGCGGCCGATTTCGTCGTTGCGGCCGCTCGGCGCGATGATGCGCGCGCCCTCCTGCGGGCGTTCGCCGAAGGCGATGATGCTCGACGTGAGCCGCCGCACCGGCCGGATCACCATCCACCACAGCGCCGCCCACAGCACGCAAGTCACGACCGCCGACACGATCAGCGACAGGGTGAGGAAATTGCCGGAAATCCGCCACATGGCGTCGATGAGCGGCGTTTGATCGAGCGTAATGTCGACCAGCGCGCCGTCGCTTTGCGCGCGCCCGATGACCCTCACGATGGAGCCGGGCTCGGCGAAGAGCGTGCGAAAAGCGGCCTGATCGCCCTCCATCGCCGACGGGTCGGCGAGTTCGTAGGCGTCGCTGATCGGCGGCTGGATTCCCGAAGTCGCGAAAAGCCGCCGATTGTCCGGCAGAGTGACGGCGATGGTCTTGGCGCCGACGCTGCCGAGGATTTTCGTCGCGAGCTCCTTGGGCAGCGTTTCGTCGCCCGTCTCGCCGAAGACCAGCATCGCGGTATGAGCCACCATAAGCCGGTCGCGCAGCCAGTTCTCGCGGTAGGCCGAAAGGCGCGAGACGTAGAACAGTCCCATCGCCAGCAAGACGAAGCCGATCGTCAGCAGCAGCAGACGCCCCGCCAATCCGAGCGTGCGGCGGCGGGCGGGCGCGATCGACGCGGCCGCGCCGGCCTCGGCGCTCGCGCCGATCGGATCGCCTCGCACATTGGCGATCGACGGCGGCGCCGCCTTCGGGGCCGCCTCTTCATGCGAAAGAGCCGACATGCTCGTCTTCCCGATAAGCCTGGATGATCTCGGCGAAACTCGATTCGGCGGCAAAGCCGAGGCCGAGCGCGCGCCTGGCGTCGAAGCGACTCGGCCATCCCGCGACGATGCGCTCGATGGCCTCGTCGCGCTGGCGCCGGATCAATTTCACCGCCGCTTCGCCTGCGACGGCGCGCAGCGCTTCGATCTGTTCGCCGACGCTTGCGCAGACCCCGGGCATCGTGAGGCTGCGCCGTGCGCCGAGCTCGGCGAGATCGAGGCCCGCCGCGTGAAGCAGGAACCCGACCGCCGAGCGCGGCGAGGCGTGCCAATGGCGCACGGATTCGGCGACCGGCAGGTTCGCCTCGCGGCCCGCCAACGGTTCGCGAATGATCGCGGAGAAGAAGCCGGACGCGGCGCGATTGGGCGGGCCTGGGCGCACGCATATCGTCGGCAGCCGCAATCCGACGCCGTCGAAAAAGCCGCGCCGCGAATAATCGGCGAGCAGCAGTTCGCATATCGCCTTCTGCGTTCCGTAGCTCGTCAGCGGCGTCAAGAAGAAATCGTCGTCGATGATTTCGGGAAACGGCGCGCCGAAGACGGCGATCGAAGAGGTGAAGACGAGCCTGGGCCGATAGGCGCCGCCCGAGAGACGCTGCTCGCGCCGGATCGCCTCGAAAAGCGCGCGCGCGCCGCCGAGGTTGATCGCATAGCCCTTGTCGAAGTCGCTCTCGGCCTCGCCGGAGACGACCGCGGCGAGGAGGAAGACGACGTCGGGGCGCTCGGCGACCAGCTTCGGCGCGACATAGGGCGCGGCGATGTCGAAAGCCTCGCAGGTCGTCGGAAAGTCCGCGGAGGACGGTTGGCTCGGCGCGACGATGTCGACGAAGTGGGCCGCCTCGACGGGTTTTCCCGCCAGCGCGCCGTCGCGCGCCAGCCGTTCGCAAAGCTTGCGCCCGATCATGCCCGCAGCGCCAATGACGAGAATCTTCAAAACCCTGCCCTCTCCCTCGGGCCGCCGCCGGCGAAACCCGACATTTTGCATGCTTTGTCGTGGAAATGGCGGCGAAATCATGGCCGCCGTCGCTTCGAGGCAATGTCGGGCGGGGGGAGACGGTCGACGACAGGGTTGCGGGATCAGGCGAATCGTAAAGCGCTAAATGTTGCAAGATTGTCTTATCGCCGTCTTCGGCGCCGTTGTCGCCATGCGTCCTCGCGCGAGCGGCGCGATCGGGGGGCCAAATCCCCGACGGGGCGTGATATAGGGGCGTCGCCGAGCGGCCGTCGGGATCGGCGGACGGGTCGGCGAGTTCGAAATCGGAGCGGGTTGCGAAGGGCATGGGCAAGGCGAGGGCCATCCTCATCGACGCGGCCGATCATTTCCTCGCCGACGACGGCTGGGCGATCGCCAGCCATATCGCGCTGTCGGAGCTGACTTCGCTTTTTCCCTTTCTGATCTTCGTCACGGCGCTGGCGGGCTTCCTGGGCACGCAGAGCCTGGCGGACGAGGCGACGCGCCTGATCTTCGCCGCCTGGCCCGCCGCGGTCGCCGGGCCGATCGCGGGCGAAGTCCACGACGTGCTGACAGCGCCGCGCGGCGGCCTCATGACGATCGGCGCGGCGCTCGCGCTCTACTTCTCCACCAGCGCGATCGAGGCGCTGCGCGTCGGCCTCAACCGCGCCTACGGCTCGCCGGAGACGCGGCCGTGGTGGCGGCTGCGGCTGCAATCCCTCGCTTTCGCGCTTATCGCATCGGCGGCGCTGCTCGCGCTCGCCTTCCTCGTCGTGCTCGGGCCGCTGATCTGGGAGGGCGTGTTGCGCTTCGCGCCGGCCCTGGCGCCGCTGCAAGCCGTCGTGACCTTCGCGCGGCTCGGCGTCACGACTTTGCTGCTGGCGATCACGCTTTTCATCGCGCATCGCTGGCTGCCGGCCAAGCGGCTGCGCTTGGTCGAGATCGCGCCGGGCGTCGTCGCGACCTTCGTCAGCTCCATCGCCTTCGGCGAAATCTTCGGCGTCTATCTCGACGAATTCGCGCGCAATTACGTCTCGACTTACGCCGGGCTGGCTTCGGTGATGATCGCGCTGGTGTTCCTTTATGCGATGGCCGCGCTGTTCGTTTTCGGCGGCGCGCTGAACGCGGCGATCATGCGCGCGCGCGAACAAGGCCGGCGCCAGCGAGGACGTCGCGCGGCCGGCGGGTCGCCCGCGCGCGAACGCGTAGACGCGGCCCGCGGCGACGCGGCCCGCGTCGACGCGCCGCGAGGCCCGTCGCTTCGGCATTAGCGCGCGTGGGCGAAGCGCCAACGTCGCGCCGAGCCGATGGCCCTCGCCCTCGAAGCTCTCGACGGCGAAGGCGAGGAGGCCGCCCGGCCGCGAGCGGCGGACGACGGCGGGATGCGGTTTGATTCGATCACTTCACCTTCGGGTTCAGCAGCGCCTGCTGCCTTTCGCCGTCCATGTTGGCCTTGGTGATCAGGTTGGCGCCGGTGTCGATGAAGGCTTCGACCTTTTCGCCCTTCGATGCGGCCAGCGCGGTCTTCACGCCGTCGTAGCCCATGCGATAGGGGTCCTGCACCACCAGGGCGTAGATCGTGCCGTCCTTGAGGAAGCCCTCGAGCTTGTCGTCGCTGTCGAAGCCGACCATCTTGATGGCGTCGGCCTTCTTGTTTTCCGCGATCGCCTGGCTCGCGCCCTGAGCCGTGATCAAGGCGTCGGCGAACACGCCGCGCAGATTCGGATTCGAGGCGATCAGGTCGGTCATGACGGCGAGCGCCGTCGTCGCCTGAGCGTCGGCGACCTTGTCGGCCACCAGCTTGAGGCCGGGATATTTGGCCGCGAGTTCTTCCCTGAAACCCTTGGCGCGCGCGTCGAGCGAGCCGACGCCGGGCGGCTGCGCGATGAGCGCGACGTCGCCTTCGGCCTTGTCGTACTTGGCCGCGATCGCTTCGGCGAGAGCGTCGGCCGCGATGCGTCCGGCCTTCGCGTCGTCGGTCGCCAGCAACGAAGCGAGCGCTTTGGTGTCGGCCGGGGAATCGATGCCGATGATCGGTGCCTTCTTGGCGGCTTGGTCGATCGGTTTGCCGAGCGCCTTGAATTCGGTCGGCGCGATCACGATGGCGGCCGGCTTTTCGGCGAGGGCGTCCTCGAGTGTCGAAATCTGGCCGTTGACGTCGGATTCGGACTGCGCGCCGAGTTCGGGAACATTGACGCCGAGGTCCTTGCCGGCCTTGCGGGCGCCCGCGAGCACGGTCTGCCAATAGAACGAGGTGGTGTCCTTGACGATGATCGGGATGGTGGGCGCATTCGCCGCCAAGCTCGGGGCGGCGAGGGCGGCGACGGAAACGACGGCGCCGGCGATAAGCAGTTTCTTCAACATTCCCATCCTCCC
The DNA here is from genome assembly GCA_050015935.1 of Roseiarcus sp. Lineage (GTDB taxonomy): Bacteria > Pseudomonadota > Alphaproteobacteria > Rhizobiales > Beijerinckiaceae > Roseiarcus. The sequence goes on from JBEKAL010000087.1 coordinate 11,634, forward strand.
AAGGTCGGCGCCGGGGGCGCTCGACAATAAATCGGCGACTCTGGGCCGTCGGGCCCGGATGACGGTAACAGGTCAGTCGCCGCCTAGGCAATCGACGGCCGCGGCGCTGGTTGTCGCACCCGGGCGTGAACGCGTCGCGACGCGCGGCGAAAATTGCGGTTGATTTTTTTGCGTTCCTCTGCTTGTTTGCGTCCCATGCGAACGCGGTCCAAGACCCTGCTGTCGACCCTGAGACTTACCTGCCCGGCGCCTTGACCGCGCCGGGAGGCCGAGCTCGATTTCGCTTTTTCCAGGGTTTCGCATCGTTGCGCGCGCTGGTCCCCGAGAAGAGGGCGACGCGACAGCAGCGCTTCATAAGGGTCCGCCATGACAAACATGCCCATCAACAAATATCGCGCTTTCGCGCCGATCGTCTTGCCCGACCGCCAGTGGCCCTCGCGCTTGATCGCCAAGGCGCCGATCTGGTGCTCGGTCGATCTGCGCGACGGCAATCAGGCGCTCGTCGAGCCGATGGGCGTCGATCGCAAGAACCGCATGTTCGATCTGCTTCTCGACATGGGCTTCAAGGAGATCGAGGTGGCGTTCCCCGCGGCCTCGCAGACCGATTTCGATTTCGTGCGCTCGATCGTCGAAGGCGACAAGATCCCGGACGACGTGGCGATCCAGGTGCTCACGCAATGTCGGCCCGAACTGATCGAACGCACCTTCGAAGCGGTGAAGGGCGCCAAGAAGGTCATTCTGCATTTTTACAATTCGACGTCGACGCTGCAGCGCGAGGTCGTCTTCCGCACGGATCGCGCGGGCGTGCGCGAAATCGCGGTCGCCGCGGCCCGGCAAGTCAAGCAATTGGCCGACGCGACGCCGCAGACGGAGTTCGTCTTCGAATATTCGCCGGAAAGCTTCACCGGCACCGAACTCGATTTCGCGCTCGAGGTTTGCGAGGCGGTGAAGGCGGAGTTGCGGCCGACGCCGCAAAGACGGTTGATCCTCAATCTGCCCGCCACCGTGGAGATGGCGACGCCCAACACCTACGCCGACCAGTTCGAATGGTTCGGCCGCCATATTTCCGACCGCGACAGCGTCATCCTCTCCGTGCACCCGCACAACGACCGCGGCGCCGCGGTCGCGGCGGCGGAATTGGCGCTGATGGCGGGCGCCGACCGGGTGGAGGGCACCTTGTTCGGCAACGGCGAGCGCACCGGCAACGTCGACATCGTGACGTTGGCGCTCAATCTGTTCACGCAAGGGATCGATCCCGAACTCGATCTGCACGACGTCAACGCGATCAAGGAAGTCGCGGAATTCTGCACGCAATTGCCAGTGCATCAGCGCCATCCTTACGTCGGCGAACTCGTCTACACCGCTTTTTCCGGCTCGCATCAGGACGCGATCAAGAAGGGCTTCGAGGCGCAGGAGAAGCGCAACGCGCCGCTGTTCCAAGTGCCCTATCTGCCGATCGACCCCAAGGACGTCGGGCGCGATTACGAGGCGGTGATCCGCATCAACAGCCAGTCGGGCAAGGGCGGCATCGCCTATGTCCTGCGCGCCGATCACGGGCTCGATCT
>JBEKAL010000088.1:0-13191 GCA_050015935.1 Roseiarcus sp.
CATCATTTCCGAGCGCTGCGCTCATCTCGCCAACGACCGACAAACCCTAAAGGGCAGAGCCGGCTTCCACTGGTGGCCGCCCATCGCCAATGCGAGCTGATCGCCCGGAAACCGTATGATTTGGTCGCACAGGCTATTCGAAGCGAGCTCAGGCTCGATAATCGCGAGGATCGACATTATCTGCGTGACGCCGTCCCATCTGGCCCTCACCCCCACAGGCGAGGCGGTCATTGTCGTTAAATCGGCATTCCCTCGGAAGCTGCTACGAGCTCAAGTGCTACGATGATGAAGGCGTAACCCCTGATCGAGACGCGCGATCTGGCGCGGGCGCGGGCGAGCGGCTAATCCGCTACGGGTCTTCGCGCAATCATGAGCAAGCCGCCGCCTTCGTCATCGGTCTTTTTTGGCGCGCCAAACAAGAGAAAGGCGAGGTACCCGAGCGCATTCCCGATGACTGCGGCGACATGCCAAGAATAAGCCCCACGAAAATGAACATCGGAGCATTTGATGGGCGAGCAGCGCTCGATCCAGTAAACTCCGGAATCTCCCGCCCCCCATGGCACGTTTTCAACGCTTTCGACGACCGCGCCGGCGCTCCTCGCCAGTTCGACGAGAGCCGCTTTGGTCCACCAGGTCAGATGGTGGGGTGGGGCGCTGATCAGGAAATTCGGAATGCGCGTTAGCGCCGAGGGGACATGCGGCGCGCCAATGCAGATCAGGCCGCCGGGCTTCGCTGCCGCGACGATCTCGGCGAACAGCGCCGTCGGATCGCGAACGTGTTCGATGACCTGGAAACAACATACCGCGTCATAGGACGACCCGTGCTCGGCAAGATGGTGCGCCAGGGTCTCGTTGCGCACGCCCTGGACCGCGGCGTCGACGGCGAAATGGGGATCGAGACCGGTATATTTCGCGTGGGGCACGCATTGTCGGAAGTTTCCATGGCCGCAGCCGACGTCGAGGACCCGCGCGCCAGGCGCGATGCGCTTGGCCGCGATCAAGAACTCTTCGCGCACGGTTTCGCGCGTAAAGAGCCCCCGCCTCTTCAGCCAAACATAGAACTGGGTATAGAACGTGTGGTCGCCTTCGCGCGGCGGATCGAAGAAATAGAGACCGGTCGGCGACTCCCACAGACCGAAGCGGTCGGTTCCGGCGAAACTGGAGCGCGCGTCGGTTTTGAAGGCGATGCGCCAGAGATCGACAAGGAGCCGGGCCGAGACCCATTGCACGCGCCTGACCGCCGGTTGACCCGTGACAGGACAGACTGGAATCGGCGCAGCGGAAATGGAAAGCTCCAACTTAGGTCGACGATAGGGCGAGGCCTTGGGCGTCGGGCGCGGAAGGCCCCGCTTATCGCCTGCTCGGCAAGCAAAGGCAAGCCCATCGGCCTCGCCCGGCGCGTTGAAGAGCGCGCCGCTCAGGCGCCGGGCGACAGACAAACGCCGGCGGTCAACGCTATTCGGCCGCTCGGCCTTTGGCCCGACGATCTCGCTCCAGACGTATGACCTGACCCGAACCGTCGACTTGATAGCGAATATGCGCCCACGTGACGCGGTGGACTACGGCGCTCGCCAAGAACAAGGCGGTTACGCAGATCGGCAGTGGAAGGAGGGTCAAAGCGAAGGCGTGGTGAAGCGCGCGGGAGATCGGCGTGTCTGTCACGCCGATGCGATTGCCGGCGCTGAGGCGGAGCCTGGCGCCCGAAGTGTCCAACGCCGCGACCACGATCAAGGCCAACAGCGCCGTTAAAAAGCGCCCGCCATTCGTCGCCGCCTCCATGACGAGCCAGAGCCGAGCGCCCAATTCGCCAATCATGACGCAGGCGGCATAGCTCCAGAGCCCCGGCCGGTACAGGCGCAACATCTGCACCTGTCGTCGCGCGAAGGCGAAAACGCTCCGAAAGTCTCCTTCCAGCGGCGTCGGCGCGCGAAAGGCGCGTGGCGCCAAGACTCGCAGCCCGACGCCGAAGGCGCGTTCGCCAATCGGCAGGTCATCCGAGATGTGGCTTTTGAGAATCGTCGGAAGATCGAGCGCGGCGAGCGCACGGGCGGTCATCGCGATACAGCCGCCCCATATCATATCTCTCTTGAGACGCGGCAAAACAGCGTTGCGTCGATCGAGCGCCGCGATCATGGTCGCCGCGACGCCGTCGCCAACAGGCGTCAGCCAGCGATAGCCGTTGACGATGTCGGCGCGATCGACGGCGAGCGGCGCGACCAGCCCGGAAATGAACCATGGCTGCGGCCGTATGTCGGCGTCGATGAGGAGAATGTAGACATCCTCCGGCGTAAGCTCCTTTACGGCCGCGATGAGATTGGCGCATTTCTGCCCGCCGCGATCGGCGAGGCCGGCGACGACAATATCGAGGGCGAAGCTCCGATGGCGGTCGAGCAGCGAGCAAACGCGTTCGTAGGCCGGATCAAGATGCGACTCGACCGCCACGATCAATCGATGCGGGCAAAGCCTCTGCCTCGCCAAATCGTCCAGCAAATGCTCGAGGCCGGGCAGCTTTCCGGTGGCGGGGAGAATGACGGCGACGCGGACCTGCGGCGCCTCTGTCGGAATGCGGAGGTTGACAAAAAACAGGATCGCGCAAGCCAGCGAGCCGAGGGAGCAAAGGACCGCGAAGACCGTGGCGATCAGAAGCAATGCATCCATCATTTCAAGCACCCAAAGGGGCGAGCCCGCGTGGGATCGCGACTAACGATTCGCGTGATCAATCGCGTGATGTCGCAGACGCTCGGGCGTCGCCGCATCTCACTTCGCCGGCACCGATTGACCAACCGGCGCCCCGGTCAGATCGACGTCCTTCTCGCGCAACGCGGTCATCAACGGGGCGACATCCCCCCAATCCGCTTCGCCGAGGTGACTCTTCGCCAAGCCCTCGGCGACCGCGAAATCCTGGGCGCCCTGAACGCCTGCCGCGAGCACATGTCCGGCGAGCTCCACCACGTTGAAACCGCCTGAGGACCCGCTAACCGGGGCGTTCATTCCAAAACGCGCCTCGATGCTGAGAGCGAGTTCGACGCTCATCAAGGAATCGAGACCGATCTCCGACAGAGGCTTGGATCGGCTCACGTCCTCCTTGGGCAGACGCAAAATGCGGGCGATTTCCTCGATGATGATGTTGGCGACAGCTCGCCGCGCTTGTTCGGGCGACAGTCTCGCGGCGAGTTCGCGAAGATCGACGAATTCCTGCCGCAGGGATTCGCGGACCTCGTCATCGCTCCACAACCGACTGTAACTCGGCGAGCGCAGAAGCGGAAGGTGCGCTCGGGCCGTAGACCAGTTCATGGCGGCGATGCCCACGAAGGCGTCGCCGCCTGGCCCGCCGGCGCGGGTCAAAGCCTCGGCCATGAGGTCGAGGGCGAGCTGCGCTTCGATCCCTTGCACGCCGGCGCGCGCGGCGAGCGAATCGCGCGTCGAATTCTTTCGTGCGAGTACGCCGACGTCGGCGATGCCTCCCCACGCCACAGCGAGCGCCGGCAGTCCCGCCTCGTGGCGTCGGCGCGCCAAACCTTCCAAGAACCCGTTGGCGGCGACATAGGCGCTCTGCCCTGGATTGCCGATGACCGTGGTCGCCGAAGAGAACAATATGAAATAATCGAGCGAGAGGCCGCGACTCAGCCGGTCCAGATTCTCGGCGCCCGCCACTTTCGGGCGCAAAACTCCGGTTAGCCGAGCCTCATCTAGGTTCGCGACGATCGCGTCGTCGAGCACCATGGCGGCGTGAACGACGCCGGCGAGCGGCGGCATCGAATGCGCGAGACCAGCAAAGAGCGCGTCAGCCGCGTCGGCATCGGCGATGTCGAGCGCTTCGACCAGCACCGTCGCTCCAAGCGCTCGCATCTGCGCGACCGCGGACCGCGTCGACTCGGTCGACGCCCCAGAACGGCCGACCAGAACAAGATGGCGCGCGCCGCGTTCAATCAGCCAGCGCGCTGTGGCGAGGCCAAAACCCCCGAGCCCGCCCGTTATGAGGTGCGTGCGGTTCGGATCGATGGAAAGGCCTTTGGTCGTCCGCCGAATCGCCGAGCTTTCAGGCGGCGGCCGCACCAGGATCTTGCCAATATGGCCGGCTTGCTGCATGAGGCGCATCGCCTCGACAATGTCGGCGTGCGGAAAGACGACGTACGGCAAAGGCGTCAAATCGCCTGAAGAGAATAGCGCCAACACTTCTGCGAACAATTGGCGAGACAGGTCAGGCCGCGCAAGCAGCAATTGGTCGATGTCGACTCCGAAATAGCTCAGGTTGCGTCGGAACGGTCGCAATCCGATCGACGTGTTGGCGAGGTAATCGCGCTTTCCAAGCTCGACGAAGCGGCCAAACGGCTCGAGCAGGGCGAGGCTGCGCTCCATCGCCTCGCCGGCAAGCGAGTTGAGCGCGACTGACACGCCTCGCCCGCTGGTCACTCGCATCACGTCGTCGACGAAAGCGCCGGAGCGGGAGTCGAAGGCGTATTCGGCGCCGAGCGCGAGCGCGAGATCGCGCTTCTCGGGCGATCCCGCAGTGACGATCGCTCGCGCGCCGCGCCACAGCGCGATCTGCAGCGCCGCGAGGCCCACGCCGCCGGCGCCGCCGTGTATCAGGACCCATTCGCCGCGTCGCAGGTTGGCGCAAGTGACGAGCCCGTAATAGGCCGTGAGGAACGCCACCGGCACGCTGGCCGCCGCCTCGCAGGAAAGAGAGGGCGGAAGCGGGGCGACGTGATCCGCATCGACGGTCACGTGACTTGCGAAAGCTCCGCCACAAAAGCCGACGACCCCGTCGCCTACGCGAAGTCCTTCCACCGCGGAACCGATTCGCGCGACGCGACCGGAAAACTCGAGCCCAAGGCTCGGACCGGCCAAGCCGTCTTCGAGCATTTCATCGGGAAGAATCGACAGGGACCACATCACGTCGCGGAAATTGAGCCCGGTAGCGACGACCTCGACCTCGATCTCGCGAGCGCCCGGAGCTTTGCGCGCGATTGGCTGCCAGCTCAACCTGTCCAGCCCCCCTTCCGCGCTTTTCTCAAGCCGGCTCGCCTGCGCCCCCGATTCCGCCGACGCCGCGGGAACCGCGTCGGGAGACGAAAATCGCAACACTTTGACGTCGGAGCCCTCGATCGCCAAGTCAGTTTCCTGCGCGCCCGACAGGACCAAAGCGGCGAGCCGTCTTGCGACATCGGGCGAATGGGCGGATATTTCGATTCGAGTGAAGTCGATCAATTGCAGCTCGTTGGCAAGCGTGCGCACGAAGCCGAGAGTCGCCTCGGCAATCGGACGGTCCGTCGCCAAGACGGGCACGAAGACTTGACACTTGCCGGAGCCGAGCTTCAGCGCCGTTTCCTTGATAGCCAGACAACGCGCCGAAAGCCGCGCGACGGCGTCTCCCGTCGCTTGTCCGACCAGAAGGACGAAAATTCTCGGCGTTTCGGTCTTGAGCAGGGCCTCTTCGTTCGTGTTCACTATGCGGCAAGCCGCGCCGAGCGCGACAAGAGCGTCGGCCAATGCGTCTGCGAAACCGTCTGGGTCTGCGCCGTCGCGCAGGACGACGACTTCCCCGGCAGACCGAAACCCTTCAGCTTTGGCCGGCGCTTCGGCGATGAGCACGACAGCCGATTCCCCCGCGATGCCGACAAGACGGGCGTCGGCGCGGTCGAAACCCGCCCGGGCGCATTCCGAGACCCAGGCCTCGGGCGTGCGCAAGGCTTCGCCCTCGTCACGGAACCAACCGTCTTTCAGGCCAAAGACGAGATCGCGGAACAGCGAGCGGGCGGGCTCGACAGCGAGGAGAATCGCGTTTGAGGCGCATTTCTCGACCAGCCGCGTCATCGCGCCCCGCTCGAGGCCAATTCGCGAGAGCCCTCCCGCGCTCACGACGACATCGAAACCAGAATCCGCCAAGGCCTCGATGTCGCCGCAGAAAGCTGTTTCGGGCGAATGCCCATAGCTGAGGCGAGCCCGTTCAAGCGCACGCGCGTCAACTTCGAAGATCGTCAGACGCGCGCTGTGCCGCCCGGCGAAGGCCAGCGTCTCCGACAGCCCGGCGCCGCAGCCGATCTGCAGAACGCGCAATGCGAGCCGGCGCGGTGCGGAGGCGGCGATAGTCTCGAGCCGAGCGCCAAGCTCCTTCGCCGCAGCGACAGCGGAAAGCGAGCGCTGTTCGAAGGCCTCGACCGCCCCAGCGGGCGCACCGGCGAGAGCGCCGGTCGCGGCGCCGTAATCGCGCAACACAGCGCCAATTCGAGCTGCCAGCAACAATTCCGCGGCGCGATGCGGATGCTGCGCGGCAAGCGCGCGAAAAACCGCATCCGGCCTCGGCACCTCGATTTGCGCAAGACGAAATGCCGATCCGACGCGCTCGAGCAGGCCGCTCTGCTCCAACGCCGCGAATACGGCCTCGGCCCAGCGCCGGCGCTCGCGCGGCAAGCGGCCTTTGACGACGAGAGCGTCGATGTCGACGAGCCCGCCCACGGCCAAGGCGCGCGCGAGTTCAAAAGCGGCGGCGGTCGCCCAGCCCTCGATGAGCATGACGTCGGGCGACAGCCGAATCTCGTCGAGCGGAGCGCCTCTCAAGAGCTCGAGCGAGCGGGCCCAGGACACGGCGCCATTCAATTCCGCGGTCGCCGGTATCCACAATTTTACAAGTCCGCTCTTGGCAATAGCGGCGCTCGTTCGGACGCGCGCAACCTGATAACGAGCGCCGTACAGCGTGGCCGCCAATTGGTTTTCAGGGTCAAAAAGCTCGAAGTCGGCGACAATGACTCGAGCGTCGCGGCGTTTCACTCGAATCATCGCGCGCGCCAACTGTGCGCCGGGCTTGATCAACCGAACTTCATCGAAACGCGTCGGCAGATAGGCGCCCGCGGCGCCCTCGCTCTCCTCGAAAAGAAGAATGAGCCCGTGGAAGCAGGAATCGAGTCGTGCGGGATCCAGTCCGAACCGTGCGTCGGCCGTTTCATCCGTCAACTCGACCTCGATCGTGGACGCGTCCACACGAACTGCGCGCGCAAGCTGCCGATATCTGGGGCCGAACTCAAACCCACATCGAAGCGCTCGCGCGTAGAGCGCTTGGCTCTCCTCTCCGCCCGGCGGGATCACGGGGGCCGAAACGCCTGCGATCGAGCCTGAGTCTTGGATGATCTTGCCGCGCGCGTGGAGCACGAAAGCCGTCTTGCTCAGTCGCGGCCGACTCATGATTTCGACGGAAGCCGTGGGCGCCGACACCCGGCAGAGAATCTCGCGCGACATATTTGCCGCGAAGGCCAGCGGCTGAAGGATTTCGAAGCCGCTAAGCGCCGCAGTATCGTGGCCAAGCCACTCGCGCGCGACGGCTAGCCCCATTTCGACGAAAGCCGCGCCGGGCAGGAGCGCCTGCCCTTCGACGCGGTGGTCGGCAAGCGAGGGCACGAGATCCGGATCCATCGTCGTGCGCCACTCGAGAGTATCCGTATGGTCGCGCGCGCCGATCAGCGGATGCCGCACCCCGCTCCGGAACGCTCCCGTCGCCTCGGTTGTCTCGCTGAACCGGTAGGTCGCGCGGCGCCATGGATACGCCGGCAATTCGACGCCCGCGCCCGGGTCGGGTCCGAAGGCGAAACTCGGTTCGACCGTCGCCCCGGCGGCGAGAAGGCGCATCGCGGAACGCTGGAACGGATCGCTGTCGTCGCCGTCCGATTTGTCGTCGAGAACAAGGTCGACGAAAGCCGAAGCGTCGAGATGCTCGATCAAATCCCGCAAGTGCGTCTGCAGCGTCGCGCGCGCGCCCACCTCGACGAAGATCGCTTTGCCGAGCCGGACCGCGCGCTCAACGCCCTCCTGAAAAAGAACGCTTTCGCGAACGTTACGCCACCAATAGAGCGCGTCGGCCGACGCGCCGGGCAGAATGTCGTCGGCAATCGTCGAAAGGAACGGGATCGAGCCGGCCGACGGCGCCAGATCGGCCAAACTTTCGAGCAAAGGTTGCTTTACCGGCTCCATCGCGGACGTATGAAAAGGATAAACGAGATCTAGCCGACGCACTCGAAGCTTGCGCGTCGGCGCGACCTTCGCCATTCGGTCCAGCGCGTCGAACGGGCCTGCGACCACGACGCACTTCGGCGAATTGTGGCCTGCGATCGCAAGGCCCGGAATTTCCGCGACAAGTTCATAGGCGGGTTCGCGCTGTCCGAAGATCACCGCCATGCCGCCCGTGTTTCTTGTCAGTTCTTGATGGCGGCTCCGGTGGTGAACCACGCGCACCGCGTCGTCCAGGGAGAGGATTCCAGCGGCTTCGGCCGCAGCGACTTCGCCGACGCTATGCCCCAGCGCCATGGACGGACGAACGCCGACCTGCGCCAGAGCGCGCACGCTCGCGACCTGGATAGCGAAAATCAAGGGTTGAGCAATGTTCGTCAGCGCCAAATCGCCGGTCAGGTTCGGCGAAGCCAACTCCTCGGTCAACGACCACCCGGCCAAAGGAGTGAAATACGAGTCGATTTCCGCGAGGGCGTTCCTGAAGGTTGCGTTGCTGCGGTAGGCGGCGCGCCCCATGCCCGGCCACTGCGAGCCGTTGCCGGAAAAAACGAACACTATGGATCCATCGCCGTCGACCGCGGTCCCGCGCGCAGCCGCGTGGGCGAGACGACCCGACTCGGCGAATTGCGTGAGCGCAGAGCCCAAAGCCGGCGCGTCGTCGGCGCGCAGCACCAAACGCTCCCGCATGCGCTCTCGTCGGTAGGCGGTCGCCGCGACGATGCGAGGCGCCTCGGCTGCTTCAGTCTCCGCGAAACGGCGCGCGTATTCGCCGGCCATTGCTCGCAGCGCGGCGTCGCCCTGAGCGGAAAGCATCAGATATCGCGGCCGAGCGTCCAGCCTCGGTTGAAGCGCCGGCGGATCGCTTATGACGACATGGGCGTTTGTTCCGCCAAATCCAAATGAGCTGACGCCGGCGAACCGTTGACGACCGTCCCTCGGCAACGGAGTCGGCTCGGCCGTCACGACCAGATTCAACCTCTTGAAGTCGATATTCGGATTTGGCCTGTCAAAATGCAATGACTTCGGCGCTTGATCGTGCTCCAGCGCGAGCATCGCTTTGAGAAGCCCGGCCAGGCCAGCAGCCGGCTCGGTGTGACCGATATTCGTCTTGACCGAGCCGATGGGCAATGGGCGCGCGCGACGTTGGCCTAGCGCGGCGCCGAGCGCCGACGCCTCCACGGGGTCGCCCACTTGGGTGCCGGTTCCGTGGGCCTCGACGTAGACGACCGAGTCCGGCGCGACCTCGGCTCGATCGTAGACCTGCCGAAGGAGTTCGGCTTGATGAAATTCCGAGGGCAGCAAAATGCCGTTGGTGCGCCCGTCCGAATTGACGCCGCTCGCGCAAATCACGCCGTGGATTCGATCCCCTTCCGCAACCGCCCGATCGAGTCTTTTCAGCACAAGGACTACGCCGCCCTCGGATCGAACATAGCCGTCGGCTCGGGCTGCGAAGGCGCGACACAGCCCCGTCGGCGACAGCATCGTCGCCTGCGAGAAAGTGATGAAGCCGTAGGGGCCCGCCAGAATGTTTACGCCGCCGACCAAGGCCGCGTCGACCTCGTCTCGAACCAGGGCCTGGGCTCCCTCGTGCAGCGCCACCAGAGAGGCGGAGCAGGCGGTGTCCACCGCGAAACTCGGCCCGTGCAGATCGAAAATATAGGAGAGGCGGTTCGCCACGATCGAAAGCGTGTTGCCTGTCGCGAAATGGCCGTCGGCGACAGAGGGATCGTGGAAACCTATGGTCGAATAATCGGCCGCCGAGGTTCCGACATAGACCCCGGTGCGAGTTCCCGCGAGGCGCGATGGTGCAAAACCAGCGTCTTCGCAAGCTTCAAAGGCGAGTTCGAGCAGCAGCCGCTGTTGCGGATCCATCTGTTCGGCTTCGCGAGGAGAAATGCCGAAGACGCTCGGATCGAATCCCCAGATGTCGGGCAGCACGCCGGCCGCCCACGTATAGCTGCGTCCGCGTTCCGTCACGCGCGGATGGCCATGCCGCTCCAGCGGCCAACGATCTGGGGGAACTGTCGAAACCGCGCAGCGTCCCGCCGAGAGCATGTCCCACAGAGCGGCGACGCTGGAGGCTCCCGGCAGCCGGCACGCCCGTCCGACGATCGCGATCTGCGCCCGCTCAGCGGAAATTTCGTGTCGCAACACTCGCCGTCCTCTTCACGGGGGCTTCCCCAGCTTCATCCCACCCCGTGGCGGAGCGCCTTCCGCCATCGGTTCATGCGGCATCCCGACGACTGGAACCGGTCAAGATGCCCGAGACTTAGGACTCGGAAGGAAACAGCCGATTCGGAGGGACTGCTTAATGCCTTGTATATGCTCTTGTTTCCACGACGCTCGAAGGCGATTGATTCCTGACGGACCCGTACCCTCGGCGGGCGAGAATTAACGTGCGAGAGCTATAAGTCAAGATGGGTAATTAGTAAACCGCGTTTGTCGCCGATCGGACGACCTTCAGTCAAACGCCGCATCAGGGCGCCGCCCGGGAACAAACGTGAAGCATTTATTTCAAAGGTTTCCCAACGTCATTCCGGCCGGTCGGAGCGGTACGCGCCGTAGCGTTCGGTGTTGAAATTTGCTTGACGCGGTGTCCAGCGATTTGACGTTATTGGGATAGCTCATTACTTTCACTTGTCAAAGCCGAGATTCATCTCTAATGGGCAGCGTGTCGCGCCGCTTTGAGGTAGGTTGTCATCGCGAACCCGGCGGGCGAGTTGAGCGACGGCGTTCCCAGGCTCGATTTCGACCGGCGATTGACGCTCCAGTTTCGCGGGGTCGGTCGTGACCTGCGACGCTGGACCGCTTGCCTTTCGCGAACTCCACGACGCGCCCGGTCTCGGCGCGACGATTGAAGCGACGCTTCGCTCGAGCCGGCCGGTCGCGATCTCAGCCGATATCCCGAAGACTCAAATCTCGAAGGCTCGGGCGAAGCGACGATCGTCGACCGAAAGACGGTTGCGAGGCAAGCGGGGGAGATCGGCGATTCGATCGTGAAGGGACGGGAACCTCGACGCCGGTCGCGGCGATTGCAATCGCTTCATGATCCGCTTTCGTCGCCTCGTCGCGGTTGGAAGCTTCAGTCCGATCGTTCGAGCGCTCGCGCGCCGCTCCGGGGGATTTGACCCTGCCGACGATCATGAGCTGTGGCGCCCGCGCCTACGTCTGGAGAAGTTTGCGCCGCGGCGCCGCGTCGGCTGGCTCATGGCGCGGCGAGCTGGTATAATGCCCGGGTCGAGGGGATCAGCTGATGCGGCGAAGCGGCTATTTGGGGTGCGGGCTCGGGTTTTGCCTGATGGCGCTGACCGGGCTTTGCGGCTGCTCCAGCCTGCCGACCTCCGGGCCGAGCGCCGGCGAAGTGGCGCAGCAGGCGGCGGTCGATTCGGTTCAGCGTTATGAATTCGTGGATCTCGATTCCTCGGTGGTCGACCTGATCAATCATGGCGGCGTCGACAGTTTCGCCTCGCGTTTCGGCGATTACCGGATGTCGGCCGAGCCGGTCATCGGCGTCGGCGATTTCGTTTCGGTGACGATCTGGGAGGCGAGCGCGGGCGGTTTGTTTTCGGCGCCGCTTGTCGGCGACAAGTTGAGCGCGGGCTCCAACAGCGCGACGATTCCCGAACAGGTCGTCGGCCGCGACGGCGCGATCACGGTTCCTTACGCGGGCCGAGTTCACGTGGCCGGGCGCACGACGCGCGACGTCCAGGGCGATGTCGAGCGCGCGCTGCAAGGCAAGGCGATCCAGCCCCAGGTCCTGGTCAATGTGACGCGCTCGGTCAGCAACACCGTGAGCGTGGGCGGCGAAGTCGCCGCCGGCGCGCGGATTCCGCTATCCGTCAAAGGCGATCGGCTGCTGGACGTGATTGCGGCCGCCGGGGGCGTGCGCGCTCCGGTCAACGAAACTTACGTCGAATTGTCGCGCGGCCCGACGACCTCGCGCGTGCCCCTGAGCCGCGTCATCGCCAATCCGAGAGAAAATATCTACTTGCGGCCCAACGACGCGCTGACGCTGGTGCGCGACCCGCAGACCTTCATCGCCTACGGCGCGACGGGCCGCAACGCCGAAATTCCGTTCGAGGCCGATGGGATCAACCTCGCTCAGGCGCTCGCCAAGGCGGGCGGGCTGGACGACAGCCGCTCCGATCCGAAGGGCGTGTTCATCTTCCGTTACGAACCCGAGCCGGTTGCGCGCGCCTTGCGGCCGAACAGTCCGCTGATCGCTCCTGGACGTCCGACCCCGATCGTCTACCGGTTGAACCTGAGCGATCCCAACAGCCTGTTCGTCGAGCAGAATTTCCGCATCGCCAACCGCGATTTGATCTTCGTCTCCAACGCGCCGTTCACCGAGGTCGAAAAAGTCATGGGCGTCCTCAACGGCGGGCTGTCGACGGCCAGTTCGCTCGCCACCGTCACCAGCGCCGCGTCGACGATCAAGTGATGCGCCGCTGAGATCAGACGTTTGTTGCGCCGATCGACGTCGGGATCGCTCGCCGATTCGCGCCAACCGGCAAGTCAAGGCGAGACGACGAACGCCTTGAGGGCGCGAAAATACCTTTTTTGAACGGGCGAGGCCGGGCCGCGCCGCTTGGCGGGCCGAGCCTGAGTTCTCCGACCTCGCTTCAACGACGCGCAGCCGCGCTTCGCCGTCGATCGGCGAGAGCTCGGTGAACAATTGACCGGCGACTTCGCCGAAAACGGCGAGCTCGGATGCGATGACGGGCGTGCCGCGCGCGAGCGTTTCGACCAACGGCGACCCGTATCCTTCGGCGAAGGACGGCATCGGCGGCGCGCGGGCTCCTTCATCAGACCAACGAGGCTGGGCGTGCGAAGTCCCGAGACTTCGAGCGCGTGACCGCGCTGGGCGAGGCGACGCGCCAAGAGGTAGACGATGTTTTCGTTTTCCCAGCCGCGCGCGCCCACGATCGCCGGCTTCGGCGCGGCTCGGCCATCGCGCGCGATGAGTTCCCTCCGAAGGGAAAGCGCCGTCAGATGGTTGTTGCGCCGTTCGAGCGCGCCATAGTGAATGAAACAGGGCGCTTGGCGTGACTTTAAGTCCACGTAACGCTGATCGTGTCCCTAGACGTGGTGTAGCTGATAGGGCGTCGCCATTCTCCGGCATGGCCGGGTCGGTCAGCCCGCCACGGCGGACAGGATGACGATGGGATTATCGCTGATCGGGGCGATGGT
>JBEKAL010000089.1:0-13134 GCA_050015935.1 Roseiarcus sp.
CTGATCGGCGTCCAGGTTCTCGATGGCGTCGGCGCCGGGATTTTCGGCGCTCTGACCCCGCTGGTGATCGCCGACATCATGCGCGGCACGGGTCGCTACAACCTCGCCCAAGGCGCGATCGCAACGATGGTGGGGATCGGGGCCTCGCTGAGCGGATTGGCCGCTGGAGAGATCGTCGATCATTTTGGATATGCCGCTGCGTTTCTCACATTGGGCGCCGCGGCGCTTGTCGCAGCGACCACATTTGCTGTTGCGATGCCCGAAACCGCCGAATTGGAGAAGACTCCCGCTCCATGACTATAGAGCCCGATCGTTCCAGACGCTCGACAAGGCGCTTGGCGACGAAGTTCGATATCATCTCATTCGCGTCGCGAAAGCGCTCCCTTCCGCTGTAGCGCATAGCGCGGATGCGGAGAACTCACATGATCGAATGACGCCTTTGGGTCGCTTGCGGTCGTCAACCGCTCGGCGTCGCGCGCCAGACATTCCCCCTACCGCGCCAGCGCGTCGATCAAGGTCGAGCCCAACGCGCGCGGATCGACCGGCTTGGTGAGCCATGGCAGGCCCGAGCCGCGCAGCGCGGCGACCGCGTCGGCGTCGGTCGAGCCGCTGATCATGACGATGGAGGCCTCGGTGCCCTTGGCGCGCAGGGCTTCGACGAATTGCAACCCGGTCGCCCCTTCGCCGAGGTCGTAATCGACCACCAGCGCCTCCGGCATTCCCGTGGCGTCGATCGAAGCTCGCGCGGCGGAAATGGACGCCGCGGAGGCGACGACGGCGCCCTGATCCAAAAATTCCCGTTTCATTGCGGCGGCGCAGAGCGGATCGTCTTCGAGGATCAGAATGCGGCGACCCGCGAGCGATTCGGCCTGGATCTCCGGGCGCCCCTCCGGGCGCGGCGCCGACGCGGCTTCCCGCAGCCAAAGCGTGAAAACGCTGCCCTTGCCCGGCCGCGAGCGCAGCGAGATCCGGCCGCCCATCAACGCCGCCAGACGGCTGGCGATGGCGAGCCCGAGGCCGATCCCCTCGTTGGGGCCGGTCGCGGTCATCTTGTCGCGGTGAAATTCCTCGAACACGCGCTCGGCCTGGTCGGGCGCCACGCCGACGCCGGTGTCGGCGACGGCCACGCCGACTTCGCCGCGCCGGCGTCGGCAGCCGAGCAGCACGCCGCCGCTTCGCGTGAATTTGAACGCGTTGGCGAGCAGATTGCGCAGCGCCAGTTCGACGAGCGTGCGGTCGGCCACGATCTTCGCGCGGGTCGGCGCGATGCGGAATTCGAGCCGCCGGTCGCGCGCCGTGGCGCCGAAGCCGGGGCGCAACGCGTCGAACAATTCGGCGAGCGGCATCGGCGCCAGATTCGGCTTGATGAGGCCCGCGTCGATCTTCGAGATGTCGAGCAGAGTGTCGATCATCGCGCGCAGCGAGCGCAGCGCGTTATCGACGTTGCCGACCAGTTCGGCCGTCTCTCCGGCCTGCACGCGGCGCGAAAGCGCGCTGACGAACAGCGTCATCGCATGCAGCGGCTGGCGCAGATCATGGCTCGCGGCGGCGAGGAAGCGCGATTTGGAGCGGATGGCCTCGATCGCTTCGTCGCGCGCGGCTTGCAACTGCGCTTCGAACGCGCGCTCCCGCGTGACGTCGAGCAGCAACAGGAAGCAACCGACGACGCGGCCCTCGGCGTCGCAGTCGGGATAAGCGAAGCCGCGCACGACGTTGATCATGCCGCCGGCGAAATCGACCGACGCCTCGAATTCGGCGTGCGCCCCGGCCAAGGCGCGCTCGATGTGGGCGCGCGCGCCGGCTGCGAACTCCCGCCCGACCTCGCCGAGGCGTCTGCCGAGATAGGCGGAAGGCCGCGCCCCGGTCCACGCCTCGACCGTCGCATTGACGAAATGACAAACAAAATCAGTGTCATAATAGGCGACGAGCCCGGGAAGTCCGTCGGCCATGACGTTGAGCATCTGCGCGTCGCACAAGAAGCGCGTGGCGCGCTCCATGCCGACGCAAGGAAAAGGCAATTGCGGTTTATTCACCCGTCGCGCTTCCTCACCGTCATGCGGAGGCAAAGCTGACATCTGGGCGTCAGGGCGGCCAACGCCAAGCGCCCCGAACGGCCTATGCCCTTTGACATAGGTTCGAGATGGCCGTCTGGCGAATAGCGCCCGCGCGAATTTCGGTCGATTGTCATACGCGGAAAGCGCGGATGCAAGTCATGACCGTTGCAATTCTTCCCTGCGACACGGCGTTGCGGCCGACTGTCGATCCCTTCGCGATCGGCGATCTGGCGGCGCTGAAGCTCCCCTACACCGACGCCGTCGTCGTTTCCTATGCGCCGGGTCAAGAAGTGGTCGGCGAAGGCGATCCTACGGAAAATTACTATTTGGCCGTCAGGGGCGTTTTTCGCGCGGTGAAGGTGACCCGCGACGGACGGCGACAAATTTTCGCCTTTTACATGCCGGGCGACATGTGCGGGCTCGAACCGGAGGAAACGCACGGGCTGACGATCGAGGCCGTCAACGCGGCAGCGATGGCGTTGCTTTCGCGTCAGGCGTGCCGCGCCAGGATGAATCGCGACGCCCAGTTCAACGCCGCCATTTTCGACAGCGTGACGCGCGCGTTGACCCACGCCGTCGATCATATGACGATGGTCGGGCGCAGTTCGGCCGAGGAACGCCTCGCTTGGTTTTTGTCGATGCTGAGCGCGCGCGGCGCCGGGCGCCGCTCCGGTTCGATCGAACTCGCCATGCAGCGCCAGGACATCGCCGACTATCTCGGCCTCACCATCGAAACCGTCAGCAGAACGTTCACCCATCTGAAGGCGCAGGGTCTGATCGCTCTGCCGACGACGCGCCGTATCGACATCGTCAGGCCGGATCTGCTGGCGCGCCTGGCCTCGGCCGACCGCGACGCGCCGATCTGCGATTACCGAGCCGTTTGCTGAGGCGCCCGCTTCCTCCGCTTCGCTCCGTCGTTAAGCGTGATTTCCGAAAAGCGGTCGCCGGTCTACCGACAAAGATTATTTTTTATCGAAAGTCTCTGAGCGGACTCGCGTCGGCGATCCGACGCCAGCCGGCGTGGAGTCAATTCGCGAAGAACATCGGCATTCGCGCGAGGGCGAGCGAAGCGCGCGTCGTTCCGCCGTAGATCCATTCGTTGGCGCGCAGATGGCCGTAGCCGCCGAGCACCAGGATCGAGGCGCCGAATTGATCGGCCTCCTCCGCCAACACCGTCGCGACGTCGCGCCCGCGGCTGTGGGCGCGTTTGGTTTCAATGGGGATTTCGTGGCGCCCCATGTGCCGCGCGATGCATGCGCAGGGGTCGACGGCGTCGCTGAAGGCGGCGTCTTCGGCGTCGACGGTGACGAAACGGGTCAGGCGGGTTTGGCGCAGCAGCGGCAGGGCCTCGCGCAACGCGCGCGTCGCCTCCCGGCTGCCGTTCCAGGCGACGAGCGCGCGTTGGGGAATGGCGCGGAACGCATAGCCGGCGGGAACGACCAGGACGGGTCGGCCCGAATCGAACAGGCAGCTCGCAAAAAAGGCGCGCTCCATGTCGGCGCCGCCCTCCGGAGACCAGCCGAGCACGGTGATGTCGGCGCTGCGGGCGTGACGCGCGCAGATATGGCCGACCTCCTGCTCGAAAGCGTCGACGCGGCGCAGCTCGTTGCGCGCCGTCAGCTTGCCGTAAATCGCCTTGAGGCGCTTTTCCGACAGCTCCGCCTCTTCGCTCGCCTGGCGCTGGGCGTGAATCCAGGCTTCCGGAACCTTCGCGGCGGCGAGCGACATGGGATAAAACGGCACCAATCCAAACATCAGTCCCGTCAAATGCGCGCCGAAAGCCGAGCAAAGCATGTCGGCATAAATGAGCGCGTGGATGGCGGCGTCCGTTTCGTCCTGCGGCACGAGCACGTCCCGAAACCCGCCCGCCGTGGAAACTTTCGCAATCGCCAAATCAACGGCCGCCATGGCCTGAACTCTCCAGGAGACGCTCACGCCGCCGCCCGATCGCTATGGCGGCGCCGCGTAGGCGAAAGCTAGGCGCAAGCGGGCGAGGGCTGTTGACATAAGTCAAGCCGACCGATTCCCGCGCGCGTCGCCGTCGCTCGATCGGAGCCCGACGCACCCGATCGCGACGCGCCGGGTCGCGTCGCGTCGCGTTTGGCCCGCGTGACGCGAAGCTATGTCGAAGGCCCGGAAAACCGGGTCGGGACGCCGCTTAAGCCCGCGTCGCGGCCCCGCCGTCCCATCTGGGGGGCGAGCACCCACTTTCGCCGATGCGCGAGTCATGCGACTAATCGAAATCACGAGTCGTTGAAATAGTTTGGCGCATCGATGGGCGACGCCGCTTCAGACATTCTGGGCGCCAGACTCAGGCTCGCGTCAAAGGCTAAAGCGCGTGTGTCGCGGGGCGCCGTCGGTCGAGCGGATAGTCGAACGGATGCAAGGCGACGCACGCTATAGTTTTGGATCAAGTTATCTATCGATTTGAAACAAGTCATGCGGAGGGTCTTCGTCCAGTTTGCGGCGGAAATTTTTGCTAGAGGCGCAGGGGGGTTCCATATGCAGGCGGTCACGACGAGAAAGTCGATGCGCGGCGGCGAAGTCAGTCTTGTCGCCGTCTTGGCCATCACAGCGTTGGCGTGCCTCTATATCGGCGCCAAGACGACCGAGCCGGCCTTCGCTTTTCACATGGCGCTCGGCGTCATCGCGAGCGCGGCGGGCATTTTCGCCATCTTCCAGCGCTATTCCGAACGGCCGGCCGGGAGCCCGCCGCTCGAAATCGACGGCAAGCCCAATTATAATTTCGGGCCCGTTAAGTTCACCACCCTGGCGGCCCTGTTCTGGGGCGTGGCGGGCATGGCGGTCGGCGCCTACATCGCCTTCGAGCTCGCCTATCCCTGGCTCAATATCGCCCCTTGGTTCAATTTCGGCCGTCTGCGTCCGCT
The DNA here is from genome assembly GCA_050015935.1 of Roseiarcus sp. Classification (GTDB taxonomy): domain Bacteria; phylum Pseudomonadota; class Alphaproteobacteria; order Rhizobiales; family Beijerinckiaceae; genus Roseiarcus. The sequence goes on from JBEKAL010000089.1 coordinate 4,943, forward strand.
GCACACCTCGGCGGTGATTTTCGCTTTCGGCGGCAACGTGCTGCTGGCGACTTCGTTCTATGTCGTGCAGCGCACCAGCCGCGCGCGGCTCGCCGGCGATCTCGCGCCGTGGTTCGTCGCGCTCGGCTACAACTTCTTTATCGTCATGGCCGGAACGGGCTACCTGCTCGGCGTCACCCAGGGCAAGGAATACGCCGAGCCGGAATGGTACGCCGATCTCTGGCTGACCATCGTCTGGGTCGTCTATCTCCTGGTGTTCCTCGGCACGTTGATGCGCCGCAAGGAACCGCACATCTATGTCGCCAACTGGTTCTATCTGGCTTTCATCATTACGATCGCGATGCTGCATCTCGGCAACAACGCGACGATCCCGATTTCGCTGTTCTCGTCGAAGTCCGTGATTCTGTGGGGCGGCGTGCAGGACGCGATGTTCCAATGGTGGTACGGCCATAACGCGGTCGGCTTCTTCCTCACCGCCGGCTTCCTGGCGATCATGTATTATTTTGTGCCGAAGCGGGCGGAGCGGCCGATCTACTCCTACCGCTTGTCGATCATCCACTTCTGGGCGCTGATTTTCCTCTACATCTGGGCGGGTCCGCACCATCTGCACTACACGGCTCTTCCGGACTGGGCGCAGACCCTGGGCATGACCTTCTCGCTCATGCTGTGGATGCCCTCCTGGGGCGGCATGATCAACGGCCTGCTGACCTTGTCGGGCGCCTGGGACAAGCTGCGAACCGATCCCGTCCTGCGCATGCTGGTCGTGTCGGTCGCCTTCTACGGCATGTCGACCTTCGAAGGTCCGGTGATGTCGATCAAGACGGTCAATTCGCTCTCGCACTACACCGACTGGACCATCGGCCACGTCCATTCGGGCGCTCTCGGATGGGTCGCCTACGTGTCGTTCGGCGCGCTGTACTGCCTGGTTCCCTGGCTGTGGAACAAGCGGGAGGTCTATTCCATCCGCTTGGTGAACTGGCACTTCTGGATCTCGACCCTGGGCATCGTGCTCTACATCACCTCGATGTGGGTGTCGGGCATCCTTCAGGGCCTGATGTGGCGCTCGTACACGCCACAGGGTTATCTCGAATATTCCTTCATCGAGACCATTGCGGCGATGCATCCCTTCTATGTCATTCGCGCGCTCGGCGGCGTCCTCTTCATCGCCGGCTATCTGCTGATGGTCTACAATATGTGGATGACGATCCGCTCGGGCGAGCAAGCGGCCGCTTCCGCCCGACCCTCCCTTCAGCCCGCCGAATGAGGAACTGAACCATGAGCAGCGGGACGCCGACACCCAGCGCCGCGGGTCTGTTCGCCAAGCACTACATCTTGGAGAAGAACCCGATTCTCCTGGTGATCGCCATCCTGATCGTCGTCGCGATCGGCGGCGTCGTTCAGATCGCGCCTCTGTTCTACCTCCAGGGCACGGTCGAGAAAGTCGAGGGCATGCGGCCCTATACGCCGCTCGAACTCGCCGGGCGCAACATCTACGTGCGCGAGGGCTGCTACCTCTGCCACAGCCAGATGATCCGCGCGTTGCGCGACGAAGTGGAGCGCTACGGCCACTATTCCCTGGCGGCGGAAAGCATGTACGACCATCCGTTCCAGTGGGGCTCGAAGCGCAACGGTCCCGACCTGGCGCGCGTCGGCCTGAAATACACCGACTCCTGGCAGGTCGCGCACCTCAAGGATCCGCGCTCGGTCGTGCCGCAATCGATCATGCCGGACTACGCGTTCCTCGCCAATACGGAACTGGATTCCCGCGAGCTCGCCGACACCATGCGCGCAAGCCGGCTCGTCGGCGTTCCCTATACCGACGAGATGATCGCCGACGCCGACGCCGATCTGAAGACGCAGATCAACCCGGACAGCCCGGACGCCGCGGCGTTCCAGAAGCGCTATCCGAAGGCGCAACTGCGCAAGTTCGACGCGGAGAGCGCCGCGTTGACCGAGGCCGACGCGCTGGTGGCCTATCTGCAAATGCTCGGCACGCTGGTCGACTACAATCTCTACAACGACAAGGCCAACCTGCGTTGAGGGGGAACCGTCATGGATTCGACGTATGAAATGCTGGCGCAATTCGCGCGGTCCGGGGGAACGATCTACTGCTTCGTGTTGTTCCTGGGCGTGCTGGTCTACGCGCTGTGGCCAGCCAATCGAGGGGTCTTCAGTGAGGCGGCCAAGACGCCGCTGCGCGAGGATTGAGCGATGGCGACGACCGAACCGAACCAACTCGATTCGATCACGGGCCAGACCACGACGGGGCTCGAGTGGGACGGCGTCCAAGAACTCAACACGCCGTTGCCGCGCTGGTGGCTGTGGACCTTCTACGCGACCATCCTCTTCGCGTTCGTCTATTGGGTTCTTTATCCCGCCTGGCCGCTGGTCAGCGCCTTCTCGCGCGGCGTGCTGGGATATTCCTCGCGCGGGCAAGTCGCCGACGACATTGCGGCGATCAAGGCGCAGCGCGCGCAAACGGAAACGGGCCTGGACAAGGCGAGCGTGAACGAGATCGTGGCCGACAAGAAGCTGCTGAGTCTGGCGTTGGCTCACGGCAAGGCGGCGTTCGCCGAAGACTGCGCGCCCTGCCACGGTTCGGGCGGCCAGGGCTCGAAGGGCTACCGCAACCTGACCAACGAAGACTGGCTGTGGGGCGGCGCGCTCGACGACATCCAGACGACGATCACCCACGGCATTCGCGCCGACTACGACAAGGACACGCGCTCCAGCGCGATGCCCGCCTTCGGTCGCGACGGCATATTGAAGCCCCAGGAGATCCGCGAGGTCGCCAGCTACGTTCGCACGCTGAGCAAGCTCGCGCCCGAACAGGGCGTCGACGTCGCCGCCGGCAAGAAGATCTTCGCCGACAATTGCTCGCCGTGCCACGGCGACGACGGCAAGGGCAACCTGTCGATGGGCGCGGCCAACCTCACCGACGGTCTGCAGCTCTACGGCGGGGACCTCAAAGACGTGATCCAGACGATCGCCTACGCCCGGAACAGCACGATGCCGGCCTGGGGCGCGCGCCTCGATCCGGTGACGATCAAGTCGCTGACCGTGTTCGTGCACAGCTTGGGCGCGGGACAGTGAGTCGAACGGAGATCGAGGGGGCCCACGAGGGTTACGGCGATGGGCCCCTCTACGCGGCGGCGGCGAAGATTTATCCCCAAGAGGTCAGCGGGACCTTTCGCCGCCTGAAATGGAGCTTGCTGCTCCTCTGCCTGGGAATTTACTATTTTCTCCCCTTCGTCCGCTGGGATCGAGGAGCGAACGAGCCGCATCAGGCGGTCCTCGTCGATCTCGCGCACTCGCGTTTCTATTTCTTCTTCATCGAACTGTGGCCGCAGGAAGTGTATTACTTCACCGGCCTGCTCATTCTCGCCTCGCTCGCGTTGTTCCTGTCGAACGCGCTGTTCGGCCGCCTCTGGTGCGGCTATTTCTGCGTGCAGACGGTTTGGACCGATCTGTTCATGTGGGTCGAACGTCTCGTCGAGGGCGACCGGCGCGACCGCATCAAGCTCGACGCGGCGTCTTGGAGCGCCGATAAGATCGGCAAACGGGTCGCCAAGCACGGGTTGTGGGTTCTGATCGCCGCATGCACAGGCGGGGCCTGGGTGCTCTATTTCGCCGATGCGCCGACGCTGATCCATGACCTCGCGACGTTCCGCGCCTCTCCGGCGGCTTACGTCTGGATCGGCGTCTTCGCCTTCACCACCTATTGCCTCGCCGGGCACATGCGCGAAGCGGTATGCGTCTATATGTGCCCGTGGCCGCGCATTCAGGCCGCGCTGACCGACGTCGACGCGCTCAACGTCGCCTACCGGCGCGATCGCGGCGAACCGCGCATGTCGCTCAAAGAGGCGAACAAGCTGCGGGCGGCGGCCCAGCCCGCCGGCGACTGCGTCGATTGCTTGCAGTGCGTCGCGGTGTGCCCGACGGGCGTCGACATTCGCAAAGGTTCGCAACTCGGCTGCATCCAGTGCGCTCTGTGCATCGACGCCTGCGACGCGGTGATGACCAAGATTCACCGGCCGATCCGGCTGATCGGTTACGACACCGACGAGAACATCGAGCGCCGCCGGCGCGGCGAAGCGCCGGTCTACCGGCTCGTGCGCTCGCGCACGATCCTCTACGCCGTGGCGATGGCGATCGTCGGCGCCCTCATGCTCTATCAACTGACGACGCGCCATCACATGGGTCTGAGCGTGCTGCACGTGCGCGCGCCGATGTACACGACGACCAGCAACGGCGGCGTCCGCAACGGCTATACGCTGCGTTTCTCCAACAAATGGAACGAGACGCACGAGTTCGCCATCGATATCGGCGGGGTCAAGGACGCGGTCGCCAAGAGCGAGGAGACCGACACGCTGCCGGATGGGCGCCTGATGGTCAGCGTCGATCCCGACGCGACGCTGGAGATCGAATTCTACGTGACCGCGCCGCGCTCCTCGGCGACCAACGCGGGCGTTCCGATCGTCATGAAGGCGACCGACCTTGAGAGCGGCGAGACCGTCGGCGTGAGCGATCACTTCTTCGGGCCGTGAGGGTTGCGCCGGCGCGCTGCGGAGGATTAGACATCATGCTTCTCAACTCGGATCGAGCCATGGCGCAGCGCGGCTTTCCCGAACATCCCGACCTGCGGAAGCCGCTGACCGGCCGCGGGGCGGTGATCATGCTCGGGCTGTGCTTCGGCGTGATGTTCGTCGCCAATGGCGCGCTTATCTACGCCGCGCTCAGCACGCTGCACGGCGAGGAGCTCGAAAATCCCTATGACGCGAGCCAAGCCTTCAACCAGCGCATCGCCGAGGCCCGCGCCCAGGACGAACTGGGCTGGGTCGCCGACGTCACGACGCGCCCGGAGGGAGAGGGCGAGCGCGTCGTCGCGGATTTGCGCGATCGCGCCGGCGCGCCGATCCCGGGTCTCGAGGTGCGCGCCCGCTTCGTCCATCCGTTCGACAAGGGCGCCGATCGCGAAGCGATCCTGACTTCCGACGGAGGGGCTTACGAAGGCGTCGCGGCGCCCCTGCATTCGGGTCGGTGGACCCTCGTCATCGAGGCGAAGCAGGACGGACAGCGGATGTTCTCGAGCCAGAACAAGATCACGCTCGCGGAGACCGCGGTCGGGGACTAGCCGGTGGCCGAGACGCAGGATCTGTCGATATTCGTTCGCCATCCCGCCGAAGGGGTGGCGGCGATGGACCTCGTCGTCGCGGGCGTCCATTGCGGCGCCTGCATCAACACGATCGAAAAGGGCCTCGCTCGCGAAAGCGGCGTCCGCGGCGCGCGCGTCAATCTGGCGAGCAAGCGCGTCACCGTCGAATGGGACGATGGCGCGCTGGAGCCCGCCGCGATTCTCGACCGCCTCGGCGGCCTCGGCTACCCCGCCTATCCGTTCGCCGCGAGAATCGCCGACAGCGTCGAGGCCGCCGAAGAGAGGCACCTGCTGCGCTGCCTCGCCGTCGCCGCTTTCGGGGCGATGAACGTCATGCTCATTTCGGTGGCGCTGTGGGCGGGCGCGGCGGACGCCGAGGGATGGGCGACGCGCGATTTCTTCCACTGGCTCTCCGCGCTCGTCGTGCTGCCGACCGTCGCCTACGCGGGGCGGCCGTTCTTCGACAGCGCGATGCGCGCGCTGCGCCAAGCTTCGTTCAACATGGACGTGCCGATCACCATTGGCGTCATACTCGCGCTGCTGCTGTCGGTCGTGCAGACGCTGCAGCACGCGCGCGACACCTATTTCGACAGCGCGGCGATGCTGCTGCTGTTTCTGGTCGCCGGGCGCTATCTCGATTCCCGCATGCGGCGCAAGACGCGCGACGTCGCGACCAATCTGGCGGCGATCAAGGCGGAAAAGGCGATCAAGCTCGTCGATGGCGGCGAGGCGGTGGAAACGCCGATCGAAGCGGTGAAGGCCGGCGATCTCGTGCTGGTTCGCGCCGGCGAACGGGTCGCGGTCGACGGGATCGTCGAGGACGGTCGATCCGAGGTCGATCAGTGCCTGGTGACCGGCGAGACCGCGGCCGTCGCGGTCGCTCCGGGCGCGATGGTCTACGCGGGCGCGCTCAACATGTCGGGCGCGCTGCGCGTGCGCGTCAGCAACGCGGCGACCGGCACGCTGCTCGACGAAGTCAACGCGCTCCTAGGCAAGGCGATCGAGCAGCGCTCGTCCTATGTCCAGCTCGCCGATCGCGCCGCGCGGCTCTATGCGCCGGTCGTGCATCTGACGGCGCTGGCGACGTTTCTCGGCTGGATCGCGGCGGGCCTCTCCTGGGAGCCGGCTCTCGTCAACGCGATCACCGTGCTGATCATCACCTGTCCCTGCGCGCTCGGCCTGGCGGTGCCGGCGGTGCAGGTGGTGGCGGCGAGCGCGATGTTCCGCCGCGGCGTGATGCTCAATTCCGGCGACGCGCTGGAGCGCTTCGCCGACGTCGACACGATCGTGTTCGACAAGACGGGAACCCTGACCCTGCCGCAGCCGAGCCTCGCCAATTTGGCCGACATCGCCCCTGAGGATCTCGCGCTCGCGGGATCGCTGGCGCTGGCGAGCAAGCATCCGCTGGCCAAGGCGGTCGCCGCCGCGGCGGGCGCGATGAACCCGCTCGCCGCCCACGAATTCCCCGGCCAGGGCGTCACCGTGTTCCACGAAGGCAAACGCCTCAAGCTCGGCTCGCCCGCCTATTGCAAGGCCGAGGCCGAGGCGGCCGAGGTCGCGGCGCAATGGCCGGACGCCTCGCTGATCGCCTTTCGCGGCCCTGAGCGCGCCGTCGTGTTCGCGATCCGGCAGGCGCCGCGCCCCGACGCGCGTGAAGTCGTCGCCGGCCTCGCGCGCGAGGGCTATCGAATCGAAATCCTGTCCGGCGATCGGCCCGCGGCCGTCGAGACGATCGCGCGCGAATTAGGAATCGCGCATTTTTCCGTGGGGCTGAAGCCCGCCGACAAGATCGCGCGGCTGAAGGCGCTGAAAGGCGAGGGCCGCCACGTGCTGATGGTCGGCGACGGCCTCAACGACGCGCCGGCGCTGGCGAGCGCCAACGTCTCGATTTCGCCGATCTCGGCCGCCCATCTCACCCAGGCGCAGGCGGACGCGGTGTTCCTGGGCGATCGGCTCGCGCCCGTCGCCGACGCGCTGCATCTCGCGCGCAAGGCCAAGAGCCTGATGGTGGAGAATCTCTGGCTGTCGGCGATCTACAATTTCATCGCCGTGCCGATCGCGATTTTCGGCTATGCGACGCCGCTGATCGCGGCCCTCGCGATGTCGGGCTCGTCCATTCTGGTGACCACCAACGCGCTACGCGCGCGTAGCGCCGGAGCGAGAAAATGAACGTTCTCGTCTATCTCGTGCCCCTCGCGCTGGCGCTCGGCGGCCTCGGCCTCGCCGCGTTCCTGTGGGCGATGAAGACCGGCCAGTTCGACGACCTCGAAGGCGCCGGCTGGCGGGCGATTTCGGACGACGATCTGCCGGAGGAGAAGGACGGGGAGGGGCGGGGGTAGGACGATCGGCGGCTCGAAGGACGCGGATCGGCTACGGCATCCCGATGTCTTGGCGACAGTGCGGCCAATCACCCCGCCCCTTGCATGTTCGCTTTGGCCCGAATCTGCCAAGATTTCGAGCTGACGCTCGGGGGGTGGCCACCCCCCGAACGTCGGGCGCGCGGGACCGTGACCCCCCTGGCTTGAAACCGTGGATGAGCTTGGTCCGTCCGTCCTTCGCGCTTGTCCTGAACAGATGATAGGGAGCGAGTCCCGCATGCAAGGTCAGAAGTCGCCCGAACGAAGCGCGCAGCCGGGAGTCTACGTCGGCGTCGATGTTTGTAAAGATTGGCTCGACGTCTATCTCCATCCCATTGGCCAAAAACTCCGCGTGGCGAACACGTCCGTGGGCCTGAAAGCCCTCAAGCCCGACTTGAACGCCTCATTTTCGCAAATGATTGATTGCGCTGGCGTTTCAGCGAAATTCAAGTCGGCGCGGCGCCACGCCTTGGGCGGCCGCGGCGTTTTCGGGCGGGTTTGGGTTGGGCGGGCGGCGGGGGGCGAGCCTGGCGGGCGCGCGGCGGCAGGGCGAGCTGGGCGCGTTTGAAGAGCGTCGTCACCGCCGGCGCGGCGTCGCTGCGCGCCAGCCAATCGACGCCGCGATGACGGATGCGCACTTGGCTCAGGCGGTCGAGATCGCGCAGCAGAACCCGCCACTC
>JBEKAL010000090.1:0-13130 GCA_050015935.1 Roseiarcus sp.
TCCAGGCCGCACGTGCACGCGCCCGCGGCTATCGCAACACCACCACCTTCGTCACCATCATCTACCTGCTCGCCGCCCCGCTCCCAGACATCCTCAAATCCACTTGAAACGTCGAAGAGCCTGTAATATTTATCCGCTTCAGCCGCAAAATCGACCGATGCCTGCTCATGAATTGCTGCAGTCCAGCATCAGGTCCCCGTAACCTACCTCGCACTCGTCGACCCGCGGATCACGAGATGGCAAGTCAGTCTGCGGCAATTTTCGTCGAGCGCAGATTTCCCGGCCATGAGCTTAAGCGCCGTCTGCATCGCCATCCTGCCTATCGAGGCGGTCGGGGCGGCTACGGTGGTGAGCGGTGGAGACCAAGTGGAGGCGGCCGGGATATCGTCGAAGCCAACGACGCTGAAGGCCGCGGGAATAGATATTCCCCTGCTGAGCAGGCGTGAAATGACGCCGAACGCCATAAGGTCGTTGTAGGCGATAACCGCAGTAGCCGACCGGGCTAGCGCTACATCGGCCGCTTGAACGCCGCCATCGAAGTTCGGCGCATAGGGTCCGAGAACGATTCCGTCAACGTCATTTTCGCCGGCCACGATTTCAAACGCTTGGCGACGGTTTCCATCGGACCAAGAAACGGCGGCCCTCCCGCGTAGACGATGACACGATGTCCGAGCGCCGAAAGATGCTCGACGGCTTGGCGCATGCCCGATCCGTAGTCGATGAGGACCGACGGGATGCCGGGCAGGTCTCGATTGATCAGGACCAGCGGGATGGTCTTGGCGGCGTGACCGAATCCCGTCTCGCTTAACTGTTTGAGGTCAGCCTCGCCGAGCCGCGACGACATTACGATGAGGCCATCCACGCGCTGGCCGATCGAGTTTATGATCTCGGATTCTGCGATCGGTTCCCCGTCGGTATCCGCAAGAACCACACTGCGGCCGCACCTGCGGGCCTCGTTGACCGCCGCCTTGATGAGGGCGGCAAAGAACGGGTTGACGATGTCAGGAACGACGAGCCCGATGAAATTCGTTTGTCCCACGATGGCGGGGGGTTCGACCAGATGGACTTGATAGCCGAGTTCTTCCGCGGCTTTCGTGACTCGAAGGCGCGTTTGGTCACGGACCATTGCAGGTCGTCGCAGCGCGCGAGAAATGGTCGATGCGGACACGCCAACGGCGCTGGCGATGTCGCTGATTGTCGAAGCTCGCTTCAGATGAGATCTCGCGTTCGAATCGCCAATCGTATCCGGCGGGTCGCCGCGTCCCACGGTGGTTTTCATTTCATCACGGCGCAATCTCGCACGCCGCCGCCTCCCGACGGGTCGAGACGTATTGGATGGCGCAGCACGGGCCGCTGCGCCGCAGACAGAAGATCGAAAGCGATGGGTTTTGCTTTGCGCGGGAAATCGGGACCGACAACGGAAATCTGCTGTCGGCTCCTTGACTTGAACAGTTCGCGCATCGCCGTGGCCCCCCTCACATCGCCTTGGCGTTGGACGATTGCGTCCATACGTTGACGCCGAGCTCGATCGCGTGCTTGTCGATTTCGGCAAGTTCGGCTTGCGTGAAGTCGAGTTTCTTGCAGGCGTCGAGCGAATCGTCGAGCTGCGCCACCGTGCGCGCGCCGATCAACGCCGAGGTGACGCGCGCATCGCGCAGCGTCCAGGCGATGGCCATCTGCGCTAGACTCTGCCCGCGCTCTTTGGCGATGCCGGCCAGCGCCTTGATGTGCGCGAGGTTCTCGGGCGCCAAAAACTCCGGCTTGAACAATGCCCCCGATCCACCCGTGGCGCCGCGGCTGCCGGTCGGCGCGCCGGCAAGGTACTTGTCGGTGAGCATGCCCTGGGCCAGCGCCGAGAAACCGATGCAGCCGATGCCGAGCTCGCCCAACGTGGCGAGCAGCCCCTGCTCGATCCAGCGGTTGATCATCGAATAGGAGGGCTGGTGGATGGTGCAGGGCGTGCCAAGCGACTTCAGGATCGCGGCCGCCTTGCGTGTCGCGTCAGGCGAGTAGGAGGAGACGCCGACATAGATCGCCTTGCCGGCGCGCACTGCGGTGTCGAGCGCGCCCATGGTCTCCTCGAGCGGCGTGTTGGGGTCCATCCGGTGCGAATAGAAGATGTCGACATGGTCGAGCCCCATGCGCTTGAGGCTCTGGTCGAGGCTGGCGAGCAGATACTTGCGCGAGCCCCACTCGCCGTAGGGGCCGGGCCACATGTCGTAGCCGGCCTTGGTCGAGATCGCCAGCTCATCGCGATAGGGACGGAAATCCGCGCCGAAGATGCGGCCGAAATTCTCCTCGGCCGAGCCGTAAGGCGGGCCGTAATTGTTGGCGAGGTCGAAATGGGTGACCCCGCGGTCGAAGGCGCGGCGCAGGATCGCGCGCTGGGTCTCCAGCGCGTCGACGCCGCCGAAATTCTGCCACAGCCCGAGCGAGATCGCCGGCAGATCGAGGCCGCTTCGGCCGCTGCGGCGATAGGGCAGGCGCTCGTACCGCTCCGGCGCAGGCACGTAGCTCATTGACCGGATTCCGGGAAGACGACGCCGATCTGGAGTAAGAGGTTGGCGTACAGCCGTTGCTCTCCGGTGGCGATCGTCAATGCGACGTTATGATCTTTGGCGGCATCGAAGAACGGGAAGCGCTCGAGTTGCTTCAGGTCCGAACTCGACCCACTGGCCTTGAGGATCCGCTGGAAATCCGACCAGATCGAAGGCTCGTTCTTGAGCGCGTACGGCCCGGAAGTCACAGGCTTCATGACCGTCGCCTCCTCGATGGGGACCGCGCTGACGATCGCCTCGAGCGCTTGGGTGGCGTTGACCAACCCCGGCGACAAATTAAGCGAGACGAGCCGAGCGTTCGGTCCGAGCTGGGTCGCGAAGGGATAGTTGCCGTCGGCGATCAGGATCTTCGAGCTGTGGCCTGCGCGGCCCAGGGCCTCCAAGATCTCGGGGTGAAGAAGACGTGATTTCAGCATAATCGGTCACTCCTTAAGGCCAGATAGACGATTTTACCGACGCGGGCGGCCCGCCTGGTCAGCGATTCCTCAACTTCCTGCGCAGCTGGTCGAAATAGACCGCGCCGATTAACACTGCCCCCACGGCAACCTGTTGCCAGAAGGGCGGGAGCCCGAGAACGACGAAGCCGTTGAGCAGCATGACGGGAATGATGATGCCGATTACAGTGCCCATCATCCCTCCCGAGCCGCCGAATAGACTCGTGCCGCCGATCACGACGCCGGCGATCACCTGGAGGTTGTCCGTCGTATGGCCGCCAAGGGTGGTCGTGGCGAATCTAGCCAGTGAAAGATAGCCCGCTAGACCCGAGAGCATCCCGGCGAGCATGTAGACTTTGATCAGGTGCGTCGTGACGTCGATGCTGGCCCGTCGACACGCTTCGGGGCTAGATCCAACGGCGTACGTGTACCGACCAAATCTGGTGAATATCAGTATCAGCGCTCCGACAACGACAACCACGGCCGTGACGATCACAAGAATCGGGATCCCGCCTAACCTGCCGGAACCCACCGTCAGCACAAGGCTCTCGGGCACGTCCGAAATATCCACTCCACGGGTCAAGAGCATGGCGAACCCAAGCGACATCCCCATCGTTCCCAAAGTCACGATCAGAGCCGGAATGCTGGCCCGCGCCACGAGGAAGCCGTTCAGCACGCCCCAGGCCGTGCCCGCCACGACCCCACATACAAGGCCGACCAGCAGGACGCCGGGACTATCCCCGCCGACAGCGACCATGGCCATCGCCGCGATGACGCCGGAGAACACGAGAACCCCATTGACGGACAAGTCAATTCCACCCGTCAGGATAACGAACGTGCTGCCCACCGCCAGGACAAGAAGGATGGAGGCGTTCGTGGCCATGTTCATGACGTTGTCGAGCTGGGGAAACGCATCGGGGCGTAACGCCGAGAAGAACACGGCCAGCGCGACGAGGACGAGAAAGAGCGCCGCCGACTGGCTGCTCAGGACGCTCCGGATCCGGTGCCCGAACGTATCGCCGACGATTTGTTCGTCAGGTGAGAGCTCGGTCGTGGGCGTAACTCCTCTGAATGGTCCGCTGCGCTCGTTCATGCGGCCTGGTTCCGGAGTATGCCCGACATCATCGCCCTGACGAGATCGTCCACGGAGGCTGCCGAGGCTGCGATCTGTCCAACCGTCCGGCCCAGGCGCAGAATAACGATTCGGTCCGTGATCTCCATGATCTGGGGAAAGTTGTGGCTGATAAAGACCACGGCGGCGCCGGCGTCTCGTATCCGCCGGATCAGATCGAGCACGCCCTTGGTTTGTACGACGCCAAGCGCGGCGGTGGGCTCGTCCATGAAAATTACGCTCGTGGCCCACATTGCGGCGCGGGCCACCGCCACGCTCTGCCGCTGTCCCCCGGAGAGCGTGAACACCTCGGAAGACGCGCGGATCGTCACGCCCAGCCTCGCTAGGGCCTCGCCCGCTTGACGGACCATCCTGGACTTGTCCAAGACGCCGAGCCGTCCCAGAAGACCGCGCTTTACAAGTTCCCGCCCGAGAAACACGTTCGCGGCCGTGTCCAGGTCGGGAGCGAGGGACAAATCCTGATAAACGGTCTCGATGCCGACGGCGCGGGCATCCTGTGGCCCGTTAAAATGCACGAGACGGCCGTTCACGAGGATCTCTCCGCCGTCTGGGCGATCGGTGCCCGAGAGAATCCGAATGAGGGTGCTCTTCCCGGCGCCGTTGTCCCCGATCAAGCCGACGATCTCGCCCCGGCCGACGCTGAAGTCGGCGCCTTGCAGCGCCTGGACATGACCAAAATGCCTGACGATGCCTCGGGCTTCGATCAGAGGGGCGTCCGACATGAGATGGCGCCTTCACCAACTGATTTGCGGCCCTCCCCGCCGGGAGAAACCCTGCGGAGATGGAAGCCGAGACGATGGCCGCTGCGGCGCCGGGCGCCCGAGGACAGTTCGGGCGCCCGACACTCTAAGCGATTCTAGCGTCAATTGCACTTGAGCGTGTACAAGGCCTTCTGGATATCCGGCTCTTGCAGATTATCTTTGGTGATGGTCACCGTGCCGGTCGTCACGGAGTGATCCACGCTCTTCCCGGTCAACGCCGCGGCGATTGCATCCACTCCGTCGACGCCGATTTGATACGGCCGCTGAGCGATGAGGGCCTGGACGATGCCGTCCTCGAGCTGCTTGATCTGCGTGTCGCCCGCATCGAACCCGACAATCTTGACCACGCCGACCTTGTTCGCGACCCGCAATCCGGTGGCGGCGCCTTCCGCGGACCGGTCGTTGGTGGCGAAGATGCCGGCGAGGTTCGGATGCGCGGCCAAAGTCGACCCCACTTCGGCAGCAGCTGTAGACGGGTTATTGTTGGAGATCTGGAATCCGACATAGGTGATGTTTGGGTACTTCTTGATCTCGCCTTCGAATCCCTTCTGACGCTGGTCGGAAGTGCTGGCGCCAGCCTGGAACGCAATCGCCATGACCTCGCCCTTCTCGCCGATAAGCTTCGCCAGTGCGTCAGCGGCGGCCGCGCCGCCGGCGGTGTTGTCAGTAGCAATCGCCGTGATGACCTGCGACGTATCATCGAGTGTCGTGTCGACCAAGGCGACCTTGATGCCGGCGGCCACTGCGTGAGAGATCGGGATGAACAGCGCCTTGGAATCCGTCGGCGCAATCAACAGACCGGCAGGTTTCGACGCTACGACGGCGTCGACAATCGGTATCTGTAGGGTCGGATCGAACGCCTGCGCACCCTGAAAGTTGATCTTGAAGCCGTACTTGACCGCCTCGGCCCGGATCCCACACTCCATGCTCACGTAAAACGCGTTGCCCGTCACTCCCGGCACGAACGAAATGTTCTTGCCTTCAGTTGCCGGGTCAGCCGCCGCAGCACTGGTGGCCAGCCCGAAACAGCAGCCCGCCACGGCCAACGCGGCGACCGCAGTCGAGGTCCAAGCCCAACCGATAACACGAGAAATACGCATCGCGTCCTCCTCCAAAGGTAATGTTGTCCAGCATTCGCCCATCTACATACTGGCCATATCCTGCAACATATGTCAATCTTGCTGCAAAAAATGACCAAGCTTGCAGTCATGGATTCGATGTCGGTTGGGCCTGCAATTAGCGCCCGCACCGCCTGAGCCTTGGCCTGGCCGCCGACTCATAAATCGCATCCAAATTTTGACAGTGGCGAGTTTGACGAGAGCGAGGCAGTCGGCGGCGTGTTTTTCGTAACGCGTTCCGATGGCCCTGAAGCGCTGAGCTTGTTGAAGAAGCGCTCGACGACATCACGGAATCACGGCGACAGGGCCCGTATTTGCCAAAATGATTAACGCCCACTCGTCTTGTCATGGACCAAGGCCCGTTTACGCGGAATCGGGGCCCCGCTCTATGTCCTGGGCGGAGCGTGTCTTTGCCGCAAGACCGGTTCCCGCTTTTTCACAGGACGCCTTCGCCGCGTGATCGGCGCCGGCGTTTCGGCGGCGCGCCTGGCGATCTCGCCCTTCGCCCACAGCCCGATTAAATGACAGATCGCGAACACTAAATCGGCGCGCTTCATCGTATAGAAATGCAGGCGCGTCGCGCCGCGGTCGACGAGGTCGATCGCCTGTTCGGCGCAGAGCGCCGCGGCGACGAGGCGGCGGGCGGCGGGATCGTCTTCGAGGCCCGCTCATAGAGACGCGAAACGCAATGCGACAATTCATCGGGAGGCATCCGCGAATTTTACGGCTGAAGCGGATCAATATTCCATCGCGTGTCGCGTCCCGTAACCAGCCTTACGTCATCCCGCCTCGAGGTCACAAACTTGCGCCAAATGATGAATTCGGCGATAGTGATCGGATATCGCCGCCCGATTGCCTACCGATACGCCTTGCTTCCAATGTTTTGCGCGCCGATCGTCGCCTTGGGAGGAGCCTATGGACGCAGCAATCCGAGCCGCCGCAGCAGCTTCGACTCCTCACGGCGCTGAATTCTCTAAAACCGTGTCGGCGCCGCGCGCGCCAAGCGTGAAGGCCCTCGGCGCGAGGATCGCGCTCTTGGCCGTGCTGGGGGGCCTCGGCCTGACGGCGCCGGCGCTGGAAAATCCCGTCGCGGCGCAGTCGAGCGGCGGCGCGGTCGTCGCCGACGGCGAAGCGGTCGTCAGCGGCTTTTCCGGCGCGAGCGCGATGACGCCGGCGCCGCAAGGAGTCGACCCGGTCGCCGTCACGTTCATCGATCCCGCCGGTCCGTCGGCGCGCGTCGTCGATCTGCGCAACGCCGGCGGCCCGCCGCAAGCGCAAGCGCTGCCGGCGCCTAAGCCGTTCACCGCGACGGCGGCCCAGGTCGGCCAGGTTTTTGCGGTCGCGCTGGACAAGGCCGTCCCGCCCAACATCTATCTCGCCGCCAGCTCGGCCTATGGTCTGCCCATCGTCCTGCCGGCGGTCGAGGCCGGCAAGCCGCCCCAGCGCCTCGCCGACGGCGCCCCGGGGGCCGCGTTCATGCCGGGCCTGTTCGGCCCCGCCGCGATGCAAGGCGGGCCGGGTTCGATCTGGCGCATCGACGGCGCCAGCGGAAACGTCTCGCTGTTCGCCAACGTGACCCTGGACGGCGCGCCCAACCCCGGCCCCGCCCTTGGCGGCCTGGCTTTCGATCCGGCCTCGAGCAGCCTCATCGTCGCCGATCGGGCGACCGGCATGATCCATCGCTTCGGGCTGAACGGCGTCGAGATCGGCCGCTACGATCATGGCGTGGACGGCCGCAAGGCGGCGGGCCTGTCCGCGATCGCGTTCGATCCCGCCGCGCGCCTCGACATCGCCAGTCCGAACTTCCATAGCCAGGACCCCGCGAGCTGGGGCTATGCGCCGCCCGAGCGGCGCGTTTTCGGCCTGGCGGTCCACGGCGGCCGCCTCTATTACGCGGTCGCCGACGGCCTGCGCATCTGGTCCGTGGCGATCCAGCCCAGCGGCGCCTTCGGCGCCGATGCGCGGATCGAGCTCCAGGTCCCGCCAGGGGACGCCCCCAGCGAGATTTCCAAGATCGTCTTCGACGATCGCGGCCGCATGATCCTCGGCGAACGCGGCGCGCCGACCGGCGCCTTCGATTTCCTCGCCCTCGCCCAACCGGCGACCAGCCGGGCGCTGCGCTATCGTCTGCTGCAGCTCGACGCCGCTGCCCCGCCCGCCTGGCAGGCCGAGCCGGACGAATATGCGATCGGCTTCGCCGCGGCGCTGCGCAACGCCAATGGCGGCGTCGCGATCGGCTTCGGCTACCAGCCGGACGGCAGTCTCGATCCGGGCGCCTGCGGCGGCTTCCTGTGGACGACGGGCGAGCAATTGCGCGCCGCCGACGACCCGGCTCTGGCCGCCGAACTCGCCGCGAGCGGACCGCTGCCGCTCAACGGCCTGCAAGGCAATGGAATCGAGGCCGTGCTGCCCGACAACGTTCCGCCGCTGCAGAGCTATTTCGCCAATTATTTCGACGATTCGGGCGATCCCGCCTTTCACGGCCATCTCGGCGACATCGCGATTCTGCGCGGCTGCGCCCAGAGCGCGTTCGTCCTTCCTGCCCCGGTGACCCCGGTCGCGGATTGGCCGGGACCGGCGGCCTGTCCGCCGGACTTCACGCGCTTCGGCCGCCTGTGTCAGGCGCCGCGATGCCCGCCGGGCCACGGCGAGGGCGTGCAATGCTGCCCGCGCGGCGCTATGCCCGGCGCCAACGGCGAATGCGAGCCCCTGCGCGGCGGCAATCTGGGCTGTCCGATCGGCGCCGCGCCGCTACGCGGGCCCGACGATTCGATCCAATGCGCGTGGCTGGCCCGTTGTCCGGACGGCGCTCAGGCGGACCTGCGCGGCGGCTGCGAGCGGATGTGTCCGCCCGGCGAAACGGCCTGGCGGTCGCGCAAATGCTGCGGCTACGGCGAGGTCGGATTGCCCGACGGGCAATGCTGCCCCGAACGGGACGTGCGCGACGGCAAGTGCGTCAAGGCGTGTCCGGAAGGCGAAATCCGCCTGCCCGACGGGGAGTGCTGTCCCCGGCAGGACGTGCATGACGGCAAGTGCGTCTCCACGATCTGCCCGGAAGGCGAAATCCGCCTGCCCGACGGCAAGTGCTGTCCCCGGCAGGACGTGCATGACGGCAAGTGCGTCTCCAAGGTCTGCCCGGAGGGCGAAATTCGCCTGCCCGGCGGGGAGTGCTGTCCCCGGCAGGACGTGCATGACGGCGAGTGCGTGCAAGCATGCCAGCCCGGCTATCATCCCGAGGAGGGAAATTGCGTGATCGATTGTCCGGCGGGCGAAACGCCGGGACCCGACAATCTCTGCCACCCGACGGGCGGCCAAGGCTATTGCCCGCCCGGTCTGACGCCGGTCAACGGCGCCTGCATCTACATCCGCGCGCCCAGACCGTGCGGGCCGGGCGAGATCAGGCGCTATGACGGTTTTTGCGTCTTCCCGGTCCCGCGGCAGCATCCAGAATTCCATCCGCGGCGGCCCGAATTCCATCCGCGCCGGCCCGGCGGTCCGCACGTCGGGCCCGTTGGCCGTCGGCCCGGTTTTCCGCTACAGCGCGGCCCGAAACTGTGGTTGACGCCCGGGCGTGGGTAGGGGAACGACACGGCTGGTCGGGAGGGCGGCGTTTCCAATCCGCGACGAGGCGGCGGGCGCGTTTCGTCCGCGCCTCGCGCGGCCCGCCCGGAGGTCCGTCGAAGTCGATCGCTTCGTCGATTCGCGCCGGCGGGTCGAAGTGGAAGCGGACGCCGCGAGGCGGTCGAGCGGCCTACGCCGGCAGCGCGACGCCTGAAAGCTCGCAGCAGGCTTCGAGAAGCTCATTCTGGAGGTCGACGTCATAGGCGCTGGGGTTCGGCTCCCGAGGGCGCATGTGAAAGAAATATTGGCCGGTCACGCGCGCGCCGTCGTCGTCGCTGACCGCCAGCCACGCCTGGGTCCGGCGTCCCTGATCGAGATCGTCGGGCGCGCCGGGACCGCCCATGCGGGTCGCCACCCATCCCGGCTCCAAAGCGTTCGAGAACACGCCGGGCCAGCGTCGGGCGACGGCGAAGGCCAAGAGAACGTCGTGCAGCTTGCTCTCCGCATAGGCCTCGGCCGCTCGCCAGGAGCGCTTTTTCCAGACAAGATCGTCGACGTTCGCCGACGCGCCGCGGTGAAGGCCGGAACTCAAGTAGACGAGCCGCTTGGGCTTCTCGATCAGCGCGGTCAGGATATAGGGCGCGAGCGTGTTGATCGCGAAGACGTGGGGAAGCCCGTCTTCGGTCTCGACGCGCTGCGCCTCGCGATAGCCGACCCCCGCATTGTGGATGACGGCGTCGAAGCGGCCGAGCCTGTTGACCTCGTCGGCGACGCCGCGGGTCTGAGCGATGCTGGAAAGATCGCCGACGACCGCCGCCTCGGCTTCCGGCAGCGCCCTGCGGGCGTCCTCCGCGCGGGCGCGGTCACGACCATGCAGCACAACCCGATGCCCTTGTTCGACGAGGAGGCGCGCGGCCATCAAACCGAGGCCGGTCGACGATCCGGAAATGAAGACGCGTGACATCTGGGCTCTCCCAAGTTGGGGTTGGCGGCGAGGAATATGGCGATGGGGCGCAGTGCAAAAATCAATCAACCTGCAAGCGCGCGAACACCGCCAGCTTGATCGAGTCCATCGCCAGGGTGAAGACGACCGTCGTTGCGAGAAGCCAGACTATCACGCTTACGGGGAGCGGGCTCATCAGAACGCCGCCTGCGGCGAAAGCAGCGACCAGGACGACATCCCAGAGGGAGGCGAGCAGCATGACCGGTGCCGGACGCGAGCTCCAAAGGCGGCCGTGCTCGCGCAGCACATAGACGTTTCCCTGGCCGGCGAAGACGAGCATCGCGAACGTGAGCGTCTGCATCTCGCCGGGGCTGAAGCGCATCCCGTACCAACCCACGGCGAGAATCGCCACCAGATAGAGAAGCCTGAAGGCGCCGAGCGGGACTGCGGCGAGCGTCAGGTTCCGGACGCGCCAAGCGTTCGGGTAGGAGGACGGTCGCGCCCGGTCCGCCGCTCGCGCCATCGTCACGAAGTCATTGGTGAGCATCGAGAGCGCCTGCAAGAGCGGCGTCAGGACCGCGTGCCCGGTAATGATCAGGCCGGCGCCGAGCACGATGAGCGTCACGCATTTGTTGACGAGGATCGTCAGCGTATAGGTCAGGATGCGCTGGAACGCGGATCGCCCTTCCCGAATGCAGGCGACGATGCCGCCGAGACCCGGCTCGGTCAGCACGACGCCCGCCGCCGCCTTCGCGACGTCGGTCGCGGTCGACACCGCGATGCCCATTTGAGCTTGGCGCAGCGCCGGCGCGTCGTTGGCGCCGTCGCCGCACATGCCGACCGCATGGCCCTCCCGCTGGAACGCCTTGACCAGACGAAACTTCTGCTCGGGGAAAATGCCGGCGTAGACGGCGAAGTCTTTCGGCCCGACGCTCTCGGGAATGTCGCCCGGCGGACAAACGGGTCCCGTGAGCCCGATCTCGCGAGCGACCGTCGCCGCGGTGGCGGCCGCGTCGCCGGTGACCATGACCGGGAGCACGCCCAAGGACCGCAGCTCGGTCAGCAATTCCGCCGAATCGGCGCGCGGAGGATCGCTGAACGCGATGAGGCCGATCAGTTCCAGCGAGTCGCTCGGCCCGGCGGCGACGGCGATCGTTCGGCATCCAGCCAGCGTGAGCGCCTCCAGCTCTTTTTCCGCTGCGGGCGTCATCGGCGCCGCCGTTGCGACGACCGCCGGCGCGCCCTTGACCACGCGAATCTCGCGGCCCGCCTCGACGGCGATGGCCTCGGCCATTTTGGTCGCCGGATCGAACGGCGTGAAGCGCGCCGCGGTCGACGGCGCGCGCCCCGGGCCTTCGCCCGTCGCCGCCATCGTCCGGATGACGGAATCGATCGGGTCCTGGCCTTCGGTCGAGCTAGCCAGCGCGGCGAAGCCGAGGACATCCGCCTCGTCATAACCCGGCTTCACCGGGCGGATTGCGCTCACGGCCAATTCGTTCATCGTCAGCGTGCCGGTCTTGTCGCAGCAGATAACGTCGACCATGGCGGCCTCGTTCAAGGAAGACAGCCGGGTCAGCAGGACCCCTTTCATCGCAAGCGTCTTCGCGCCCAACGCGGCGGCCAGTGCGAATGTCGCGGGCAAGGCGACGGGCACCGCCGACAGCAACGCCGTCAGGACGAGCAACAGGATTTGCTGACCGCTGACTTTGTTGGCGAACGCATAAGCGACAAGCCCGGCGCCGATGACGAAATTGATCGCCGTGAGATTGCGAACGACGCCGAGCACGGCCTTCTGTTCGGCGCTCTCCACATGGGCGACGCTCACCAGCTCCGCCGTCCGCCCGAAGTAGGTGCGCGTTCCCGTCGCCGTGACGCGCGCGATCGCCCCGCCGCGACGCACCAGGCCGCCGGCGTAGGCGGTTTTTCCCGCCCCCGTTTCGGCAGGAATCGATTCGCCGGTCAGCATGGATTGATCGAGCAACAAAGAGCCGTCGACGATGACGACGTCGGCGGGAACGACGTCCCCGAGCGAAACCTGGACGATATCGCCGGGAACGAGATCGGCCGCGGGGCCGTCGACCCAGGCGCCGTCGCGCTTGACGCGCGCTGTCAAAGTCAGGCGCTGCTTGAGAAGCGCCAGGGCCGCGTCCGCGCGACTTTCCTGAAAGGCGGCGAGCAGGACGTTGAAGAGAAGAAGCGCCGCGATCATCGACGCCGTAAGCCATTCGCCCAGGAGGATTTGCAGTCCGATCACCGCCTCGAGCATCCACGGCACCGGCGCCCAGAAATGGCGCGCGAATCGCCTCAGAGGATGGACCTGTTCCTCGACGACGGCGTTCGGACCGAATTCCGCTCGAAGGGACGCGGCCTGGGCCGACGACAGGCCGGCCAGCTCCGACGGTTCGTGCGTCGGCGCGTCTTGCAATGGCGTGCTCATTCCTTCGGCCTCGGCGCGAGGAGACGGGTCAACTGACGTCGGCGTAACCAAATTCGCCGAGCGTGTCTAAGTGTCCGTCCAGAGACTTTTCGAGTCATTTGAGTCGGTTGTCGGCGGTGGAGAAAATCGCTTGAAGAGCCCGACTCTTTTGTGATTCCTTGCGTGGCGTCGATTCGTGAGGCGCCA
>JBEKAL010000091.1:0-12981 GCA_050015935.1 Roseiarcus sp.
GCAAGTCTTGCGAAAAAGGCTTCGCCATCCCTGCTGGCCTCCTTCCCAGCACGAACGGTGAATCACGTCTCGCCCGATTCGGGAACCCCCTATCGATTCTGACTATTCGGGACCCGCTCTAATTGAAGTATCACCGGACCGCCAAACGCATCTCTCTGAATACCGTATTGAGCTACAACCTGAGCGTTGATCATTTGCCCCTTCGCTGGTCCAACCTGCTTGGCGAGACCACCTAAAGCAGACGCCATTTGTTCTGCCACTACCACAGGTGCGACAAATTCGAGTAGGCGACCATCTTCAACTTGCATTCTAAAAGTAATCTCTCGCTTCTCCTTGTCCACAAGTCCTTCAGGAATCCCTGTTAGGCGGAATAACGTCGCCATCTCGCTCTCCCTTTTATGCCGCCAGTCAAGCACCACGCGTTGAGCGAGTTGAATCGGGCGCACGCGTCTTTCGCCTAGGCTTACGCGGCTTGACGAGGTTGCTTACGGTGACAGGCCCGTAAATCCCCAATTCCGGCTAGCCACGCCGCCCCGCCGCCGTCAAGCCGCTTCGCGGCTGCTACGCTGCGCTTCGTCCGCTTCGCAGCGCCAGCGTTGGGACGGCGCGGCAAGAGGCTATCGAGGCCCGTTGCTGACGAAAAGCGCCCGAGGGTCGCTTTTCGTCGACAACGGGCCACGACCCGTCACAGCGAAGGCGCGCGCCCTTTCTCCTGCGGCCGGGGGAGGGGCTCCAGCCCCGCAATGGCGCGGACATTGCCCGGCTATACCAGCCACCCGGCCGTTACATCGAGATAGCGCGCCAGTTTCCTCAGCGTCTCCGGCGATCCGGTCTTCGCGCGCGCCTCCAGCTCGCTGAGGTAGCCCTGGCCGATGCCGGCGGCCTCAGCCAATTGGACTTGGGTCATGCCCCGCCAAACGCGCAGCGCTTTCAACACGCTGTCGCCGCCGAGAATGGCGGCGGAGACGGGTTCGGGCAACGGCGCCTCGGCGCGCGCCTGCGCGGCGAGGATCAGCGTCATGCGGTCCTCGGCGTCCTCGTCGCCGAGCCTGGCGAGAAGCGAGTCGTATTCGCGGCGGCTGAGAACAACGAGTTCCTCGCCCGATTCGGTCTTCAGCGTCTGCGTCGCCATGCTCGTCTCCTATCGATAAATCTCTCTACGGTCGCCGAGCGCCAGCACCACGATCCGCGTCGCGTCCTCGTCGAAGATGACGCGAAAATCGCCGCTGCGCAGCCGAACCGTCGGCGTGCCGACCATCGCCTTCGTGTCCCCGATTCCGTGCATCGCGTAGGCGTCGAGCGCTTGGCTCAATTGTCGCCGCGCCGAGGGCGTCAATTTGTCGAACGCCTTGGCCGCGCCCGGGCTCAGCACAATCGTTTTCACGCCAGCAATATCGCTGAATACGGCGATATCGGCAAGAGATATTCCGCGCATTGTCGAATGCGGCAATTCCGGCGCTACGCCCGCATCTGCGCGCCGCGCGTCTCGGATCGGCCAGTCGGACGCACGCCCGTCTCCGCTTGCCCGATCGCGCTCTTCCCCACTCCGCCGCGGCGCTCGCCGTCACGCCGTCAAGGGCGAGCCGCCGCGCGCGTCGATGGGAACCTTGAAGGCGGCGCAGCGACGCGGCCAATCGAAAGCAGCGATTTGCCGGCGTGTCGCCGCGAGGCTGGGAAAACGCCGCAAGCGTTTGCAGCCGCACGCGGCGCGTGGGACGATCCCATTTCGTCGACCGCAGATCGAACGGCGTCACGCTGCCGCAAGCAGCAGCGAGGCGTCGAGAAACCACGCCGCCACCGCGACGATGAAAATTCTCTCGAACAGGCCGAACACGCGCCTGAGCGCCGGAATCAGCGTAATGGCCATCGGCCAGACGGACGTCCAGACGACCAGCGCGAGCGCCGCCAACGTCCCATGCAGGCTGAAACCCGGCGCGTCGCCGCCCAGCATCGGGGTGAGCTTCACCGTGAAGAACACCGCGAGGGTGAAATAGGCGATGGCGATCAGGTAATGGGCCATCCCGCTGCGGGTCAGCTTCTCGCCCTCCAAATCCGTGGGGAAGAAGAGGATGAGGATCTTGAGCAGGACATAGGCCGCGAGCTCGGCGATCTGCTCGTTCGCCAACGTCCGCGCCGACAGCATCGCCAACAGGAAGCAGCCGGCGCCCAGCGCCGAAAGCAGCGCGACCGCCTTGCCCCGGCGGGCGTACGGGCCCACGCAATAGTCGCTGACCGCGTTGCCCATGACGCTGTAGCCGGTCGGCAGAAAATGCATGTACGCAAGCCCGACCAGATAGGCGAGGTTGAGGACAGCGGCGAGAATCGCCAACGACTGGGTCATGGCCGTATTATTGAGCGTTCTTCCGCCGCAGGCGAAGGCTCTCCGCGCCGATCCCCACCGGAGCGGGCAACGCGCTTCGAACTTCGGCTGCGCCGGCGTGTCGCCGCAACGCCAGCTCACAGCTCACGGCGCCACTCCCGTAAATCCCCAATTCCAGCCGGCCCCGCCGCCCCGCCGCCGTCAAGCGGCTGCGCCGCTCCTTAAGCTGCGCTTCGCCCGCTTCGCCCGGACGAACGCTTCGCGTTCGCCTTGAGGCGCCAGCGTCGGGACGGCGCGGCGAAGCGCTTCCATGATCTTTGCCGAGCAAAGCCGGCCCTGAGGGCCGGCCCCGCGCAGCAAAGATCATGGAAGCCAACAGCCCGAACCGCGCGCAGGGGTCAAGGCTCGCGCGCCATAGCCCGTCGAGAGACGGGCGTTCTGGCGAACGCCCCATGGCGCGCGACCCGTAAAACGGGCTCGGCCTTGACGCCGAGCACGGATCAGGCGGAGCGGGTTACGCTTACGACGGTTACGCGGACGTGATGCGCGATGCGACAGTTCATGAGGAGGGGTCGGTCGATTTTGCGGCTGAAGCGGACAAACATTGCATTGCGGTTCACGTCCCCGCAACCCATCCCCGCAACCCATCGCCCGTCGGATCATCTCGTCATCGCCGTCCGCCAACCTCGTCGATGTGAACGAGCAGATCGGCGGGGTCGTCATAGACACGGAAAGCCGAGGCCTGCTGAAGTTCGCCGGCGCCGTATCCGCCGGACAGCAGGCCGACGCCGAGAGCTCGGCAGCGCGCCGCCGCGAGCATGTCCCAGATGCTGTCTCCCACGACCACGGCGGTCTCGATCGGCGCGTTCAGTCGTTCGGCCGCGGCCAAAAAAAGATCCGGATCAGGCTTTGCGTACTTGACCTGATCGCGCGTCACCACGGGCGTGCGCGTGGGATCGACGCCGAGCGCCGTTAGGTTCACCGCCGCGGTCTCCATCCGCCCGCTGGTGGCGATGGCCCAACGAATCCCGGCGTTGCTGAGCCATGACAGCAATTCGCGAGCGCCCGGAAGCGGCCGGATGTGATCGGCCATCCGGCGAAAGGCGCTCGCATGAAGTTGGCGCAGTCGCTCGATGCGTTCTTCGCCGATCTCGAGGCCGATTTCGCGAACGAGCTGGTTGGTGAACAGGCCGCCGCTCATGCCGATCTTGCGGTGAATGCGCCAAACGGACAGCTCGAGTCCTTCGCTGTCGAGCGCTTCCTTCCAGGCGAGCACGTGCTGATACACGCTGTCCACGAGCGTACCGTCAAGATCGAATAAGAAAACAGAATCGATGCGCATCGAACGATCTCCTTGCAGCATTATGACCTCGGGCGAGTGTAGACGATTGCAAAGCGGACGCGAACCATGATCGCCGCAACCCCTCCGGCGATTGAAAGCGCGCAGGCGACTCCCGCTCCTCGCGCGGCGCTCGATGAACAGGGCCCTGAAACTTCCCCCGCACGGCCCCTTGTTCAAATCGCAGAAGCGGCATAGCCTTCGAACGGCGGCGTCCCTTCCGCGAATTTCAACAGCGAACGGGACATCCCCGGAGAGCGTTCAGCCTTCGCAATCACCGAATGACGGGGGAAACTGCATGATCCGAAATTTCAGGTATGGCGTTTGCGCGATGGCGCTCGCGACTCTCGCGTTACTTTCGGCGATCTCGTCGGCGGAATCTCGCCCGTGGTCGAAAGATCCGACCAGTCTCGCACAGAACTATTTGATGATAAACGACAATCGTAGCGACAACGAAGTCGTCCTGGTTTATTGGCTAGCCTCCGCGCTCGTGCCGAAAACCGCGGAAACCAAGGCCGCGGTGGAGTTGCTCGACAAATACGTGGTCTTGGGCGTCGTTCGTGGTCGCATCGCCAATGACGGAACCATAGCTTTCGACGAGCAAGCGGCCGTGGACGTCAGCGACGGCGCCGGGCAGGCCCTCAATGCCTTGAGGGAAGACACGATGCCGCCGAGCGTCGCAGCCGCGCTCGCCGCGGTGAAGGGCGTGTTCACGCGCGCGTTAGGCGCGATGGGAAAGGGCGTGCACTGGTTCGCGTTCGACGCCGGCGCCGTTCAATGCTGCGCGAAGGGAGGCATGACCGTGACGTTCGCAGGCGAGAAATATACTTACGACACGCCCATTCCCGGCTGTCAGTGACGCGAACCTCAATACTCGGAACGGCGCCAAGGCCTGACGGCGAACGCCGCGAAAAGATCTTGCGGTTACGGGGACGTGACGCGCAATGCGACAATTCATGAGGAGGCGTCGGTCGATTTTGCGGCTGAAGCGGATAAATTTTGCATTGCGCGTCACGTCGCCGTAACCAACCCATTTCCGTAACCCATGATGGAAGCCGAGAAAGGCTTGCGGCGATCGAAAACGCGCAAGCGACTTCCCCCTCCGCGCGCGGCGCTCGATAATCAGGGCCCTGAAACTTTCCCGCACGGCCTCTTGCTCAAGTCGCAGAGCCGGCATAGCTCTTCAAACGGCGGCTTCCGTTCGACAAATTTCGACAACGAGCGGGACATCCCCGCGGTTTGGGAAGGAGACGGAAATGAGCGGCGTTGAAGAGCTCGTCCGTGAACGGGCGTATGAGCTTTGGCGACTGGCCGGCCAGCCGGAGGGCCGAAGCGACGAATTTTGGTTCGCTGCGGAGCGCGAATTGGCAGGCGGGACTGCGATGGGCGATGGAGAGGCGGGCGCTGTTGCTCCGCCCGCGGAAGAGCCGGTTCCCCCGGCGGAAGAGCCGCCGGCGGCGGCCTTTCAGCACGGCGCGCCAGACGAAAGCGTCGCCGAGCGGGGAGTGATCGACATCCGATTCGAGGAACTGGTGTTTCCGTTGGCCGCCGAATCAGTCCGCGACTGAGCGTCGACTTCGACCGTCGATTGCTGCGGGCGCACGAGAAGCTGTCCAAGCGCGGCATGCCTGCCGCAGCCGCCGCGCCGGAGGCGGGCGTCAAAATATTCAATCTGAAGGCTTGATACGACGAGCATCCCCGCCACCCGTCTCGGCCGCACCGGCCTTGCCGTTTCCCGACTCGCGCTCGGCACCATGACGTTCGGTTTGCAGACCGAGGAAAATCTAGCTCGTGAAATCATGAGCAAGGCGGCTTCGGCGGGCGTCAACTTCATCGACACCGCCGACGTGTATCCGCTCGGCGGCGGCTTGGCCACGGTTGGCCGCACCGAAGAAATCGTCGGTCGCTGGCTCATGGGTCAGCGTGAATCCTATGTCTTGGCGACCAAGGCGGTCGGCAGGGTCGGGCCTAACCCCTGGGATCGAGGCGCATCGCGCAAACATCTGCTCGACGCCGTCGACGCTTCGCTTCGTCGCTTGCAGACCGACTACGTCGACCTCTACCAATTGCATTCCGACGACGCTGCGACGCCTCTCGACGAAACGCTCGAGGCGTTGGACGCGATCGTGAAGTCCGGCAGGGCGCGCTACGTCGGCCTTTCCAACTTTCTCGCTTACCGCGTCGCGAAGGCCTTGGGCCGTTGCGATCTCAAGGGGTTAGCGCGCGTCGTCTCGATTCAGCCGCGCTACAACCTGCTGTTTCGGCAAATCGAACGCGAATTGCTGCCGCTGGCGTTGGAAGAGGGCCTGGGAGTCATACCCTATAATCCGTTGGCGGGCGGCTTGCTGACGGGAAAACACAAGCCGGGCTCCGCGCCGCCGCCGGGCACGCGCTTCACGTTGGGGACGGGCGCCGGCATTTACCAGGATCGTTACTGGAACGACCGCGCCTTCGCGACCGTCCAAAGCCTGGAGGGCCTCGCACACCAAGCGGGAACGCCGCTGACGACGCTGTCGGTCGCCTGGACGCTCGCCAATCCCGCCGTCACCGCGCCGCTGCTCGGAGCCAGCCGCCCCGATCAACTCGACGAATCCCTCGCGGCCGCGACGTACCGGCTCGATCCCGCGCTCAAGCAAAAGCTCGACGAGCTCACCGTCGACTACCGTCGCGGCGACGCCCCGCGGTGAACGCCGCGCGGGTCGGATGATCCTTTCCTCGCCGGCGATCGGCGCCGCGCGGGGTGACGGGGACGCGATGCGCAAAGCAACATTCACGAGGAGGCGTCGGTCGATTTGGCGGCTGAAGCGGATAAATAGTGCCTTGCGCATCGCGTCCCGGTGACCCCGGCCGGTGTTTGAGGTCTTGCTGGCCGCTGCAGGGTTCAGCCGCCCGCTACGGAGCGCCGCGCCTCATCTTGCCAAGATCGACGGCCACCAGCAGCACGGCCAGCGACCCCAGGATCGCGGGGATGAACCAAATATCCCCGTGCCCCAGAAGCGGGAACTGGTGAGGCCAGTAACCCACGACAGGCGATCCGAGCCATGCGCCGATCCACCCCACGACGACCTTGGAGCAGAACGACCAGAACCCGGGCGTGACGTAGTAGTTCAGGCCGTAGTGCAAGATCGCGGACACCACCACGCTAATGATGAGCAAAATCAGAAAGCTTATGAAATCCATCCCGATCATGTTGGATTCCCCCCAGCTCGCGTTGAGACAGAGCTCGTACCGGGATTTCCCGGATGAGCGCCTTGCGATCCTGAGCATGCGCCTGTTCGGCCGCATCGGCAATCGCCAATTCCCATCCTGTTATGGATATCATCGCTATCGAGATGCGGCTGATCCCGTTGTCAAGGAATATCGATATGCACCGGATGCGCCTCAAGCTGTCGCGCGGTCACGTTCTCGGTGAAAAAGGCGACGACGGTTTCGACGCCGCTTTCGTGCGCCGTGAGCGCCTAACGCGGGTCGCGGACAAGGAACGAATCGCCCTCGACGATGCGTTGCGCGCGCCCCTTCCCGCGCGAGAGAGGAAGGGGCGGCGCCAGGTAAGAAACCTCAGGGTTTTCCCGTCTCACGGCTTCGCGCGGCAATCCGCCGAAATTTTCCAACCCGTCAGGTCCGACGCCATTTCGACCATGAAGGCTTTTTGCCCATCGACGGGACCGCTGAGATCGCTGGAGAATTGATTGCGCGCGAAGGTCACCGCGTGTTCGCGCGCCGCCCCCTGCGCGCGCGCCTCGAGATCGTCGCCTTCGGAATAGAGCGCGAATTCCTTATCCCCGTTCCTGAACTCCGCGACATAGAAGTCCTCGCCGGGAGCATCCGAATGCGCCACGGCGACGATGAACAGGCTTCCCTTCGCGCGATGAAGCGTGAACGGCGATTCGGACGTTGTCTTGTCGTCCACGAACACGTACTGGGTCTGCTTGTTTCTGCGCAGCGGGATGAGCCGCCCTTCGTGCGTTTCCGCGACCCTGTCGCCTGCGGCGTCGTAGGAGGCGCAGAGGTAACGGCCCGCGGCGGCCGGCGCCGCGTCGCCGTCGTCGAGAGAAAAGGGCTCGTCGCTGGTCGAAACGCATCCGGCCAACGCGAGAGCGGACAGGAGCGCAAGGCGCCGCGGAACTGTCATCGGATCCTCCCGTTTCGTCGTCTCGGGCGACGCTCGCCGTTCGCTTCCCCCTCGGCGCGGCCGAGGATTGTAGCCGCGCTCGCCGAGCGCGGCCAGACGTTGGCGCGAAAACATCTTTCTGGTAATCAGAATTCATGCGATATTGCGCGCGCATCCATTTGCTATCGCGGTCGCGCGCGAGGGGCGGCGCGCCGATGAAAATTCGGAGAATGAAGACTTGGCCCTTGACGGTCCTCGACGCGTTGATTGTCCGCGTCGGCCTGACGGGCGCCGAACTTCATGCGGGGGTCAGGGGCGATGAGCGAGACCGGCGCCGAGCGGGCGGCGATGTGGGATCAGCACTACGCCGGCGAGGGCTTCGCCTATGGCGAGATCGCGAACGCCTTTCTTGAGGGCCAGCGCGCGCGGCTGAGAGCGGGCATGCGCGCGCTGGTTCCCGGCGACGGGGAGGGGCGCAATGGCGTCTGGCTCGCCGAACAGGGGCTGATCGTCGACACGCTCGATTTATCCGCGCAAGGCGTCGCCAAGGCGCTGGCGCTGGCGCGCGCGGGGCGTCGCGCTCAACGCCGTCCAGGCCGACGCGCTTTGCTGGGACTGGCCGCGCGAAGCTTACGACGTGATCGCGCTGATCTTTCTCCATCTCGTCGAGGACGAGCGGCGCGCGCTGCACGCCAAGGTTCTGGGCGCTCTGAAGCCCGGCGGGCTCGTCATCCTCGAAGCGTTCCGGCCCGAACAGCTCGCGCGTCAGGCGGCCGGCGCGCGCGGCGGCCCGCGGGTGCGGGAGCTGCTCTATGCGATCGGAGACCTGCGGGCGGATTTCGCCGCGCTCGACGTGATCGAGCTCGCGGAGGCGGACGCCGATTTCGACGAAGGGCCGCTGCACGTCGGTCCGGGCGCTGTCGTCCGGGCGGTCGCGCGGCGGGTCTGACGCGAAGACGGGATTTGCGTCACGCGTCCTCGAGCTCGATGCGCACGGGCGCATGATCGGAGGCCTTTTCGCGGCCGCGCATGTCCTTGTCGATTTCGATCCGTACCAGCCGATCGGCCGCCTGGGGCGAAAGCAGGAGGTGGTCGATGCGGATGCCGTTGTTCTTGGGCCAGGCGCCGGCCTGATAGTCCCAGAAGGTGTAGAGACCGGCCTCGTCGCTCGTCGCGCGCAGCGCGTCGGTGAAGCCGAGCGCGACGAGTTCGCGGAATTTGTCGCGCGTCTGCGGGAGGAACAGCGCGTCCTTCGCCCATTGCTCGGGATGGGCGGCGTCGCGCGGCTCGGGAATGACGTTGAAATCGCCCGCCAGCGCCAGCGGCTCCTCGTATTCGAGCAGCTTATGCGCATGGCGGATCAGCCGGTCCATGAACGCGAGCTTGTAGGAATATTTTTCGCCCGGCGCGGGATTGCCGTTGGGACAATAGAGGCTGGCCAGCCTGACGGCGCCGCGCTCCGTCGGAATCACCGCCTCGATATAGCGCGCCTGCTCGTCATGGGGATCGCCCGGCAGGCCGCGCGCGACCTCGATCGGCCGCTTGGCGAGAATGGCGACGCCGTTGAAGCTCTTCTGCCCGTGCGTGGCGACGTTGTAGCCGAGGTCCTCGACCTCGGCGCGCGGAAACGCTTCGTCGAGGCACTTGATTTCCTGCAGGCACAGCGCGTCCGGGCTTTTCTCCTTGAGATAGTCGAGGAGATGGGGAAGGCGCTGGCGGACCGAGTTGACGTTCCAAGTGGCGATGATCAGCGGCGGCTCCTTCGGCTCTCGACCGCGTCAGTCTCGCACGGTTCGCCCGCCGACGGGAAGCCGGCGCCTCGACGCCATCGTTGATGCGCCCACATCCATTGTTCCGGCGCCTCGCGGATGAATTCCTCGAAGCGCGCCTGCAGCGCCGCCGTCGCGGCGGCGACGTCCGCATCGCGATTGTCGGTCTTGGGGACCTCGATTCTTTCGATGCGCATGGAAAAATGCGCGTTGGGAAGGCGGATGACGCGAACCGCGTAGAGCGGCAGGCCGGTCGCGCGCGCGATCAGCGCGGGAAACGGGTTTGAAAAGGCGGGCCGGCCGAAGAACGGCGTCGCGATCCCGCGCCACTCGTGCAGATCGGCCACGAACGCGGGCGAGCCGCCTTCGTGCGCCTGGCGGAGCAGGGCGCGCGCCGTCGCCGTCGACTTGACCCGCAGGCCGCCCAGATACCAGGGCGCGCGCAGGGCATAGACGGCGCGATCGACCAGCGGGTTGCTGAGGATTTGATAGACGCCCGCCAACTTCACGCCGAAACGATAGCCCGCGAGCGCCATCAACTCCCAATTGCCCATGTGCAGACCGCAGACGACGAAGGGGCCGGCGGCGGCGACCGCCTGGAAGCGTTCGGGCGGCTCCAACGCGAGACGTCCTTGCGCCTCGATTTGGCTGAGATGAAAGAATTCGGCGAAGGTACGGCCGAGATTTTCCCACATGGCCGAAGCGATGCGCTCGCGCTCGGCCGCGCTCATCTCCGGAAACGCGGCGGCGAGGTTGTCGAGGGCGCGCCGATGGCGTCTTAAATGCGGGGCGATGGCGCGCCAGCCCCGGCCCGACCAGCGCGAGGCGGTTTCGAGCGGCAAGGCCGCGATCAGCGCCGCCGTCGCGCGGAACGCGGCGTATTCGACGATATGGCGCACGCGCGCGAAACGGCTCATCGGTCCGGCGATCCCTTCGGCTCGAGGCCGTCGGCGCCTGATTGCGCGGTCGCGGCGCTGCCGTCAAGAGCCCCGCCGCGGCGTAGCGTCGCGGTTCATTTTGCTGTTCAACAAGCTCGCCCGTTCGTGCTAGCGTCATCCGTTGACGAGCGTTAGCGCGACGAGGCGAAGGGGGCGGTTATGGGTGAGAGCGTCAAGTATCAGATGAGCGAAGAGCGCATTCCGCGCGCTTGGTACAACATTATGGCCGATCTGCCGGCGCCGCCGCCGCCCGTGCTGCACCCCGGCACCGGCCAACCGATCGGGCCCGCCGATCTGGCGCCGCTGTTCCCGATGGCGCTGATCGGCCAGGAGGTCAGCGCGGAGCGCGCGATCGAAATTCCCGATCCGGTGCGCGAAATCTACCGCCTGTGGCGCCCGACGCCGCTTTATCGCGCGCGGCGGCTGGAGCAGAAGCTCGGCACGAAAGCGCGCATCTTCTATAAGTACGAGGGCGTCAGCCCGGCCGGCAGCCACAAGCCCAACACCGCCGTCGCGCAGGCCTTCTACAACAAGCAGCAAGGCGTCGCCAAGCTTACGACCGAGACCGGCGCGGGCCAGTGGGGCTCCGCGCTCGCCTTCGCCGGCGCGGTGTTCGGCCTCGAAGTGAAAGTCTACATGGTCAGGGTCTCTTACGATCAGAAGCCTTATCGGCGGGCGCTGATGGAGACCTACGGCGCCAAATGCGTGGCGAGCCCGAGCAGGGAGACGGAAGCGGGGCGCGCCATTCTCGCCGAAAACCCGGACACTCCGGGCAGCCTCGGCATCGCCATTTCCGAGGCGGTGGAGGTGGCGGCCAAGAACGCCGACACCAAGTACTCGCTCGGCAGCGTGCTCAATCACGTTCTGCTGCACCAGACGGTGATCGGCATCGAGGCGATCGAACAGATGGAGGCGGCGGACGCCTATCCCGACGTCGTCATCGGCTGCGCGGGCGGCGGATCGAATTTCGCCGGCATCGCGTTCCCGTTCCTGGGCAAGAAGCTGCGCGACAAGCGCGACGTGCGCGCCATCGCGGTCGAGCCCGCCGCCTGCCCGTCGATGACGCGCGGGCGCTACGCCTTCGATTTCGGCGACACGGGCCACCTGACGCCGCTGGTCAAGATGCACACGCTCGGCTCGACCTTCATCCCGCCCGGCTTCCACGCCGGCGGCCTGCGCTACCACGGCATGTCGCCGCTGGTCAGCCATTGCTTGGAGCTCGGCCTCATCGAGGCGCGCGCCTATCATCAGACCCCGTGCTTCGAAGCGGGCGTGATGTTCGCGCGCGCCGAAGGGATCGTCCCCGCGCCCGAGTCGAACCACGCGGTGCGCGCGGCGATCGACGAGGCGCTGAAGGCGCGCGAGGAGGGCAAGTCGCCGACCATCCTGTTCAACCTCTCCGGCCACGGCCATTTCGACATGCAGGCCTACACCGACTATTTCGCCGGCAAGCTCGTCGATCAGGACTACGATCACACCGCGCTGGAAGCCTCGCTGGCGCAACTGCCGAAGGTGGCGGCCGAGTAGGGGCGATCAACTCATCTCGCCATGGCCGTCCCTCGATCAAGTCTGGGGACGGCCATGACGGCGGATCGTTCCGGAATGGAATTGTCCTGGCGGGGCCAAACGGCCGGCGCCGCGCGCGCTTGCTTTGCCGCGCGCGCGTGGTATCAAGCCGCGCCGCGGCGATCCCGCCGCTCTCATGAGGCCCGCATGCCGCTCTTCAGCCGCCGCGTCGTTCTGGCGCTTCCGCTCGCCGCCGCCGCCGGCGCCGCCCTGGCCGATGACGACGCTCAGAACACGCTGATCCTCGTCACCAAGCACGGCAAGGTCGTCATCCGCCTCAGGCCCGACTTGGCGCCCAAGCACGTCGCGCAGATCAAGGCGCTGGTGAAGCGCAAGTTCTACGACGGCGTCGTCTTTCATCGCGTCATTCCCGGCTTCATGGCCCAGACCGGCGATCCGACCGGCACGGGCTCCGGCGGGTCCGATCTGCCGAACATTCCCGCCGAATTCTCCTCGGAGCCTTTCAAGCGCGGCACGCTGGGCATGGCGCGGGCGAGCGACCCGAATTCGGCCAATTCGCAATTCTTCATCTGCTTCGCCGACGCGCCGTTCCTCGACGGGCAATACACCGTGTTCGGCGAGGTGGTCTCGGGGATGGACGTCGTCGACAAGATCAAGGCGGGGACGCAGGAGAACAACGGCGCGGTCGACAATCCCGACAAGATCGTCACGCTGCGCCTGGCGAGCGACGCCAAGTAAGCCCGCGCGACGCCCGCCGAATTCGATCAGGAGCGAAGAGAAAATGAGCGGCGACGGCAATACGCTCACCTTGGAGACCACCAAAGGCCCGGTCGTCATCGCGATGAACCCGGCGATCTAAGGCATACACACATCTTTTCCGTTTCGCGTTTCGTTCGATTTGCGATTCACTCGGTTTGCCGGGATGAGTCGTGGGAGGATGGCGCGATGCAGGGCATGATGGACTTTGGGCGGTTCGG
>JBEKAL010000092.1:0-12916 GCA_050015935.1 Roseiarcus sp.
GCAAGTCTTGCGAAAAAGGCTTCGCCATCCCTGCTGGCCTCCTTCCCAGCACGAATGGTGAATCACGTCTCGCCCGATTCGGGAACCCCCTATCGATTCTGACTATTCGGGACCCGCTCTAAGTGTGCCACGTCGGCGCGTATATTTCGTCGGCCTGATTGCCCGATACCGCGAAACTATCTAGCTGTTCACCTATGGCGCGATGCCGACCAAAATTAGCGGGACAGCCGGAACACCACGTCCCTCTCGGATAAGATTGTAAAGTTCCCCTTCGTAGTAACTGACTCCAGACGACATTTGTCGTTGTAATGCTTTCATTGGCAAAATTTCGACGCCAACGTCAATTACATCTCCTATGAAAAATGCAAGATGCTTAACAAACAAATCGTAGGCAACAAAGGCATATTTTCCAAACTGTACCTCAACAGCGACTCGATCTTTTACAAAATCTGTTTGATTATAGGAGTATAGCGGCTCTTCTCCGGCAGCTTCAATTTCAGCTTTTTGTCGGTCAGCATCCATGAGCATCGTCTTGCGAATAAGTGCGGCATCCGATGTAACCCAGTAGTCGATGCGCCGCTCGCTCCACCCGTAGCGATTGAAGCCTTCGCTAATTGCTGTATTCATTTCCTTGGGAGAATAGAACAAATCGCCCTTTGTGCGCGCTTCTTTTGATACTTTCGTCTGGCGCGTAGAAGCATCTGTTGTCCCGATGACTCTTTGAATTTCCTCCCATAATGAGGGTTTATGAACTAACAGAAATTCAAGGCCATTTAAGTGGGAGTAGTAGGTAGAAATGTTCATCCAACGCGCTCCAAGCGTTCGATAATCGAGAACAGCGGAAAGTCGTTTTTGTGAGTTTCTCGATGGCCTCCATAGGGCTTGTCAGGATCGTAAACAGGTCGATCCATCGGCCGCGTTTTCAAGTCGCCCGCGCGCAAGGCGCGAACGCGATCCCATGCAGCATTCACATATTCCGGTACGATGTCACAACCATAGCCGAGGCGATCATGCTTGATCGCCGCGACAATGGTGGACCCGACGCCCATGTAGGGATCAAAAACAGCGTGTCCTTTGTTGGTAAGTGATAGCACTAAGCGTTCAACGAGTTCGACTGGGAACTGGCAAGGATGGATTGTCTTTTCCACGTGGTTGTTCTTGACATTAGGGAAAATCCATACATCGCCTGGGTTCTTACCAAGCGGATTGCATGAAAGCTGCCCTGCCTTGGGCCCCTTGAAATACTTTTTTCCGGGGTACTTCGCCGGAACTCTGATAGGGTCGAGGTTGAATATGTAGTCGTCGCCCTTGGTGAACCAAAGTATCGTCTCGTATCGGCCTGACAGTCGTTTTGAGCAATGTAAACCGTGCTCAAAGTGCCATACAATTCGGTTTCGTAACTTAAGACCGTGTTCCCGAAATACCGGATAAAGCACCATATCAAGCGGGAAAATCTCTCCCTTTTGGACGTGATTGCCGATTTGCCAGCACAACGATCCCCGTTGGTCCAACAACCGAACACATTCTGAAATCACCCGCGATTGACCTTGCACGTAAGTATCGAGGGACGCCCTAGCCTCATATGCCTTGCCAATATTATAAGGTGGCGAGGTGACAATCAATTGTATTGATCCGCTTCGCAGCGGGCGCATAAACGCGAGATTGTCCTCGCACGCCATTGTTACGTTACCGACTGTTCGCCCAAGCATCATTCGTCCTCAAGGTGTATTGTCTTGCAGCCAATGGCCTCCATGCACTGCACGAAGAAGACGGCCGTGAAGCTCCCCCGCGAAATCTTGTTCGAAATGTTGCGGTCGGAATCCTTGACGCCGATGGCCCCCAGCTTCGCCGCCAAGTCCGCATAGCGAAAATTGCGGCGCTTCAGCTCGGCTTTTAGAAGTCCCTTGACCTGAGCTTGCCAGTCCGTGCGCTTCGCCAGCACGGTGAGTCTCCTGATTCGATGATGGAGTCATCATAAACGATGTCTTAGTGCCTGACAAGGGAAATCAAATACACTAGGTATAATGCGTAACAACATCGTATTCGGTGCATTCCGGTGAGCCAGCATTTCCGTCGTTCTGCAGCGAGCGGGACGCTCTGTCTGGGCGTCATTGCATGCACATCGGATGACGACGCGAGGGTCAGTTTTCAACACATTCGTTGGGCCGACAATGGCGGCGAGCCGTGTTGTCCACTGGCGCGGGACCACCTCTTGGCGATCGCCGTCGTGGTCAGCGGTGCCAAGGGCCACAGCGTGCTGCAATTGAGCCGCGATCTTTGCTGCCAGTGGGAGACAGCCTTGGCGCTGACCGACAAATCGGGCGAATCGATCGATACTGAACGGCAAGTCGTCTGACGCGGATGTCAATCTTGGTCCCCCAAACGAATCGCCGCGGGTTCAATGTCGACGGGCGAACTCTGTGCGACATCGCGATGATAGAACGAAAGAAGAACATCCGCAAGACGAAATTCGTTCTTCATCGTTTTGCGGCGGGCTCGCCGGTTTCCGTGAACCCCTCGACGGTCCCGGCCGGCGCCGCGCGTCGCGGTCCCGCTTCGTGGCGCCGCCCGGCCTCGTCGTCGCTTTCGGCCGTCGGAATGATATCGCGCTCTTCGCCTCACATCTGCGCGAGGAGATGCGCCGCGCCGGAAAGATCGACCTTGCCCGGCGCGTCCTCGATGTTGAGGATTTTCACCACGCCGTCCTCGACCAGCATCGAATAGCGCTTGGAGCGCACGCCGAGGCCGCCCGCCGAAGCGTCGTAGTCGAGCCCCGCCGCCTTGGCGAAGTCGGCGGCGCCGTCGGCGAGGAAGGCGATGTGGCCGTCGGCCCCGGTCGCCTTGGACCACGCCCTGAGGACGTGATGGTCGTTGACCGCCGTCATCGCGACCTCGGCCACGCCCTTGGCCTTGAATTCGGCCTCGTGGGCGAGAAAGCCCGGGAGGTGGTTGTTGTGGCAGGTCGGGGTGAAGGCTCCGGGCAGGCCGAACAGCACGATTTTTCGGCCGGCGAAGAATTCCTGCGTCGTCACCGGCCGCGCGCCGTCGGCGGTCGCCAGGCGGAAGGTCGCGTTGGGCAGTCTGTCGCCGACTTTGATGGTCATAACCCGTCCTCCGTTGGGGAAAGCCTCAGTCTATCGCCACGCGGCGCGCGCGCTCAAGACTTCGGCGCCAACGTGAGCGTGACGTCGAGCGCGCCGGTGCCGCCGGTGATGGTCGCGCGCGCAGCCACCGGAAAGGCCCCGTCCGCCGGCTTTTCGCGCAACGCGATGGCGAAGCAGTCGCGCCCGCCTGCGTTTTGCTCCGCTTTGGTCGACAGCCACCAGCCGGAGGGCGCCTCGATGAAGAGATCGCGCGCCGGGCCGGGCTCGGCGGGCAGGCAAAGCCGCCAGTCGCGCGCATCGATGGATGCGAGCTCAGCCCCGAGCGAGCGCCAATCGACGCGCCGCGGCGTCGATGCGCGCGCCGCGGCGATCGAAGCGGCGTAGGGCGTGGCGGCGCTTTCAGACAGGGTCAGGGTCAAATTGGCCTTGGCGGGAAGGCAGATTTTTTCGCACACCGCGTAAGTCGCGTTGACCGCCAGCGTCACCGGCTTCGAGGGGTCGAGGGCCTCGACCGCAATCGGGAAGATGACGGCTTTTTCATAGCCGAACGCTTGGCTGCCGTCGGACTCGAAGATGCGCTCGGGCGCGGGAAACTCCGGCTCGGCGCGAGCGAGATTGACCGATCGGGAGAAATCGAAGCTCGGCGGCGCGCCGGAATCGCCGGGATCGCGCCAATAGGTGACGGCGCCGGGCGCCAGTCGGATTTCGAACGCCGCCAGCCCCGGCCCTCCCGCGATGAGGCGCGCGTCGGCTTTCAGCGTCCTCGCCCAATCCGTGGAAAAGGCGTCGGCGGCGCGGACGCCGTCCGCCGCACAGCAGACGAGGGCGCAAGAAAGAAGAAATCGTGCGAACATGCCGCCAATTTAGGCGCTGCGCGCGCTTCAGGCCATCAAAATTCACGTGAACGCGCGGGCCTCGAGGTTTCCTCTTTCCCGGCGCGCCTGACGCGGGTAGCATGGGCCCATGCGTCGCCCATCGGGATCCCTGCCCGCGCAGAGCTACGAAGGCCAGTTCCTCATCGCCATGCCCGGCTTGCGCGATGGGCCTTTTGCGCGCTCGGTGGTCTATGTCTGCGTCCATCGCGAGGACGGGGCGATGGGCATCGTCATCAACCAGCGCGCCGATGAAATCGAGTTTTCCGAGCTTCTCGTGCAGCTCGGCATCGTCGCTCGAGCCGAGGCGATCCGCCTGCCGCCCAGCGCCGAAGCGGTGCGCGTGCTGCGCGGCGGGCCGGTGGACACCGGGCGCGGCTTCGTCCTCCATTCCAACGATTATCGCGTCGAGGATTCGACGGCGGCGATCGGCGAGGGCGTGTGCCTGACCGCGACGCTCGATATCCTGCGAGCGATCGCCAAGGGGGACGGGCCGAGCAAGGCGGTGCTGGCGCTGGGCTACGCCGGTTGGGCGTCGGGCCAGTTGGAGAGCGAAATCCTCGCCAACGGCTGGCTGGTGTCGCCCGCCGATTCGCGGCTGATCTTCGACGCCGATTGCGACGCCAAATACGATCGCGCGCTGGCGCTTCTCGGCGTCAACGAGGCCTGGCTATCCTCGGAAGCCGGACACGCATGAGAGGCCGGGCCAGGGTTCGACCCGCCCGGGAACGACTTCGAACATCCGCGCCCGTTCGCCGAGCGCGGCGAAGACGGCGGCGTCCGCGCCGGTGACGAACACCTGCGCGCCGACGCGCTCCAGCGCGTCGAACAGCGCGGCGCGGCGGCGCGGATCGAAATGCGCAGCGACTTCGTCGAGCAGCGCGAGCGGCGCCAGGCCCGACATGTCCGCGACCAGCCGCGCGTGGGCGAGAATCAGACCGACCAGCAGCGCCTTTTGCTCTCCCGTAGAAGACTGCGCCGCGGGCTCGCCCTTGGGGCCGTGAAAGACCTGGAGATCGCCGAGGTGCGGACCGATCAGCGTGCGTCCCGCCGCCGCGTCGCGTCCGCGATTGCCGCGCAGCAGCGCGCGATACTTGTCCTCGGCGGCGAGCGCGGGATTTTGCGCGGCCAGCGCCTCGATCTCGCCCTCGAGCGAAAGATCGGCCCAAGGAAAGGGCGAAGCGTCGTCGCGATGGAGCGCGATCAAGGCCTTCAATCGGGTCAAGCATTCGAGCCGCGCCGCGGCGACGGCGACGCCGAGTTCCGCCGCCTCGCGTTCGATCGCGTCGAGCCAAGGGGCGTTGCGCGCGCCCTCTTCGAGCAGGCGGTTGCGCCCGCGCAGCGCGCGCTCGAACTGGCTGACGCGCGCGCCGTGATTGGGATCGAGCGCGAGGACCAGCCGGTCGAGGAAGCGGCGCCGTTCGCTCGCCGGCCCTGCGAACAAACTGTCCATCGCCGGCGTCAGCCAGACCAGGCGGACGTGATCGGCGAAGGCGCGCGCCGAGGCGACCGGCGCCCGATCGATGCGGTTGAGCCGCTCGGGCTGGCCATCGGCGGCGTTCAACTCGAGTCCCGCGCCGAGCTGGCGCGAAGCGCCCTCGTCCTCGACCTCGATCGAAATCGCGAAGCCGCCCGCCCCGCCGACGCGCGCGCAAGCGGCGAGTTCGGCGCGCCTGAGGCCGCGCCCAGGCGCGAACAGCGACAGGGCTTCGAGGAGATTGGTTTTTCCCGCGCCGTTTTCGCCGCAAAACACGATCAGCGCGCCATCGAGCGCGAGATCGAGCGTCGCGTAGGAACGGAAGTCCCTGAGCATCAGCCGACGCACCATAGGGCGCCGGCGCGCGGGGGGAAGATCGGGCGGGGTCGACATGGGCGTGGGATGTGCCACGTCCGGCGTCGGCGCGAAAGAGCAGGCTCGTCGCCGGCTTGTCGGGTCGAAGGTCCTGTCGCATGGTGCGGCGGAGCCAAACGAGGGGAAGGCGGAAAACGTGACCGCGTACGAAGTGTTGATGCCCGCCGAGGGCATGGCGGAAATCGCCGATAGGATCGAAGAGCGCGTCACGCTGCATCGGCTGTGGCGCGCGCCGGACCGCGAGGCGACGCTGGAGGCGATCGCGCCGCGCATCCGCGCCGTCGTCTCCACTTTCGCGGCCGTCGACGCCGCGTTGATGCGCCGCCTGCCGAATCTGGAGATCGTCGTCAGTTTGGGCGTCGGCTACGAGCATATCGACGCCGCCTGGGCGGGCGCGCACGGGATCGTCGTGACCCATACGCCCGGCGTGCTCGACGAAGACACGGCGGACATCGCGATGGCGCTGACGCTCGCCGCGGTCAGGCGGTTGCCGCAGGCCGAGCGTTATCTTCGCGAGGGGCGCTGGCGAAACGCGCGCTTTCCGCTCACCGCTTCGCTGCGCGGACGCACCATGGGGATTTTCGGGCTAGGGCGCATCGGCAAGCAAATCGCCAAGCGCGCCGAAGCGTTCGGGCTCACGGTCGTCTATCACGGCCGCAAGGCGCAGGACGACGCGCCCTATCTCTACTATCCCTCGCTTGTGGGCATGGCGAAAGCTTGCGACATCTTGATGATCGCCGCGCC
Organism: Roseiarcus sp.; assembly: GCA_050015935.1. GTDB lineage: Bacteria > Pseudomonadota > Alphaproteobacteria > Rhizobiales > Beijerinckiaceae > Roseiarcus. The sequence continues at coordinate 6,573 of JBEKAL010000092.1, forward strand.
GGGCGGCGCGGCGACCCGCCATATCGTCGAGCGCGAAGTGTTGGCGGCGCTCGGCCCCGACGGCGTCCTCGTCAACATCGCGCGCGGCTCGATCGTCGACGAGGCGGCGCTGATCGAAGCCTTGCGAGAGGGCAGGATTCTCGCGGCCGGACTCGACGTCTACGAGCATGAGCCCCACGTGCCGCCGGCGCTGCTCGAACTCGACAATGTCGTCGCGCTCCCCCATGTCGGCTCCGCCTCGCGCCACACCCGCCGCGCCATGGCCGATCTCGTCGTCGCCAATCTGTTTTCCTGGATCGACGGCAAGGGCCCGCTGACGCCGACGCCGGAAACGCCGTGGCGCTGACGAGCGCGGCGCGAGGGCGTCGGAAATCGTAAGCGCGGCAGACGCGGAGGGCGGCTTGCGTTATAGAAGCGCGGCGATGCCGACGCCGACGACGGCTCGGCGACGAAATCGGTCAGGCCATGATCGGCGCGCACGCCCGTTTTTCCCCTCGCGACACCATTTTCGCCCCGGCTTCCGGCGGCGGACGCGCGGCGATCGCGGTCGTTCGCCTGTCCGGTCCCGCGTGCGCGAGCGCCCTCGCGGCATTGGCGCCGGGCGCGCGATTCGCCGACCGCGTCGCGACTTTGAGCGCCTTGCGAGATCCAGTCGCGTGCGAAGCGCTCGATCGCGCGCTGGTCGTTCGCTTCCTCGCGCCGCGCAGCTTCACCGGCGAGGAGATGGCCGAGCTGCATGTGACGGGCGGGCGCGCGGTGCTCGCCGGGGTGCTTGGCGCGCTGGCGAAAATTCCCGGCTTGCGGCCGGCTGAGCCTGGGGAATTCGCGTGGCGCGCCTTCGAGAACGGCAAGCTCGACCTTTCCGAAGTCGAGGGCCTCGCCGATCTCGTCGAGGCCGAAACGGCGGCGCAGCGGCGCCAGGCGCTGCGCATTGCGGGCGGCGCGCTGAGCCGGGAAACGGAAGAGATTCGTTCGAAGCTCGTCGAGGCGATGGCGATCCTGGAGGCGCAGATCGATTTCTCCGACGTCGAAGACGCCGATGCGCTTTCGCTCGACGCGGCGCGGGCGCTTGTCGGCGAAGCGGCCGGGCGCGTGCGCGCGGCGCTCGCGGGCGCCGAGGCGGGCGCGCGGCTGCGCGAGGGATTCAATGTCGTCATCGCCGGTCCGCCCAATGTCGGCAAGTCGACGCTGATGAACGCGTTGGCGCGCCGCGACGTTTCGATCGTGTCGGCGATTCCCGGCACGACGCGCGACCTCGTGGAAGTGTCGCTCGAACTGAGGGGCTATCCCGTCACGCTGGTCGACACCGCGGGGATTCGCGAAAGCGACGATCCGATCGAGCGCGAGGGCGTCGCGCGCGCGCGCCGGCGCGCCGAAGAGGCGGACCTGACGCTGTGGCTGACCGAGGCCGCCGAGCCGATCGCCGCGCCGTTTCCCGGCGGCGGGCCGGCGATCGCCGTTCTGACCAAGAGCGATCGCCTGCCGGCGCAGGGCTCCGAATTCGGGTCGACGCCGTCGGCGGGCGCGCCGATCCGCATTTCCGCTCTGACCGGCGCTGGGATCGGGGAATTGCTTGACGCGGTCGCCGATCTCGCCGAAGAGCGGATGGCGGGTCCGGCGCCGGCGTTGATCACGCTGGAGCGGCACCGCTCGGCTTTCGCCGGCGCGCTCGATGCGCTGGAGCGCGCGCTCGATCCGGCTTGCCGCGAGCTGGAGCTGGTCGCCGAAGACCTGCGGCTCGCGGCGCGCGCTTTGGAGCGCATCGCCGGCCGGATCGACGTCGAGGAAGTGCTCGGCGACATATTTTCGCGCCTTTGCGTCGGCAAATGAGATTTGTTTCACGTGAAACAGACGAGACGACGGGAATGAACGGGTACGACGTCATTGTGATCGGCGGCGGCCACGCCGGTTGCGAAGCCGCGGCGGCGGCGGCTCGTTTCGGGGCGCGCGTCGCGCTGGTGACGCAGAAGCGCGACACGATCGGCGCGATGTCGTGCAACCCCGCGATCGGCGGGCTCGGCAAAGGGCATCTGGTGCGCGAAATCGACGCCCTCGACGGGCTGATGGCGCGCGCCGCCGACGCCGCGGGGATTCAGTTCCGGGTGCTGAACCGGCGCAAGGGCCCCGCCGTTCAGGGTCCGCGCGCCCAGGCGGACCGCAAGCTCTACCGCTTGGCGATGCAGGTGCTGATCCGCGAGACCGTCAATCTGACATTGGTCGAAGCCGAGGCGAGCCGCCTCATTGTCGAGGAGGGCGAGGTCGCCGGCGTCGAACTCGCCGACGGGCGCGTCCTTCGCTGCGGCGCGGCGGTCGTCGCGACGGGCACGTTCCTGCGCGGAATCATTCATCTCGGCGAGGAGCGCACCCCGGCCGGCCGCGTCGGCGATGCGCCGTCGGTCGAGCTCGCGCGCTCCCTCGACGCCGCCGGCTTCACGCTGGCGCGCCTCAAGACGGGCACGCCGCCGCGCCTCGACGGCGCTTCGATCGACTGGTCGGGGCTCAAGGTTCAGCCAGGCGACGATCCGCCCGAACCTTTCTCGGTGATGACCGGGGCGATCAAGACGGCGCAGGTCCCGTGCCACATCACGCGCACCAACGCGAAGGGCCACGCCATCGTGCGCGCCAACGTGCATCGCACGGCGGTCTATTCCGGCGCGATTTCCGGGCGCGGGCCGCGCTATTGCCCATCGATCGAGGATAAGGTCATCCGCTTCGCCGACCGCGAAGGCCACCAGATTTTCCTCGAGCCGGAGGGGCTGGACGATTCCACCGTCTATCCCAACGGCATTTCGACCTCGCTGCCGGCCGATGTTCAGGCCGCGTTCGTCGCGACCATTCCCGGCCTGGAGCGCGCGCGCATCCTGCGCCCCGGCTACGCCATCGAATATGACTATATCGATCCGCGCGAACTCGACGCGAGCTTGGCGGCGCGGCGCGTCAAAGGGCTTTATCTCGCCGGCCAGATCAACGGCACGACCGGTTACGAAGAGGCGGCCGCGCAGGGCCTTGTCGCCGGCCTCAACGCCGCGCGCCTAACCGGGGGAGCCAAGACCGCGCTTTTCGACCGCGCCGAGTCCTATCTCGGCGTGATGATCGACGACCTCACCACCAAGGGCGTCAGCGAGCCCTATCGGATCTTCACCTCGCGGGCGGAATATCGCCTGTCGCTGCGCGCCGACAATGCCGACGAGCGCCTGACCGGCAAAGGCGTGGCGCTCGGCTGCGTCGGCGCCCGACGCGCCGCCTTGCATCGCGGCGCGATGGCGCGGCTCGAAGGCGCGCGCGCGATGATGAAGGCCGCCACGGCCTCGCCCGCGACCCTGGCGGCGGCGGGAATCGCGGTCAACCAGGATGGCGCCCGGCGCTCGGCGTTCGAACTCGCGGCCCAGCCGCATCTGCGGATCGACGCGCTCGCGCGCGTCTGGCCCGAACTCCGCGCGATCGACGCGGCGCTCGCCCGGCGCGTCGAGGCCGACGCCAAATACGCAGTCTATCTCGACCGCCAGAACGAGGATGTCGCACGCTATCGTCGCAGCGAGGCGCTGACGATCCCCGCCGATCTCGACTATGCGAGCCTTTCGGGCCTGTCCAACGAGCTCAAGGCGAAGTTCATCGCCGCGCGGCCGGCGAGCCTCGGCCAAGCCGAGCGCATCGAAGGCGCAACCCCCGCCGCCCTCGCCCTGATCGCCGCCCACGCGCGTCGGCGGACGCCCGCCCCTGTTTCACGTGAAACACCGCCGCGATGACCGGCGATCGCGCCAACGCCCTCGCCCTCGTTCCCGTGCCGCCGGAAACGCAGGCGCGGCTCGCCGTCTACGTCGACCTTCTCGCGCGATGGCGTAAGGTCGCCAACCTGATATCCGACGCGAGTTTCGCCGAAGTGTGGACCCGCCATATCGCCGACAGCGCCCAGCTTCTCGCGCTGGCGCCGCAGGCCCGACGCTGGGTCGACATGGGTTCGGGCGCCGGCTTCCCCGGCATGGTGATCGCCATTCAGCTCGCCGACGTTCCGGCCGCTCGTGTCCATTGTCTCGAAAGCGACCGGCGCAAATGCGCGTTCCTGCGCGAAGTCGCCCGCGCGACCGGGGCGCCGGCCGAAATCCACCCCGTCCGCATCGAATCCATCGACCCCGAAACCCTTGCGCCTGTGGACGCCGTGACCGCGCGCGCGCTCGCCCCCTTGCCCCGCCTGCTCGAATTCGCCAAAGTGTGGATCGCCCAGGGCGCGGTCGGCGTCTTTCCGCGCGGACGCTCGGCCGAAGCGCAGCTCGAAACCATCCCCGCCGCGCACGATTTTGCCATCGACATCGTCGCCAGCAAGCTTGATCCCGAAGCCGCCATTGTTCGCGTCCGAAGCGCTTTCAAGGCCCGTTCATGACCGACAACGCCCCGTCCGCCAACGAATTGCCCGGCCAAGAGCCCGCACCGGCCGCGTCTCCACGCATTCTGGTCCTCGCCAACCAGAAGGGCGGAGTCGGCAAGACCACGACGGCGATCAATCTCGGCACCGCGCTCGCAGCGATCGGCGAACGCGTGCTCATCATCGACCTGGATCCGCAGGGCAACGCTTCGACCGGCCTCGGCATCGATCGCAAGTCCCGCGCCTCGTCGAGCTATGACGTGCTGGTCGGCGAACGTTCGCTTGCCCAGATCGTCATCCCCACCGCCGTGCCGCGTCTGTTCATCGCGCCTTCGACGATGGATCTGCTCGGCGTCGAGCTCGAAATCTACGGCCACGCCGATCGTTCCTATAAGCTCAAGAACGCGATGAAAACGTTCTTTTCCCACGACAATCGCGACCTCGCGATCACCTACGTCTTGATCGATTGCCCGCCCTCGCTCAGTCTCCTCACCATCAATGCGCTCGCCGCCGCCGACGCCGTCGTCGTGCCGCTGCAATGCGAATTCTTCGCGCTCGAAGGCCTTTCGCAATTGCTCAAGACCGTCGATCAGGTCCGTCGCTCGCTCAACCCTTCGCTGACGATCCACGGCATCGTTCTCACGATGTTCGATCCGCGCAATTCCTTGGCGGGTCAGGTCGTCGCTGACGTGCGCGCGTTCATGGGGGAAAAGGTCTATGACACGGTCATTCCCCGCAACGTCCGGGTGTCCGAGGCGCCCTCCCACGGCAAGCCGGTGCTGCTTTACGACCTCAAGTGCATGGGCAGTCAAGCCTATTTGAAACTGGCTTCCGAGGTCATTCAACGCGAAGGGCGCTGGCGCGCCGCCTGACGCGGCCGCGGCCCGAGAGACAAGGAGCTTCCCATGGCAGAGGACGCCGCCCGCCACGCCGATCATCGGCCGCGCCTCGGGCGCGGGCTTGCGGCCCTGCTCGGCGAGGCCGGCGACGAGGCGCCCGCCGGCGGACGCGACGGCGCGCGCAAGGCGCCGATCGAATTCCTGCATCCCAATCCGCGCAATCCCCGCAAGGCTTTCCCGGAAGACGAACTCGACGAGCTCGCCACATCGATTCGCGAGCGCGGCGTCATCCAGCCGCTGCTGGTGCGGCCGATCCCCCGCGTCGCCGACGCCTACGAGATCATCGCCGGCGAGCGCCGCTGGCGCGCCGCGCAGCGCGCCGGCCTGCACGAAATGCCGATTCTCGTCGTCGAAGCCGGCGATCGGGAAGCGCTGGAAATCGCCATCGTCGAAAACGTCCAGCGCGCCGACCTCAATGCGCTGGAAGAGGCCAGCGGCTATCAGCGACTGGCGGCCGATTACGGCTACGCCCACGCCGACATCGCGCGGATCGTCGGCAAGGGCCGCAGCCATATCGCCAATACGATGCGCCTGACCAATCTGCCCGAACACAGCCGGGCGCTGCTCGCCTCGGGCGCCATTTCCGCCGGCCATGCGCGCGCGTTGCTCGCCGTCGCCGACCCGGATGCGCTCGCCGACCGCATCGTCGCGCGAGGCCTCACCGTGCGCGACGTCGAGCGCCTGGGCGAACGGGCCGGGCAGTCCCAACGCCGCGCTCCCAGGGCGGCCAAGCCCGTCGACGCCGACACCCGCGCGCTCGAACAAAAGCTCGGCCTCGCGCTGGGAACCACCGTGACGATCCGCCACTCCGGCGAGAACGGCGAAATGCGCATCGCGTTCCGTAATTTCGAACAGCTCGACGACTTTTGCCGCCGCCTGTGCCAGCCCGCCGCGCGCTAGGGCATGATGTGTTTAAGTCGAATCGTCTTAGCCGTCATTGCGAGCGAAGCGAAGCAATCCAGACTTAGTGTCCGTCCAGAGACTTTTCGAGTCATTTGAGTCGGTTGTCGGCGGTGGAGAAAATCGCTTGAAGAGCCCGACTCTTTTGTGATTCCTTGCGTGGCGTCGATTCGTGAGGCGCCATA
>JBEKAL010000093.1:0-12880 GCA_050015935.1 Roseiarcus sp.
ACATATGGCGCCTCACGAATCGACGCCACGCAAGGAATCACAAAAGAGTCGGGCTCTTCAAGCGATTTTCTCCACCGCCGACAACCGACTCAAATGACACGAAAAGTCTCTGGACGGACACTTTGGGAATTCTTCAAGCGCCTGTTTGGCCTGATGAACAGCGGCGGCACTCTAAATCGCCTCACGCTTCCGGAAATCAACGGCGGGTTGTTCGCGCCGGACTCGCTGATCGACGGCTTGAGCATTCCGAACCACGTTTTCGCCAAAGCCGGACAAGGTGCGAACGAAGCGTCGCTGGAGAGCGATACCAACACGCTGGTCTACCTCGGCGCACGCTACAACTACGCGGCGCGCGGCGACGTGAAGGAAAGCCTCAGCCTTTACATCCTCGGCCACATCTTCGAGCAGTCCATCACCGAGTTGGAGTATCGCGAGGGAGAGCTTGAAGGCCGCGAAACTGTCGCAAAGCTGTCGAAGCGGAAGCGCGACGGCGTCTACTACACGCCCGAGCCGGTGGTGAACTATCTCGTCGAGCAGACGCTCGGGCCCTCGTTCGCGGACGCCAAGGCGGCATGCGGCTACCCCATTCCGGAAGAGGGCGCTCCGACAGCGGCGGCCGCGACCGCCTATGTCGAGCGGCTCCAGACAATCCGTATCGTCGATCCCGCCTGCGGTTCGGGCGCCTTCCTCATCTCCGCATTTCGGCGGCTTCTCGCCGAGAGGATCGCGGCGGCCCGCGATGTGGAGAGGGCGCGCGGCGGCACGCCTGGTCCTATCGACGAGTCACCGCTGATCGGCGAGATCCTCGGCAAGAATATTTATGGCGTCGACATCAATCCGGCCTCGGTCGAGATAAGCAAGCTGGCGCTGTGGCTGCATTCCGCGCGGGCGTCGGCGCCGCTCTCCTCGCTGGAGCGCACCATCCGCATCGGCAATAGTTTGGTCGGCGAGGATTTCTGGGACGGGCGGCGGCGGACCGCGCAGGCCGAGGAGCGCGTGCGGGCGTTCGACTGGCGCGCCAATTTTCCGGAAGTCTGGCCCGACGGCCGGACCGGCGGCTTCGATATCGTGCTCGGCAATCCGCCCTATGTGAAGCTGCAGAATCTCATGAAGGTCGATCCGGATGTCGCCGCCTATCTGGCGGCGGAGCGCGGAAGCGACACCTACCGGAGCGCGCGGACCGGCAATTTCGATCTTTATCTGCCGTTCATCGAGAAGGGCTTGCGGCTGCTCGCGCCGGGCGGGCGCATGGCCTTCATCGCGCCGAGCCTGTGGGCGGTGAACCAGTATGGCGAAGGATTGCGCAGCCTCGTGCGGCGCGGCCGGCATCTCGACCGCTGGCTCGATTTCAAATCGCACCAGATTTTCGAGGATGTCATCACCTACACGGCGCTGCAGTTCTTCACGCGCGAGCCGCGCGACGCCGTGCGGATCGCGACAGCGCCGAACGGCGATATGGCGGACATCGACTGGTCCGATCCGGAACTCGCCGTTCCCTACAATGCCATTCCGGAGATCGGCGAATGGTTGATCGCCACCGGCGCGGAACGGGCACTGATCCAGCGGCTCGCGCGCGACTGCCTGCGGCTCGATGATTCGTCGCTCACGAGCGGGATCATCGTCGGGATTCAAACCAGCGCCGACCACATCTATCACCTGGAACGGCTGGGGGCTGGTCGCTACAAGGCCACGCCGAAGGGCAAGGGTGCGGCGCCCTACGAGGTCGAGATCGAAGACACTGTCATGAAGGCGCTGGTCTCCGGCGCCGAAGCGAAGCGCTACGAAGAGCCGGAGACAAAAAGGTATCTCCTGTTCCCTTATGAACGCGACGCGCGCGGCGTCATGCGTTTGATTCCGCCAGACGACATGGCCCAGCGTTTTCCGCGGGCCTGGGCGCACCTGCGTCGATGGGAGCAGGACCTCCGCAAACGCGAGTCCAGCGCTTTCGACGACGAAACATGGTATCGCTTCGGGTGCAACCAGAGCATCGATAAGCAAGATATTGCGAAGCTGATCGTTCCGCGTCTCGTTCAACACATGAAATGCAGTTTCGACCCGCACGGTCGCTTCTGTTTAGATAACGTCGATGTCGGGGGAATTTTGCCAACGACCGAGATAGAGCCAACTTACGTAATGGCAATGCTCAACGCGCCGGTATGCGACTATGTATTCCGTATCATATCGAAGCCCTTTCAGAACGATTACCGCTCAGCTAACAAGCAATTCATCGCACCTTTGCCCATTCCGCACGCCTCGTCGGAGGCGCGCGCCAACATCGCCGGCCGCGCACGTCGGCTGCAGCAGCGATGGACAGATCGCCGCGACCTTCTGCAGCAGGCAGCCGACCGGCTCTCCGTGCTGGCGCGGGCGCGCCATCCGGCGCGCTGGCTCTGGCCCGACCTGCCGAGCTTGCCGGACATGACCGAGCAGGCGCCCAAAGGTCTGCGCCTCGCCACCGACCGTCGCAAGTGGGCGGAGGAACGGCTCGACGAAATGGAAGCTGCGCGCGTCGAGGCGCTTCAGGCGGCGCTCGACCGTGGCGGGCGGCGCCAAGTGCGCTTCGAGCGCGGCGAGCTTCGTCTCTACATGAGCGGCGGCGTCGTGCTCGACAAAATCTATCTCGACGAGGCGACCGGGCGGTTGGCTGAATCGTATTGGCGCTGGCTGCTGCTGAGCGGGCCCGCGCGTGAAGCGGAGCGATTTTCGCGGACCGAATTGCGGCGCCCGCCGGTGCCGTCCGATTCGCCAGCGATCGCGCAATTCGTCGAACGCGTGGCGGCCCTGGCCGAGGAGGTTGCAGCGATCGCAGCCGACGAGCATGCGTTGAATGAAATTCTCTTCGATCTCTACGGGCTTTCGCCGGACGAACGAAATCTTGTGGAGAACGAACCATGGCGACGCAATGCGGCGCTGGCGGGCGGGTGAATAATACGTGCGATCCGCATATGGTCGCGCGCATGAGTCAACTTCCGCTCTTCCGCCCCGAACGCGGTGAACCGGAGCAGCGTCCGCCGGACTTGGCCTATATTCGCAGAAGCCTCAACCGGCTTCTGCGCTTGGCCCGGGAAGCCCAGATCATGCCGTGGAGCGAGGGTGAAACCGAAAGCTGGGAGAAGCTGTTCCCGAAACTCGCTGCATCGCTGCCCGCCGAGGAGGCGGAAACATTGGCGTCCGAGTTCAGAAGCGAATTGGCCCGGCTACGGTCAGCTGGCTGAGCGGCGAGGCCGGTACGCCGTCGCCCCTCTGCGGCCGTTTGCGGCGGTCGAACCGGGACAGTGCCCGATTTGTTCCGTATTTCAAAAGCATACACATATTGCTTTCTGAAAAACACAATTCATGCTATTCTTGTCATATCGATCCTTCCGCTCGCGAGCCTCAGCCATGGCCAAGTCGTCGAAGACCTCCCCCGCCGCCGAGCCTCCGCCGGCGGCCGAAAAGGCCGGGCGCAGCGCGCCGCGGCGGGCGACGACGGAGCGCGAGCTGCGCATCCTGGAGCGGCTGACGATGGGCGCCTCGGCGGCCAATATCGCGCGGGTGGAAGGGATAACCATCCGCCGCGTGCGCCAGATCATCGCCGACGTGCTTGCCAAGCGCGAGGTCGATTCGGCCGCCGGCTTCGTTCCGTCGCAGATCGCCCGGCTCGGCGACGCGATGGTCGTCGCGCACAGATTATGATGGAGGGCGATTTTCAGGCTACGGAATTACGGCGCCGCGCACTCACTTCCCTACCCGCCGCGCGATCGCAAACGGGACCGAAAACGGCGCCAAAGTCGTTGACGTTCCACAAGGCGAGACACGGATCGGCTTGTCGTGATCGGTCGCCGCATTATGGCGGCGGCTTGCTCGATCCCCAATCTCGCCCAGCGGGCCTCGTCGGCGCGGATTGAATGAGCGGTCGCCGCCGTGTCGACGGGGCGGCGGAAAATGCGCACGCAAGCCCTTGATATCGCACAATCGCTTACGAGAATGACGCCGCGGCTCTAGCGCACTAAAACATTCCTGAACTGCCAGGGGTCGCTTTCGTCGATGTCCTCGGGGAAGAGACCCGGCCGGCCCGTCAGCGGCGTCCAGTCGGTGTAGACGCCGATCACCGGCCCGAGATAGGGCGTCTGCACTTCGAGGCAGCGGCGGAAGTCCATTTCGTCCGCCTCGACGATGCCGGCGTTCGGATTTTCCAGCGCCCAGACCATGCCGGCGAGCACGGCCGAGGTCACCTGCATGCCGGTGGCGTTCTGATAGGGCGCGATGGCTCGCGTCTCCTCGACCGACAATTGCGAGCCGCACCAATAGGCGTTGCGCTGGTGGCCGTAGATGAGCACGCCGAGTTCGTCGACGCCGTCGAGAATTTCCGCTTCGCCGAGGATATGCCGCTCTTTCTGCGCCTCTCCGGCGCGGCCGAACAATTCGTGCAAGCTCAGCACCGCGTCGTCGCAGGGGTGGTAGGCGTAATGGCAGGTCGGGCGATAGATCGCCGCGCCGTGATCGTCGCGCAGCGTGTAGTAATCGGCGATCGAGATCGACTCGTTGTGGGTGACGAGGAAGCCGAACTGCCCCAGCGCCGTCGGCGTCCACGAGCGCACGCGGGTGTCGGCGCCGGGCTGGTTGAGATAGATCGCCGCGCCGCAGCCGCTCTTGTGGAAGCCGGCGTTGGCGGGCGTCCATTTCTCGTGCGTTCCCCAGCCGAGTTCGGCCGGCTGAAGCCCCTCGGAGAGAAAGCCTTCGACCGACCAGGTGTTGACGAAGACGCCGCGCGGCTTCGGGCTCTTGGCGCGCTGGGTGTCGCGCTCGGCGATATGCAGGCCCTTGACCCCGAGACGCCGGGCGAGGCGGCCCCAGTCCTCGCGCGTCTTGGGCTCGTCCGCCTTTTCGCCGAGGTCGGCGGCGAGATTGACCAGCGCCTGCTTGACGAACCAGGACACCATGCCGGGATTGGCCCCGCAGCAGGAGACCGCGGTCGTTCCGCCGGGATGGGCGCGCCGTTCGGCGAGCACCGTCTCGCGCAGCGCGTAGTTCGATCGCGCTTCCGGACCGAGCGTCTTGTCGAAATAGAAACCGGGCCAGGGCTCGACGACGGTGTCGATGTAGAGCACGCCGATCTCGCGGCAGAAGCGCATGATGTCGAGCGAAGAGGTGTCGACCGAGAGATTGACGCAGAAGCCCTGGCCCTTTCCGGCGGTCAGGTATTCGCCGAGCGCCTCGCGATAGTTGTCGCGCGCGATCGCCATGTGCGCGAATCGAATCCCGCGTTCGTCGAGCAGCTTGCGATCCGAATCGTCGGGATCGATGACGACGAAGCGCTCCTGGTCGTAGTCGAAATGGCGCTCGATCAGCGGCAGGGTTCCCTTGCCGATCGAGCCGAAGCCGATCATCACGATCGGGCCGTCGATGTGCGCGTGGCGGGGCCAATGCGGCATGGCGTCAATTCTCCAAATGGGCGGGCAGGGGACGCCATGCGTCTTGCGCGGCGCTTAAAAGCAAGCCGCGCGCTCGCCGTCAATAGCGCCACGACGCCGGATCGGTCGCAATTCGGTCGCCGGGCGCCGGCGCGAGAAAATTGGGCGCCGTCGCTCGAGGGAAGGCTCGCTCTGGAGGAAGGGGCGCCACGCGAAACTTGCGCGCGCGGCTCTCATGGTATAGGGGCGAACGCGTCTCGCAAAGGCATGGAGCACCCGTGGCCGCCAACGCTCCCATCAACTGGAGAAACGCCGTGACGCTGGCCAGCGTCGCCGTGCTCGTCGGCACCGAACTGGTGGGCGCCGGCGCCGCGGCGGGTTGGGCGATCGGCGGGCTGTTTCAGCTCGGCGACCTGCTGACCCATGCTCTCGAGGCGGTCTTCATTCTCACGGCGCTGACGGGCCTCTATTACTTCCTGCGCGCCGCTCTCGCCCACGAGCCGATCCGCCGCCGATCGGCGGGCGCCGAAAAATAGCGGACGCCTGTCGAGGAGCAGCTTTGCTCCTTGCCTTCGAACAGGCGTTCGATCTCGCCTTCGTGCACAGGATCGAAGTCGTCGGGGACTTGAACGCGCCCCTCGAGGAATCCGATCGGATTGATCTTGAGCGCCGCCGGCCCCTCCAACGGCGTCGCCGTCCCCAGCCGGACGCCCAAGGCCTTCATGACGCCGAACGGGGCGGACAGGCGCGGGCCGCCGTCCTCGCTGAGGGCGCGATCGAGCGCTTCACGCGACAGGCCCGCGTTTCCCGGCGATTTTCGTCATGCCTTTGACGAGCGCGGCGGCGCCGAGCGCCTCAGTGAAAAACGTGGGGTCGCCGATCGCCGGCGCCTCGTCGAGAAACGCCGCGATCTCCTCCAGCGTATCGAGAGTTTCGGCCGCGTCGAAAGGAGCCGTCTTGTCGCTCATGACGCGTATTCCTTCGCCAGTTTCTTCGCCTCGGCGATATCCGCCTCCTGCGATCGCTTGTCGCCGCGCGGAGCTTCGACAACGCGCCGACCTCGCATTTGCGCCTACACCAAGCGAACCGCGCCTCCATATCGTGCGACTGTCGCATCGGCGGTCAGAAGCGTCAGACCTTCGAGGATGGCCTGGGCGACCAGGATTCGGTCGAAGGGGTCTTTGTGGATCGGCGGCAGGCTGGTCGTGAAAAGCGCATGGGCGCTCGCAACCGGAAGCTCGCCATATTGATTGTCGCGCAGCCCCACGTACAAGGCGGCGACGTCGACGACAAAATCGCTGCGCCCCAGCGCGCTCTTGATCGCCAACTCCCAAAGGCTTGCGGCGCTGAAATAGCGCTCGCTCGCCGCGATCAAATCGCGAGTTTCGGCCGATATTCGCTCCGGCTCGGACGCGGCCCAAAGAAGCAGATGCGAGTCGAGCAGCAGTCTCAAACTTTGCCCTCGAACAGGCGTTGGATCTCGGTCTCGTGCATACGGTCGAAATCGTCCGGGATCTTGAATTGACCTTTCAAGAATCCGAACGGCGTGACCTCGCGCGGCGCTTGCGGCTCCAAGGGCACGACCTTGACCATCGGCTTGCCCGCCTTGGCGATGACGAACGCCTCGCCCTTGGCCGCCTTTTCGACGAGCCGCGAGAGGTGGGTCTTGGCGTGGTGGATGTTGAAGGTTTCCATGGGGCGCTCGCGATCGGACTAAGTTCATTTAGTTTAGTCAAAATGGGGGCGCGCCGCAAGCGAGGCAAGCGCGGCGAGGCGAAGGCAGAATGCAACGCGGCCTGTTGCTCCGGCGACGGTCGGGCGCGCGGCCGGGCGACGTCGGGCGCTAGCGGCGCCGCGAGCGTTGCGCTGACGCTCGATGCGAGAGACGGCGGGCGGGCGCAATTCGCAACCGGCTTGTGACGCGGAAGATGGCTTTCCTATCAATGCGCTAAGTTTGTTACGAGAGTCTTCAGAAGCAGGCAGGACATTCATGCTGTCCGTTGTTGTTCGGTTGCTAAGGGAAACTTACTGTGCCCGCGACGGGTCACCGCGCGGAAGCAAGATAGGTGAGTGCAAGCCGCTACACGTAGCCATTCGCGATAAGCTCAGGACGGATGTCGTCTATCCATTTTTGATCGGCGTCTTCTTCGAACACGGTCTTGGACTCGTCGAATATTTTCGATCGATATTCCGGGAGCACTCTGGTATTTTCTGCTCCGCGCAAAACAATAGAGGTATAGTTGACGCCAAGGAAAGTCGTAACCGTGCGCATTGTTGCTTCCGGATACCTGATAAGGTCTTCGAACCTGACAATCAGAAAACGCCTTGCGCTCTCCTTGAATGTGTTCATCACGCGGATTGAATATTTCCATCTATTGGCGGCGACCTCGACAGTTTGACCAGTTCGCTTTACTTTTGATCTGACGCAGGTGCGGCCGTCTCGAAGTATGAATACTGTGGGGATGTGGGCGACGTTTTCCACAAACCTGTCGAGAGCGTTCATGTCCTCGCCGGACGCAGCTACGGACAGGACACCCTCGCCTATGTTCCCGAGGCCTCCGATCTGCTCAGTGGTCGTCTTGTGGCCCCAGAGCTTGTCCGGAAATGCGGTCGCGCGCGTCTCGCAGGCGCCGATGAAGTTTGCAATGCGCGCGGCTGTACGCAGCGCCGGATCATGGATTGTCTCGGCGTCCGTCGAAGCCCTTCCCATGAGGAAATTGATCGAGAATTCCTCGAAGTGAACTTCGCAATCGGGATGCGTGTCGATGAGCCCAGCGATTAGGCTCGTTCCTCCTCGGCCAGCTCCAACCACGTGGAACGCGAATCCGCTCATGCGTCAATCCTCATCTTTCCTACATGAAGATCTTTATCGCAGAGGCGCGCCTACTTTTAAGGCCACGGCTCACACTCCCGGGGGTATTCGCGCTGCGCGCGGCGGGAATGCATCGATAGAGCGTCGCGGCTGAAACGCCAAGGCGATGCGCGATTTGGGTCACGCCGATCTCGGGATTGGCCAGCATCGCTTTGGCGGCCTCGATGTCCTCGTCCGTGAGTTTCGGCGGACGACCTCCTGTGCGGCGAGCCCGCTTTGCGGCGGCAAGTCCCGCTTGGGTGCGTTCGCGGATCAGGCTGCGCTCGAATTCCGCCAATGCGCCGAACATGTGAAACACAACCCGACCTTGCGCGGTCGTCGCGTCGAGGGCTTCGGTCAGGCTGCGAAGTCCGATACCCCTAACCCGCAATTTCTCGTTGGCAATGAGGGGCGCGGCAGTGTTACTAGACATTGCTGCGAGGGCATGCGCTCCCAGTTGAACTTGGATTGAATCGTCGCAAAAGCTCCATTGTGGAACCCAACGTCGTGAAGCCCACCCCCCGCGCCCCGTCACCCGCTCCTCCCCCACCCCCCACCCGTCGGCGTGACGATCTCGATCGATTCGCCCGCCTCCAGCACCGTCTGCGCGCAGCCGGGGAGTTCTTCAAGACGCCCATCGTTCCGCCGCACGATGTTCCGCCCGAGTTCGCCGGGTTCGCCGCCCTCCATGCCGAAGCTCCTTACCCGCCGACGCCCGGTGAGCAGCGCCAGCTCCATCCTCTCGCGAAAGCGGATGCGGCGCAGCGTGCCGTCGCCGGCGCACCAGCGGCCCTTGCCGCCGGAGCCGCGGCGGATGTGGAAGTCTTCGAGCACGACGGGAAAGCGCTGCTCGAGAACTTCCGGGTCGGTCAGGCGCGAATTGGTCATGTGCGCATGCACGCCGCTGGCGCCGTCAAAGCCCGGCCCGGCGGGCGCGCCCGAGCAGATCGTCTCGTAATATTGATAGCGCGCGTCGCCGAAGGTCAGGTTGTTCATCGTGCCCTGCGCCGAGCCGAGCGCATGAAGCGCGCCGAACAGCGTGTCGACGACGGCCTGCGAAGTCTCGACGTTGCCGGCGACCACCGCCGCGGGATAGCGGGGCGAGAGCATCGAGCCCTCGGGGATAATGATTCGGATCGGCCTCAGACACCCCGCGTTCATCGGGATTTCGTCCTCGACCATGACGCGGAAGACGTAGAGCACCACGGCGCGCGCGACCGGCTCGGGGGCGTTGAAGTTGTTCGGCTGCTGCGGCGACGTGCCGGAAAAATCCACCGTCGCCTCGCGCGCCTCGCGATCGACCGATATCTTGACCTTGATGACCGCGCCCTGGTCGGTCTCGCTTGAAAACTCGCTGTCCTTCAGGCGGTCGATGACGCGGCGCACGCTTTCGGCGGCGTTGTCCTGGACGTGGCCCATATAGGCCTGGACAGTATCGAGCGAGAACGCCTCCACCATGCGGCGCAATTCGCGCACGCCCTTCTCGTTGGCGGCGATCTGCGCTTTCAGGTCGTTGACGTTCTGCAGCGGATTGCGCGCGGGGTAGGGGCCGTTTCCCAGCAGCTCGTAGAGCTCCTTCTCACGAAAGCGGCCGCGGTCGACGAGGAGAAAATTGTCGATATAGACGCCTTCCTCCAGGATGTCGGTGGCGCGCGGGCTCATCGATCCCGGCGCGATCCCGCCGATGTCGGCGTGATGGCCGCGCGAAGCGGTCCAGAACAGGATCGTCTTGCCCTTATCGTCGAACACCGGCGTGCAGACGGTGATGTCGGGCAGATGCGTGCCGCCGTTGTAGGGCGCGTTGAGCGCAAAAACGTCGCCGGTGCGGATGCGGCCCTCGTTGGCGCTGACGATCGTCTCGACCGAGCGGTCCATCGAGCCGAGATGCACCGGTATGTGCGGCGCGTTGGCGACCAGGCGCCCGCGCCGATCGAACACCGCGCAGGAGAAATCGAGCCGCTCCTTGATGTTGACGGAGTAGGCGGTGTTCTGCAGCGTCACGCCCATCTGCTCGGCGATCGACATGAAGAGATTGTTGAAGATTTCCAACATGACCGGATCGACCTTGGCGCCGATCGCGTTGCGCCTCGGCGCCGCCTCGACCCGTCGCAGCACGACATGATTTTTCGCGGTGATCTCGGCGCGCCAGCCCTGTTCGACGACGATCGTCTGGTGCGGCTCGATGATCAGCGCCGGGCCGGCGATGCGCGCGCCGAGCGGAATCTTTTCGCGCACGAACACCTCGGCGTTCCGCCACGCGCCGTTGGAGAAGAACCGCGCGGCGCCCTCCTGGGTGGGCGCGGCTACAGAGCGAATGGGGCGCGCGCGCTCGGAGAATCGCGCCGCGCCGCCGGTCGCCTCGACATTGACCGCCTCGACGACCAGCGCCTTGGCGCGGTCGATGAAGCCGAAGCGCGCCTTGTGTGCGGTCTCGAAGGCGCGGCGCATCGCGGCAAGGCCGCGCCATTCGACTTCGAGCGCGGTGTCGGCGCCGGCGTAGCGCAATTGCGCGCGCGGACGCAGCTTGACGCCCAAGCGCGCGACGCCTTGCGACTCGACCTCTTTCGCCGCCGCGTCGCCGAGCCTGGCGACCACCGGCGCGAGCCGCGCCAGCGCCTCGTCGTTCAACGGCTCCTCGACGCCCTGGCTGCGATTGGCGCTGATGTCGGCGAGCCCCATGCCGTAGGCCGACAGCAGCGACGACAGCGGGTGGATCAGCACCGTTTTGATCGCCAGCGCGTCGGCGACGTCGCAGGCGTGCTGGCCGCCGGCGCCGCCGAAGCAATTGAGCGCATAGCGCGTCACGTCGTAGCCGCGCGCCACCGAAATCTTCTTGATCGCCTCGGCCATCTTGGCTGCCGCGATGGCGATGAAGCCGTCGGCGACCTCCTCGGCGCTGCGCCCGTCGCCGACTTCTCGCGCCAGCGCCGCGAAGGCTTCGCGCACGCTTATGTCGTCGAGCGGCTGGTCCTGCGAGGGGCCGAAAATCTTGGGAAAATAGTCGGGGATCAGCTTGCCCGTCATGACGTTGGCGTCGGTGATCGCCAGCGGGCCGCAGCGGCGGTAGCATTTGGGGCCGGGATCGGCGCCCGCCGAATCCGGGCCGACGCGAAAACGCGCACCGTCGAAATGCAGGATCGATCCGCCGCCCGCCGCGACGGTGTGGATCCGCATCATCGGCGCGCGCATGCGCACACCCGCCACCTCGGTCTCGAACGCGCGTTCGTAGCTTCCGTCGAAATGCGCGACGTCGGTCGAGGTGCCCCCCATGTCGAAGCCGATGACTTCGCGAAAACCCGCGCTGCGCGCGGTCTCGGCCATCGCCACGACGCCGCCCGCCGGCCCGGACAGGATCGCGTCCTTGCCGGCGAACAGTTCTGCGGCGGTGAGGCCGCCCGACGACATCATGAACATCAGCCGCGCGCCGGTCCGCTTGGCGTCGAGCGCCTGCGCAACGCGCGCGACGTACCGCGTGAGAATCGGCGAGAGATAGGCGTCGACGACGGCGGTGTCGCCGCGCCCGACCAGCTTGATCAGCGGCGAGCATTCGTGGCTGACCGAAACCTGGGGAAAGCCCAGCGCGCGCGCGATCTTGGCGACCTCGCGCTCGTGTTGCGGATAGCGATAGGCGTGCATGAAGACGATCGCGACGGCCTGGAAACCTTCGCCCTTGGCGCGCGCGAGTTCGGCGCGGACGGCCTCGAGGTCCGGCGTGGCCTTGACGCTTCCGTCGGCGAGCACGCGCTCGTCGATTTCGACGACGCTCGCATACAGCTGCTCCGGCTTGACGATGTTACGGGCGAAAATATTCGGGCGCGCCTGATAGCCGATCTCCAGCGCGTCGCGGAACCCCTTGGTCGTCACCAGCAGCGTGCGTTCGCCGCGGCGCTCCAGCAGCGCGTTGGTGGCGACGGTGGTGCCCATCTTGACGACGCCGATCGCCCCTGCCTGGATCGGCGCGCCGGGGTCGAGACGCAGAAGATCGCGAATCGCCTGCACCGCGGCGTCGGCGTAGGCGGGGCTTTCCGAAAGCAGCTTTCGCGCGTGAAGCCGCCCAGCGGGATCGCGGCCGATCACGTCGGTGAACGTGCCGCCGCGATCGACCCAAAAATCCCAGCGCGACCTATCGGCTGTTTTCGTCGAGCGCTTGCGCGCCGCGTTCGCATCGGCCCCGTCGGTCAAGTTCCCCCCTCGCACGGCTCGCCCTCAATTCCGCAGCCCACAGCCGCCCGCCATGGAATTTGACAATGTCAACATATTGTCGAGAATCGTCAATGTTATATCGATAAATCGTCGCTATTCCGGCGGCGATTCAGCTGGGTGGGGGGACTCGATGTCGAAAACTCGGGAAGGCTTGGCTCCGCGGGAAGGGCCGGCGGACTGGTACGCGGAGCTGTCGTCAGGGGGAAAGCGCACGTTTTGGGCCTGCGCCTTCGGTTGGGGCCTCGATGGATTCGACGTCCAGATCTATGGATTGGCGCTCGCCGCGATTGCGACGACGCTTGCGCTTAATTCGACGCAGTCGGGGTGGATCGCGACCGCGACGCTGTTCACTTCGGCGTTCGGCGGCTGGATCGCGGGTTTGCTGGCGGACCGCATCGGACGGGTTCGCATGCTGCAGATCTCGGTCGCGTGG
>JBEKAL010000094.1:0-12865 GCA_050015935.1 Roseiarcus sp.
AACCACTCGTCAACCTCTTGAAACGTCCTGGGGTAATCAACCCCAGGGACAAGATTTCTTACGACTTCCATCCCCCGAAGCTATCACGCGGGCTTACTGGAGTGAAGGGGATACCCTATTTGGCGATTTTCATTCTTCGCATGCCTTGCCACTCCGTCTCTCGGAAGCGCCCCCGCCGCCCCCCGCCGTTCGCAGCGCTCAAGCCAACCCCGCCCGGCGGACCAGGGCGCGCTCGACGATTCCGAAGCCGTCATAGATCAAGATCGCCAGCAAGCCGACGATGATCCCGCCTTGCAGGACGAAGGCGGTGTTGGACGTCTGCAGTCCGGCAATGATGACTTCGCCCAGCCCCTTGGCCGCGACCGTCGAGCCGATCGTCGCGGTGCCGAGATTGATCACGACCGACAGCCGGACGCCCGCCAAAATCACCGGCAGGGCCAGCGGCAGCTCGACTTGCAACAAGCGTTGGCGGGCGTCGAGCCCCACGCCCCTGGCGGCCTCCAAGACGGGCTCGGAAACTTCGCGCAGGCCGGTGATCGTGTTCTCGAAGATCGGCAGCAGGCCGTACAGCACGAGCGCGATCAAGGTGGGCTTCACCCCGAAGCCCACGGCGGGAACCGCCAGCGCGAGAACGGCGACCGGCGGGAAGGTCTGGCCGATGTTCGCGATCGAACGCGACAGCGGCAAGAACTCGACGCCCGCGGGTCGCGTGACGAAGATTCCGCCCGCGACGGCGATCGCCGCCGCGATCGCGCTCGATGCGA
Source organism: Roseiarcus sp. (assembly GCA_050015935.1). Classification (GTDB taxonomy): domain Bacteria; phylum Pseudomonadota; class Alphaproteobacteria; order Rhizobiales; family Beijerinckiaceae; genus Roseiarcus. Next base: position 765 of record JBEKAL010000094.1, read on the forward strand.
GCACCAACAAGAGATGCGCGAGCGTGAGATCGAGCAGACTGCCCTGATTGTAGATCGCGGGCGCGTTGTTCTCCGTCAGGGGACGGAGAATGGGCTCGAAAGCTTGCGGCGCGAGCACCAGAGCAAGCAAGAGCGCAAGCGCGCCGAGGCGGGCGAAGAGCGCGAGCTTCCTCATGCCTTATGCCCCGCTCGCGCGACGATTGACGGCAGCGTGATCCGCCCGAGTGGACCGCCATCGACCGACGCGACCGGCGCCGCGTCGGCGCCGCGCCAGAGAAGATCGGATAGGGCGTCCCGCAGCGACGCCGTTGCGGAAATGGGCGCGCCCGCGGCCGATCCCGGCTCGACGAGCTCGGCGACCTTGGTCAACGACAGCAGCCGAAGCGGACGGTCGGCGCCGCCGACCAGTTTTTCGACGAAGCCGTGGGCGGGATTGGCGAGAATTTCCGCCGGCGCGCCATATTGCAGCAATCTGCCGCCATCCATCACGGCGATGCGATCGCCTAAGCGTATCGCCTCATCGAGGTCGTGGGTCACCAAGACGATGGTGACGCCGATCCGCTTGTGAATGGCGAGAATGTCTTCTTGCGCCTTCAACCGGATGATCGGATCCAAGGCGCCGAACGGCTCGTCCATCAACAAGACCTTAGGCTCGGCGGCGATCGCTCGCGCGACGCCGACCCGCTGTTGTTGGCCGCCGGAAAGCTCGAGCGGAAATTTCCGCGAATAGATTTGCGGCTCGAGCCCGAAAAGCTCGAGCAATTCGTTGACGCGTTTGGCGATGCGCGCCTTGTCCCATCCCAGCAGCTGCGGAACGGTGGCGACGTTCCGCGCCACCGTCCAATGCGGAAACAGGCCGTACTCTTGAATGACGTAACCGATGCCGCGCCGCAATTCGACGCCCGACAACGTCGACGTGTCGCGCCCGTCGATCCGCACGGCGCCGCTCGTCGGCTCGATCAGACGGTTGATGAGGCGCAACAGAGTCGATTTCCCGGCGCCGGACGTCCCGACCAGCGCGGCGATCGTTCCCGGCTCGACGACAAAGGAAACCGAGTCGACGGCGAGTTGCTCGCCGAAGCGGCGCGAAAGGTTATCGACTTCGATCACGCGCCGCCCCTTTCAAGAGATCGACGATGGCGTCGAGAATGACGGCCGCGCTGAACGCGAGCGCGATGGTCGGCGCGGCGCCCAGCAAGACGAGATCCGGCGCGGCCTGCCCGATGCCCTGAAAGACGAATACGCCAAATCCGCCGCCGCCGATCAGCGCCGCTATGGTGACGAGACCGATGTTCTGGACCAACACGATGCGGACGCCGGTCAGGATGACCGGCAGAGCGAGCGGCAATTCGATTCCGGTCAGCCTTTGCCTCGCCGTCATGCCCATGCCTCGCGCCGCCTCGACGCTCTGGGCGGGAACCGAAGCGAGGCCGACGACCGTGTTCCCGACCACGGGCAGGAGCGAGTAGAGAAACAGCGCAACGAGGGCCGGCGCCGCTCCGATGCCGTGAACGCCCAGTTCCGCCGCCAACGGGACGCGGGCCGCGAGGAGCGCGAGCGGCGCCATCATCAAGCCGTACATCGCGATCGACGGAATGGTCTGGACGATATTGAGAACGGGCAACGTGAGGTCGCGCAGTCGGGGCGAAGCGTGACACGCGATCCCGAGGGGAACGCCGACGAGCAGCGCGGCGCCGAGCGAGGCGAGCGCCAGTTCGACATGGTTGGCGGCCTCATTCCAGAAACTGTCGGCGTGGGTCGCATATTCCTTGAGGACCGAAAGCCCCCGCCATTGTCCGGAAGCGAGGAACAAGGCGATCGCCGCAAACGCCGCGGCGAGGACCACGAGGCATCGCCATGGACCGAGCTCGAGCCGGGCGATCGCGTCGGTCAGTAAAATGGCGAACGCGAAGACCAGCAACCAAAACGCGCCCGCAGGCGCGACGCGCGCCAAGGCGTCGCCCGGTCCGACGAGATGCGAGGGCGTCTCTCCGACGAGATAGGCGACCGTCAGCAAGGCCGCGACGGCGATCGCAAATCTCGACCGGGCTTGCGAGCGCACGATCGCCGCCGCCGCCGCGACGACGACGACGACGGCGCCCGAGACGGCCAACGACTCCGGCAACGCGGCGAACCACGCAACGCCTGCGCCCGACGCAATGCGATTGGCGCGAAGCGTGACGAAGGGCTCGAAGGCAAGCGCCGCGGCGACGATGAGGGCGACCACGACCCCCAACTTGTCGAGTCGGGCCGCCAGCGCTCCTGGCGCGGAGCGAAGCGCGGCGGGCCAACCGAGTCGACGCGCCCTCGATTCCGAGGCGCCGAATATCACTTCACGAAGCCCTTGGACCTCAGGTAGGCCGCCGCGACGTCCTTGGCGGCCTCGCCGTTGACCTGGATCCGTCCGTTGAGCGTCTGGAGCGTCTTCAGGTCGAAGCTGTCGAACACCGGCTTCAGCCATTGGGCGATTTCCGGATGCGCCTCGAGCGTCGCCTCGCGAATGATCGGCGTCGGCGCATAGACCGGCTGAACGCCCTTGTCGTCGTCGAGCACGACCAGCCCCGCCGCCGCAATGGCGCCGTCCGTCCCATAGACCATCGCGGCGTCGACGCCATCCGTCTGCTCGGCCGCGGCCTTGATCGTCGCCGAGGTGTCGCCGCCCGACAGCACCAGCAATTGTTCCGGCTTCAGCGTGAATCCGTAGGCTTTCTCGAACGCCGGCAACGCCGCGGCGCTGTTGACGAATTCGGCGGAGCCCGCCAGCTTGACCTTGCCGCCGCCGGTCACGAACTTGCCGAAGTCGGACAGCGACTGGATCTTGTTCGCCGTCGCGACATCGCGGCGAAGCCCGATCGCCCAGGTGTTGTTGGCGGGGGCCGGATCGAGCCACACGATCTTATTGGCGTCGTAATCGAGCTTCTTGGCTTCGGCATACCCCTCGGCCGCGTTCTTCCAAACGCCGTCGTCCGCCTTGTTGAAGAAGAACGCCGCATTGCCGGTATATTCGGGATAGATGTCGATCTCGCCGGCGATCAGCGCCTTGCGCACGATCGGCGTGGCGCCGAGCGCGATGCGGTCGTTGACCGTCAGGCCATGCGACTCCAGAACCTGCGCGATGACATTGCCGAGGAGATTGCCTTCGGTGTCGATCTTCGAAGACACCGTGACATCCGCGGCTTGGGCGGTTCCGGCCGCCAGCGCCAACGCCAATGCGGCGCACAGCGATTTGAGTTTCGAAATGGTCCTCACGATTTCCTCCTGCTTTCCGATGACAGGCAAAACGGATTGAAAATTTTGAAACGCATGCGCTGCCGCGCCCTCGTCGCGCGATCCCCGGATTTGCGCCGAGTTCGCCGGCGCAGTTCGAAGCGCCAGCCGCCCTTGCGGTTTGAAACGGCCCTGGTCCGTGCGCGGCGCGTTTGGCATGGCGAGCGCCGCGCCGACCATGATCATTACATACAGTCGATTATTGTCTATAATGATGACAATTTAGATTTATTTGACGACTTGCGGCTGTGTGTCGCAAAAGCTGCATGCGACGCGTCTCCCCAAAGCGACGGCGCTTCGCGATCTGTTCCGGTCTTATAGGCGACGCAGAACTGTCCGCAGCGAATCGCGCAGGCGCCGCGGCGCCGTCTCGCATCCCATCCGGACCTTACGCTCCAATTGCTCTCGCGCCTGAAGGCGCGAATGGCGAGCAGGCGCTAGACAGACGGCCTCTCCCACCCTCCGCTTCGCCCCGAGCGGAAGGCGGCGTCGATCACGCGCATGTTGGCGATGGCGTCCTCGATGGGAAATTCCAGCGGCGCCTCGCCGAGAATCGCGCGCGAGAACGCGTCGCTTTGCAGCGTGTATTGATCGCAAACGGGGAACTCCTCGACGCGCGCGCCGCCGCCGACGAGATCGGTGCCGCTGTCGACGAGGATGCGCGTCGGCCGGTCGATCGGCGCGTTGAAGGGAATGGCGATTTCGACGCGCCCCGCCTCGCCGACGATGGTGACGCGCTGATGCCCGGAGAGCTGGGTCGCGCAGGTGAACGTCAGATGCCGGGCGCCGGGGAATTCGACGATCGCGCTCGTCAGCCGGTCGGTGCCGAAGGCGGGATCGAAATCGAGCGCGGCGACGACGCGCGTCGGCTCGGCGGCGAAGATATGGCGCGCGGTCAAGATCGCGTAGCAGCCGATGTCATAAAGCGCGCCGCCGCCCGGCGGGCGGTTGCGGATGTTGTCGGCGTCCGTCAGCCGATAGGAAAAGAACGTCTGGATCGCGCGCACGTCCCCGATCGCGCCCGAACGCGCGATCTCGCGCGCGCGCCGCCATTGCGGGTGAAAGCGAACCATGAAGCCTTCCGCGACCAGCTTGCCGGAGCGCCGGCGCGCCTCGATCAGCGCGCCCGCCTCCGCCGCGTCGAGCGCGATCGGCTTCTCGCACAGCACGTGCTTGCCCGCTTCGAGCGCGCGGATCGTCCAGGGGACATGCAGGTCGTTGGGCAAGGGATTGTAGACCGCTTCGATCGCGGGATCGGCGATGAGCTCTTCGTAGGAGCCGTAGGCCCTGGCGATGCCGAGATCGGCGGCCGCCCGGCGGGCCTTGACGATGTCGCGCGAGGCGACCGCGTCGACGCGCGAGACCTCGCCGCGCTGCATCGCGGGGATGACTTTCTCGATGCCGATCTTGGCGACGCCGAGCGCGCCCCAGGAAACCTTTCGCGTCATTGCGCCCTCCACAAACTTTCGCGCATCATAAGAACGGCCTGAAGCAATGATTCGTCATGGCGGGGCTTGTCCCGGCCATCACGGCGGTCGATATTTTCGGCCGCCATCGGCGTCACTCCTTCGGCGCCGGCGCGCGCTGGTCGCTCTGCCGCGCGATCATCCAGCCGGGATATTCGGGCGTCGGCGCGCTTATCTTGTCGAGCGCGGCGACATCCTCGGCGCTTAAGGTCAGCTTCACGGCGGCCAGATTGTCGTCGAGTTGCTCGATGGTCTTGGCGCCGACGATGATGCTCATGACGCCCTTGCGTTGCAGCAGCCAGGCGAGCGCGACGCGCGCGACCGAAGCGCCGTGGGCCTCGGCGATGGGCCGCATGGCGTCGATGACGTCGAACGCGCGCTCGCGGTTCACCGGCGGAAAATCGAACGAAGCGCGCCGCGCGTCGCTCGGCTTCAGGCCCTCGCGCGTGAACTTGCCCGTGAGCAGGCCCCCGGCCAGCGGGCTCCACACCATCACGCCCAGGCCCTGGTCCTCGGCCAGCGGCAGAATCTCGCGTTCGAGATCGCGCCCGGCGATGGTGTAATAGGCCTGCACGGTCTCGAAGCGCGCGAAGCCGCGCCGCTCGGAAATCCCCAGCGCCTTCATGATCTGCCAGGCCGCGAGATTGGAGCAGCCGATGGTGCGCACGAGGCCGCGCGAAACGCAGTCGTCGAGCGCGCGCAGGGTCTCCTCGATCGGCGTAAGCGGATCGAAGCCGTGGATTTGATAGAGATCGACGTGATCGAGCGCGAGCCGTTTCAGGGAGCCGGCGATCTGGTCCATGACGTGGCCGCGCGAGAGTCCCACGGCGTTGGGCCCAGGTCCGGTCCGGCCGCGCACCTTGGTGGCGACAATGACGTCCTCGCGCTTGACCTTGAGATCGCGCAAGGCCTGACCGAGCATGACCTCCGACTGCCCCTCCGAATAGACGTCGGCGGTGTCGATGAAATTGACGCCTGCATCGAGCGCGCGCTCGACCAGCGCCGTCGCGCCCCGCTGATCGACCGTTCCGATCGCGCGCCAAAATCCAGCGCCGCCGCCGAAGGTCATCGCGCCCAGGCAGATTTCCGAGACGAATTGACCGGCGCGGCCGAGCGGTCGATAGCGCATGAGGAAAATTCTCCCTGGGAGGCGTGAAAGACGGCCGAGGGCGGCGCGCGGCCGCGTCAACCACCTATGCGCGCGCCCGCCTGCCCGCAAGAGCGGCCCTTGCCGATTTCAGGCGCCGTTTCCCGCGTCTGGCTGCGATCTGCGAACACGGCTCGATCGAGCGATCAAGAATTTTGCGAGCGACAGAGAAGTGTTGTTTAAGGAGGCGCCGATCGGGCTCGGCTGATTTCCCCGATCCCGGGTCGGCGGATCGCGCGGCGGCGCCGCGACCCCCGCGGAGCCGCCGAGTTTTTTTTGCGTTCGCGGCGCCCGTCGACCGGACACGAGAGAGACGCCCATGGCGGCCAGAATCGTCAAAGTCGAGCCGTTCGATCTCGTCGTCTTCGGCGGCACGGGCGATCTGGCCTATCGCAAATTGTTCCCCGCGCTCTTTCACCGCGAAATGAGCGATCAGTTCACCGAGCCGACGCGCGTCATCGGCGTTTCCCGGCGCCCTTTCGATCGCGAGGCTTTTCGCGCCTCGGTCAAGGACGCGCTCGTCATGTTCGGCCCCGCTGGCTCCGCGCCGATTCCAATCCTCGATCGCTTCCTTCGGCGCGTCGACTATGTCGCGGTCGACGCCGTCGGCGAAATCGGATGGGACGAATTGAAGGCGCATCTCGGCCGGGAGGAGCGCACGCGCGCCTATTATATGGCGACCGGGCCCGATATTTTCGGCCCCATCGCCAAGCGCATCGGCGAAGCCGGATTGGCGACGCCGCGATCGCGCATCATCGTGGAAAAGCCGATCGGCAAGGACGGCGCGAGCGCGGCCGCGATCAACGACGCGATCGGCGCCGTCTTCCTCGAGACCAATATTTTTCGCATCGACCATTACCTCGGCAAGGAGTCGGTGCAGAATTTGATGGCGCTGCGCTTCGCCAACGCGATGCTCGAGCCGCTATGGAACAGCGCGCATGTCGATCACGTGCAGATCACGGTCGCCGCGACGCTCGGCGTCGAGGGGCGCGGCGCCTATTACGACGATAACGGCGCGATCCGCGACATGGTGCAGAACCATATGCTGCAACTGCTCTGTCTGGTGGCGATGGAGCCTCCGTTCTCGCTGCAGGCCGACTCCCTGCGCGACGAAAAACTGAAAGTGCTGAAATCGCTGACCCCGATCGACGCCTCCAACGCGTCGGCGGCGACCGTGCGCGGACAATATCGCGCCGGGTTCGCCGAGGGCGCCCCTGCGCCGTCCTATCTCCAGGACATCGAAAGAGAAGCGAGCGAAACCGAAACCTTCGTCGCGCTGAAGCTCGCGGTCGCCAACTGGCGATGGGCGGGCGTGCCCTTCTATCTTCGCACCGGCAAGCGATTGCCGCAGCGCTTTTCCGAAATCGTCGTCGGCTTTCGCCGCGTGCCGCACGCCATCTTCGAAACGGACGGCGACGGCATCCACGCCAACCGGCTGGTCATCCGCGTCCAGCCGGACGAAGGCGTCAAACTCTGGCTGATGATCAAGGCGCCGGGTTCCGGCGACATACGCTTGCAGCACGCGCCGCTCGACATGACTTTCGCCAAGACGTTTTCCGCGCCCTCGGCCGACGCCTACGAACGACTGCTGATGGACGCGCTGCGCGGCGCCGCGGCGCTGTTCATGCGCCGCGACGAAGTGGAGGCCGCCTGGCGATTCATCGACCCGATCCGCGAGGCCTGGGCGCACTCGCACGATTCGCCTAAGCCCTACGCCGCCGGCGCGTGGGGGCCCGCCGCCTCGATCGCGTTGATCGAACGGGATGGGCGCACCTGGAACGAGGAATACCAATGAGCCCGATCGCGCTCACGCGCCGCGATTTCCCCACCGCGACGGCGCTCGCGCCGGCCTTCGCGCAATGGACCGCGGAACGGCTGCGCGAGGCGATCGAAGCGCGCGGCGCCGCGCTGCTCGTCGTCTCCGGGGGAATGACGCCGACGCGCTATTTTCACGCGCTTTCGACGCAGCCGATCGACTGGTCGCGCGTCGCGATCACGCTCGCCGACGAACGCCGGGTCCCCGACGACGATCCGCGATCAAACGCCAAATTGGTTCGCGATGCGCTGTTGCGCAACCGTGCGGCGCGTACGCAATTCTCTCCGCTCGCCGATTCGCGCCTCGACGAGGATTTCGAATTGGCGACCGCCAACGCGCGAATCGCGGCGCTCCCCTCGCCGCCCGACCTCGTCGTGCTCGGCATGGGCGAGGACGGCCACACCGCCTCGTGGTTTCCCGGCGCCGACAGCCTTGCCGAAGCGATCGACCCGGACGCGCGCGCGCTGGTGGCGCCGATCCGCGCGCCGGGCGCCGCCGAACCGCGTCTGACGCTGACCGGCCGCGTCATTCTGCGCGCGCGCGCGATCGCGCTTCATATCGAGGGGGCTGAGAAGCTGGCGACGCTGGCGAAGGCGCTCGGCGAGGGACCGACCGAAGCCATGCCGATCCGCGCCGTGCTGCGTCGCGCCGCGGACCGTTTGACGGTATTCTGCGTCACGCCTTCGTGAGCCCGCAAACGCGAAAACCCCCGAGCGATCGAGCTTCGGGGGTTTTGGCCAAGCTTGGTTGCGGGGGCGCGCAACGACCGACGCTGAAGCGGACCCGCGGAGCGGGACCACTTCGCGATCGAATATGAAGCCGCGGAAGTTGGCGAGGTTCGTAGAAGCGTCCAGCCCGCCGCGCCTCACGCCGCGACGCGCGCCGGCCTGCCGCCTGCGCGGAGCGGGCTGACGGTGTCAGGCGAATCTTGCCGGCCCGAGAGCAGTTTGTCGAAATAGGCGATCGTGCGCCGAAGGCCTTCTTTCAACGGCACCGTCGGGCGCCAGCCGAGGTGTTCCTTCGCCAGGGTTATATCGGGCTTGCGCTGTTTCGGATCGTCCTGCGGCAAGCTCTGGAACGAGAATTTCGATTTCGCCCCGGTTAGATCTATGGTGAGTTCGGCGAGTTGGCGCATCGTGAACTCGCCGGGATTGCCAAGGTTGATCGGACCCGTAACGTCTTTGGGCGAATTCATCAGGCGCACGAAGCCTTCGATCAAATCGTCGACGTAGCAGAACGAGCGCGTCTGGCTGCCGTCGCCGTAGATCGTGATCGGCTCCCCTTTCAGCGCCTGCACGATGAAGTTCGACACCACGCGGCCGTCGTTGGGGTGCATGCGCGGGCCGTAGGTGTTGAAGATACGCGCCACCTTGATCTCGAGCTTGTGCTGACGGTGATAGTCGAAGAACAGCGTTTCCGCGCAGCGCTTGCCTTCGTCGTAACAGGAGCGCGGTCCGATCGGGTTGACGTTGCCCCAATAGTCCTCGGTCTGCGGATGGATCGAGGGGTCGCCGTAAACCTCTGAAGTCGACGCTTGCAAAATCGGGCACCTGACCCGCTTGGCCAGTCCGAGCATGTTGATCGCGCCGTGCACGCTCGTCTTGGTCGTTTGCACGGGATCGTGCTGGTAATGGATCGGCGAGGCGGGACAGGCGAGGTTGTAAATCTGATCGACCTCGACGTAGAGCGGAAAGGTCACGTCGTGCCGCAGCAATTCGAACCTCGCGTTGCCCACGAGATGCGCAATGTTCGCCTTGCCGCCGGTGAAGAGATTATCGACGCACAGAACTTCGTGGCCTTCCAATATCAATCGGTCGCATAGGTGCGAGCCGAGGAAGCCCGCGCCGCCCGTTACCAGAACCGTCTTTCGGTCAATCATTGTCGAAGCTCCCTGTGTTTCGACGGGCTGCGACGCCTAAGAAATCATCGCTCCAAATTCGCGCTTGGACGACGGGGACATGGCGCGCGGTCAATTTCCGTTCTTCCACAATCGCGAATCGGGCCTGATCGGGTCGATCGCGTGCCGATCCTCCAGCTTGTCCTGATAGCGCCGACGATATTCGTCGGGCTCCAAGGGACGATAACCTTCGAGGCTGAGCGCGACGGCGATCTCATGATAGGCGTCGAGATTGGACAGATCGGGAACCGGACGACGCCCGCCCTGAAACTCCTCCCACATGCCGCGATATAAATTTTCCAGATCGCACACGAGGCGCAGCGTGTCGAACAGCAGGCTGGATTGGCGCCCCGTAAGCAATCTTTGCTTCAGCGCCGAAATTCTCTGCGGGTTGCGAGCGAGCTCGATCGCGCGCGCGACATAAATTTCTTGCGCCGCGCACACCAACTCGCCGATCCCCGCGGCATTGGCCAAACTCGCGCAGACCCGCGAGGCGAAGCTCTTTCCCGGCGTGGTCAAGATAGGCGCGCCCATCCACATCGCATCGGCCGCCGTGGTGTGAGCGCCATAGGGGAAGGTGTCGAGAAACAGGTCGGCCAGAGCGTAGCGCGCGACGTGCTCGGGATTGGGCTTCTTGGCCGCGAATATCAACCTTTCCGGCGCGACGCCGCTCTGTGCGGCGAGATCTCGCACTCGCGCATCGGTCTCTTCGCCGCCGTCGAGCAGCCACAGCACGCTGCCGGGCGTCTGCGCCAGGATCGTCATCCAGTTCGCGAAGGTTTGCGGCGTGACTTTTTGCATGCCGTTCAGGCAGCAAAAGACGAACGCGTCGTCCGGCAACCTCTCGTCGGAGCGCATCGGGCGCTCGGCCGCGACGCGCCGCTTGCGGTCGTTGGGCTGGTAGCAGGAAAGCCTCGCGACTTTCTCCGAGTAATAGATCTCGCTCTCTTGCGGAATAATATGCTCGTCGGCGATGATGTAGTGATGGTAGGGGCTGCCCATCGTGCCGGGGAAGCCGAACCAATTGACCGCGATGGGCGCGGGGCAAAGAGAGAAGACCCGCGTTCGCGCGTCCTTCGTATAGCCATTGAGGTCGACGAGGATGTCCACCTCGTCCTGACCGATCCTTGCGGCGGCCTCTTCGTCGCTCAGGCCGTTGATGTCGAGCCAGTGATCGACGCTTTTCATGATTCTGAGCCGCGTCGAATCGACCCGATCGATGCCGCAGTAATAGGCGTAGATTTCAAAACGATCCCTGTCGTGCTGCTCGAACACGTCGGTCATCGCAAAGCCGACGGCATGCTCGCGCAGGTCCGACGAAACATAGCCGATGCGCAGCTTGCCCGTCCGACGCCGAAGGGCAGGAGAATGGACGGGAAGCGAGCGCGGGTTTTGCACCGGTTTGATGAATTCTCTGTTGTATTTCCATGCCCGCGCGAGCTGGAACATGGGATCGTCGAGGAGATTGGCGAGGGAAAGAGGCGAAATTCCCGCCATCAGGGCGCTGGCCGGCGCGCGATCCCACTCGGCCACCGCCGGCCATTTGCACTGTCGCTGCCGCAAGGCGATCCAATGCTGGATCACTTCGGGTTGCGCGACGGAGATATCGAGGGACTGTCTCAGCGCATCCTCGGCCGGACCGTCGAGCTGATGGCTTTCCAGGACGCGCCCCAGTTGCTGCAAGGCGGTCAGTTTGTTCTTGACCGATTCGCCGTTGATCTCTTTCAAGCGCCCCGTCAGATCGAGCCATTGCTCGATCGCCGCGCCGGCCTGGCCCGCGTCCTCGAGAAGGCGGCCGAGATTGATGTAAGGCGGCTGGAAGTCGGGGTTTAGCCTGATGCCCTCGCGCGTCGCATTGATGGCGCCCAGACGATCCCCTGACTTCGCAAGCGCGACGCCATAGTTGAAATAAGCGGCATGCAGAAGTGGATTGCCGGGGTTGCAGGCGATCCAACTCTTATAGAGGTTCGCCGACGACAGAGTCTCGCCGTCGGTTTCCAGTTTCTCGGCCTGGCCGAAAAGTTCGCCGATCGTCCATTTTCGCAGATAGCCGAACCTCTCGGCATCGCTTGCTCTTAAGGCAATGTCTTTGTGGAGGCTTCTCTCATGCAGCATAGCAACCGGCGCATCCTGGCTGTGCGGACGGAGATCCGGGCAGGCTCGATGAGAACGAGCCTTTCCGAATCGGCAAGACAAATGAAACTCACGCCGAACATTACTCACGCCGAGCACGACCGATCATCGACGGTCAAAATTCTCCCCTCACCGCCTCATCAACCCATGAGGGCGCTGAGGGCGCTAATTTGGGCGTCCGACAAGACCTGAATCTGAGTTGTCGTAAGAGCGCCGCCTTGCGTGGTCGTCAGATTGCCGATCGTCGTCGTGCTCAGGCCGGAGACCTGCGCCGTCGTCAGAGCGGCGACGTTCAGCTCGTCGAGCGAGGTCGTCGACAGCGCGTTGAGCTGGGAGGTCGTCAGCGCGTTCGCCTGGGTCGTCGTCAGCGCCCCG
>JBEKAL010000095.1:0-12846 GCA_050015935.1 Roseiarcus sp.
GCGCCTCACGAATCGACGCCACGCAAGGAATCACAAAAGAGTCGGGCTCTTCAAGCGATTTTCTCCACCGCCGACAACCGACTCAAATGACTCGAAAAGTCTCTGGACGGACACTTAGGCACTGGCGCAGCGACGCCTTTCAAGGCATCCGACCGTTCTTCTGCCAGATCGAGGCGGTCGAGACGGCGATTTGGCTAACCGAGGTGGTGCCGAAAATGGGCACCCGCGTCGCCAAGTTTTGGGATCACATCAAGAACGCCAACGCCGATGCCAACCCTGAACTAATGCGCGTGGCGTTGAAGCTCGCAACCGGCGCCGGCAAGACGACGGTGATGGCGATGCTCATCGCTTGGCAGACCGTCAACGCAGCGCGCCATCCCGGCAGCAAAACCTTCTCGCGTGGATTTCTCGTCGTCGCGCCGGGCATCACGATCCGCGATCGGCTGCGCGTGCTGCAACCCAACGATCCGGAAAGCTACTATCGCTATCGGGAGATCGTCCCCCCCGACATGCTCGCCGAGATCGACAAGGCGAAGATCGTCATCACGAACTATCACGCCTTTAGGCTGCGCGAGCGACTGGAGGTCGCCAAGGGCACGCGCGAGGCGATTGAGGGCTGGCGGGGCGAGAAGCTCCAAACGCTGGAGACCGAAGGCCAGATGCTCCAGCGCGTCATGCCCGAGTTGATGGGAATGAAGAATATCGTCGTGATGAACGACGAGGCCCATCACTGCTATCGCGAGCGAGTGCAGGACGCGGAAGGCGAGACTGAAGCTGACCTCAAGGGCGAGGACAAGGACGAGGCGAAGGAGAACAACGAAGCCGCCCGTATGTGGATCACCGGGCTTGAGACCATCAAGCGGAAGCTCGGCGCTTCGCTCATCTACGATCTCTCCGCCACTCCCTTCTTTCTCAGAGGCTCAGGCTATCGCGAGGGCACGCTCTTCCCATGGACGATGAGCGACTTCTCACTGATGGACGCCATCGAATGCGGTATTGTCAAACTGCCTCGCGTGCCGGTCGCCGATAACATCCCCGGCGGCGACGCGCCCAAGTTCCGTAACTTGTGGGAGACGATCGGCAAGAAAATGCCGAAGAAGGGTCGTGGCGTCGGCGGCAAGGCGCTCGACCCGCTGAGCCTGCCCGTCGAACTCATGACCGCGCTGGAAGCCCTGTATGGCCACTACGCGAAGACTTTCGACGCCTGGAAAGAAGCAGGCGTGAGGACACCGCCTGTCTTCATCGTCGTTTGTAACAACACGTCGACGTCGCAGCTCGTTTATCAATACCTCTCCGGCTTCAATCGCCAGAACGACGACGGGACGACGACTCTCGAAAACGGACGCCTTCCGTTGTTCCGCAATTTCGACGAGCACGGGAATCCCTACCCTCGCCCCAACACCATCCTCATCGACAGCGCTCAGCTCGAAGCGGGTGAACTCGACAAGGACTTCCGGGCGGTGGCGGAAGCCGAGATCGACCTGTTCAAGCGCGAGCAGATTGAACGGGCACGCGATGCGCGCGCTGGCGACGACATCGACGATGCCACCCTGCTGCGCGAGGTGATGAACACCGTCGGCAAGGTCGGCAAGCTGGGCGAGCAGATTCGCTGCGTCGTCTCTGTATCGATGTTGACCGAGGGTTGGGACGCCAACACGGTGACGCATATCCTCGGAGTGCGCGCGTTCGGGACTCAGCTTCTTTGCGAACAGGTGGTCGGCCGCGGGTTGCGCCGTCAGTCCTACGATCTCAATGACGAGGGGCTGTTCAACGTCGAATACGCCGACATCCTCGGCATACCCTTTGACTTCACCGCGAAGCCGGTCGTCGTCGCGATCGGCATGCCGCGCGAGACCGTCCGCGTTCACGCCGTGCGGCCGGATCGCGACGCCCTCGAAATCCGCTTCCCGCGAGTCGAGGGCTATCGCGTTGAGCTGCCCGAGGAGCGGCTGGAGGCCAAGTTCGGACCCGACTCCATCCTGGAGCTGACGCCGGAGCTGGTCGGCCCATCCGTTACCAAGAACCAGGGCATCATCGGCGAAGGCGTTGACTTAACGCTCGACCATCTCAAGGACATGCGCGCGTCGACGGTGCTGTTTCACCTGACGCGCCACCTTCTCTACAACAAGTACCGCGACCCGGGCGAAGAGCCGAAGCTGCATCTATTCGGGCAACTGAAGCGCATCACGCGCCAGTGGTTGGAAGGCGGCTACCTGCGCTGCGTCGGCGGAACGTCTCCGGCACAGCTCTGTTATCGCGAATTGGCCGATATGGCGGCCGAGCGCATCAAGGCCGCGATCACCGAGACGTTGGCCGGCGATCGACCGGTCAAGGCGATCCTCGACGCCTACAACCCGACTGGCTCGACCCGCTTCGTCAATTTCACCACTTCGAAGGAACTGCGCTGGCAGACCGATCCCCGCAGATGTCACGTCAATTGGGTCGTCTGCGACAGCGATTGGGAGGCGGAGTTCTGCCGAGTCGCCGAAGCGCATCCAAAGGTGCACGCCTACGTCAAGAACCAGAACCTTGGCCTCGAAGTCCCCTATCTCGCGGGGTCAACAACGCGGCGCTACATCCCCGATTTCGTCGTCCAGGTCGACGACGGTCGACCCGACGCGCTGAACCTTGTCGTCGAGATCAAGGGCTTCCGCGGCGAAAACGCCAAGGACAAGGCCAACACGATGCGCGCCTATTGGGTGCCCGGCGTCAACAATCTCGGCAAGTTCGGTAGATGGGCCTTCGCCGAATTCAAGGCGGTGTATGAGATCGAGAGCCAGTTTAGCGCATTGATCGATTCGCTCTGTGCCAGCGGAAACGCGACAGCGGCAGAGTAACAAAGGACGCTCGCATTATGGGACAAACGGCGTTTAAGACGAACCCGATCTCGTTGGAGGACCTGATCGAGGACTGCGCCAACGGAAAGCTCCAATTGCCGGACTTTCAGCGGAGTTGGGTTTGGGACGAAGAGCGAATCCGTAGCCTGATCGCCTCGATTTCGCAGGCGTTCCCTATTGGAGCGCTTATGACACTCGAAATGAAAGCTGGGGCCGCGGAGACATTTGCTCGCCGCCCGGTTCAAGGCACCCCTGAGAACGCCGCGCTTTCCATCCCCGATCAGCTCCTGCTTGACGGCCAACAGCGAATGACATCGCTCTACCAAACCTGCAAACGCTGCGAAGTCGTCCATACGATCACGCCGCGGCAGAAGTTCGTGAAGCGATGGTTCTACATCGATATTGACGCCGCGCTCCAACCCGACGGCGATCGAATGGAGGCGATCGTCACGCTTCCAGAGGACCGAAAGCAAAAGGAAGACTTCGATAGGAAAGTCACTCTCGATCTATCAAACCCGCAGCTCGAATTCGAACACCTGATGTTCCCCGTCAACCAGGTCTTCGATTGGGATGCGTGGCAGGACGGCTTCAATGACTATTGGATCGATAAGGGTCAGACTTCGAGACGTGATGTTTTCAAGCGCTTCAAGAACGACGTCCTCCAAAATTTCAAGAGCTATCAAATCCCAGTGATCGCTCTCGGCCATGACACCTCGCACGAGGCGGTCTGCCTCGTCTTCGAGAAGGTGAACACAGGCGGCAAAGCACTCGACGCGTTTGAACTCCTGACAGCGATGTATGCGGCGCGTGGCCATCGTCTGAGAGACGATTGGCTCGGCGCGGACGGCAACCCAGGCATTCAATCCCGACTACAGACATTCGGCCACATGGCCGGTCAGAAAGTTGGCGTATTGGAGAAGGTCGCCAGCACCGACTTTCTTCAGGTCTCGGCGTTGCTGCACACGAAGCAGGCGCGCGAGGAGGCGAAGAGGAGCGGCGTCAAGGACGATGACCTCCCGGCCGTGCGAGCGACGCGCCAGTCTCTGCTCGATTTGCCGCTTAAGAGCTATCTGGCCAACAGGGAGCGGGTCGAACAGGGGTTCATGCGCGCCGGCAAGTTCCTATTGCAGCATAACGTCTACCGCGCCGTCGATCTTCCCTATCAGACGCAGATCGTGCCGCTTGCCGCGATCATGGCGGAGATCGGCGACGCATGGGAGCACACCAGCACCAAGCAGAAGCTCGCGCGCTGGTTCTGGTGTGGCATTTTCGGCGAACTCTATGGCTCGGCGATCGAGTCGCGGTTCGCCAAGGATATCGTCGAGGTGCCCGCGTGGATCGCAGGCGGTCCAGACGCGTCGACCGTGAAAGATGGGAAGCTGCGGGCCGATCGTCTGCGCAACATGCGAACGCGTCTGTCCGCTGCCTACAAGGGCGTTCATGCGCTGCTGATGCGCGAAGGGGCGCGCGATTTTCGAACTGGCGACGAGTTCAGTCACAACACCTTCTTCGACGAGGATGTGGACATCCACCACATCTTTCCCGAAAAGTGGTGCAAGGAAAACCTTACCGAGAAGTGGTGCAAGGACAATAAGATCGACCCGTTCGTATACGACAGCATCATCAACAAGACGCCGCTCAGCGCCCGCACGAACCGCAAAGTCGGCGGCTCGGCGCCGTCGGAGTACATCGCCAAACTTGAGGCTGGCGATAAGAAGGACCCGGCGATCGAACCAGCGACGCTCGACCACTATCTGCAAAGCCAT
This sequence comes from Roseiarcus sp., assembly GCA_050015935.1. Lineage (GTDB taxonomy): Bacteria > Pseudomonadota > Alphaproteobacteria > Rhizobiales > Beijerinckiaceae > Roseiarcus. Next base: position 4,604 of record JBEKAL010000095.1, read on the forward strand.
TGCATCGACCCGAAGCTCCTGCGCGCCAACAGGTTTGTCGCGTTTATAGACGCGCGCGAGCAGGCGTTGTTGGCGCTGATCGAGAAGGCGACCGGTCACAATCTTCGTGCGACGTCCGCACAGCCGCCGACTGACGAGGTGGAGGTTCCTCAGGGCATCGCTATCGACAGCGGCCTCACGGCGCTGGCAGCGGAATAAGGCGCGCTCTATGGCCAAGAAGCCCCTCGATGTCGAAGCGCTGAAACACGACAAAGCGAAGCGGAAGAACATTCCGACCGCCGAGTTCGAGTCCGTCATGCGCGAGGACGAGAAGCAGGCGCTGAGGATCGCCTATGAGCGGCGTAATCGCGATCTCGATCCGCAGCTCGTCTGGCGCGGCAAGGACGAGCAGGACTCGTCCGACCTCATCGCGAGCGCGCCACCGCTCTATATCCAGGAGAAGGTCCACCCCAAAGTCATCGTCGACGACCTCATGCGCGAGGCAGCCAAACGCAAAGAGGTGGCGTCGCCGAAGGCGCCCGACCTGTTCGCCGATTTCAACGGGCTCGACCTCGAAGCCAAGACCGAGTTCTACCAACACGACCAGCACTGGTCGAACCGCATAATCGTCGGCGATTCGCTCTCGGTGATGGCGAGCCTCGCCGAGCGCGAGGGCCTGCGCGGGCAGGTGCAGTGCATCTATCTCGACCCGCCCTACGGCATCAAGTTCAATTCGAACTTCCAGTGGTCGACGACCTCGCGCGACGTGAAGGACGGCGCGAAGGACCACGTCACGCGCGAGCCGGAACAGGTGCGCGCATTCCGCGACACGTGGCGAGACGGGATTCACTCGTATCTCAGTTACCTGCGCGATCGGCTTACCGTGGCGCGCGACCTGTTGCACGACTCAGGCTCGATCTTTGTCCAGATCGGCGACGAGAACGCTCATCGAGTAAGAGTGTTGATGGATGAGGTGTTTGGGGAAGATAATTTTTGCTCAGTTGTCGTCTTCAAGAAAACTAGTAGTGCAACGTCAAATCTAACCGCAAACATTACTGATAATATCATCTGGTATGCGAAATCGCGAGAGAATATAAAATTTCGACAGCCACTAATTCAGCGAGCGAAGCACACGCTAGATGCGCAATATCGCTATGTTGAGGATGAATACGGTCTTTGCCGATCACTCAAAGCAGAAGAGGTGGAACGTGCGGACAGTATCGGACGCCGCTTCATGCCATCAGGGCTCGCAGCAACTAGACCGAGAGGTCCGAACGATCTCGCTGAATACCCTTTCGAAGGAAAGCTGCCCTCGCCGGGCAACCGTTGTTGGAAAACTAATCTGTCAGGAATGGACCGTCTGAGGAAGGGCAATAGGCTCGTCCTCATAGGAAACACCTTAAGGTTCAAGCTTTTTGACGAAGATAAGCCCTATGTGACAATAAATTCGCTTTGGGAAGACACAATAATCAGCGGCTTTACCGACCCCCGTGTTTATATCGTTCAGACAGCGACAAAAGTCATCGAACGGTGCATCCTGATGACGACCGATACCGGCGATCTGGTGCTCGATCCCACCTGTGGTTCGGGGACCACGGCCTATGTCGCCGAGCAATGGGGCCGGCGCTGGATTACCGTTGATACCAGCCGCGTCGCCATCGCGCTGGCCCGCTCGCGCCTCATGGGCGCGCGCTATCCGTATTACTTGCTTTCCGACAGTCTACTCGGTCAGCGCAAGGAGGCCGAAGTCACCCGGTCGCCGCCGAAGACGGTCGCGACGCACAGCGACATTCGCTTGGGCTTCGTATACGAGCGCGTGCCGCATATCACCCTCAAAAGCGTCGCTAACAACTCCGAAATCGACGTCATTTGGGAGAAATGGCAGGAGACGCTTTCGCTGGTGCGTGGGAAACTCAATACGGCACTCGGTAAAGTCTGGCAGGAATGGGAGGTCCCGCGCGAGGTCGACCCCAAATGGCCTGATGGCGCGAAGAGCCTACACGCCAGATGGTTAGAGGCGCGGATCGCGCGACAGAAGGAAATCGACGCCTCGATCGCCGCCAAGGCCGAGTTCGAATATCTCTACGATAAACCTTACGTCGACAATTCTCGCATCCGCGTCGCCGGCCCCTTTACGGTCGAGAGCCTGTCGCCGCATCGCACCCTCACGGTCGACTGGGACGATGAATTAGTCGACACGCTGGAGGCCGTCGAGGGCAACGCGAACGGCGTCGGTCGCGACGAGGCGATCGGCGATTTCGCGCAGATGATCCTCGAAAATCTACGCGCCGCCGGCGTGCAGCAGGCGCATAAGGAGGACCGCATAACCTTCACCAGCCTGACTGGCTGGCCTGGTCGCCTGATCTGCGCCGAAGGCGCTTATCAGGAGGGCGACAAGCCTAAACGCTCCGGAATCTTTGTCGGTCCCGAATTCGGCACCGTCTCGCGTCCCGACCTCGTCGCCGCTGCGCGCGAGGCCGGCGACGCTGGCTTCGACGTGCTCATCGCCTGCGCCTTCAATTATGACGCCCACTCCGCCGAGTTCGACAAGCTCGGCCGCGTGCCCGTGCTGAAGGCTCGCATGAATCCCGACCTGCACATGGGCGGCGAACTGAAAGCGACGGGCGCCGGCAACCTCTTCGTCATCTTCGGCGAGCCAGACATCCGCATCGATAAGCTCTCAGACGATCGCTATCAGGTGAAGGTCTTTGGCGTCGACGTCTTCAAGCCGCAGACCGGCGAAGTGGAGTCAGAAGGCACGGACGGCATCGCGCTATGGATGCTCGATGACGACTACAACGAGGAAAGCTTCTTCGTCCGCCACGCCTACTTCCTCGGAGCCAACGACCCCTACAAGGCGCTGAAGACGACGCTACGCGCCGAGATCGATGAGGAAGCCTGGTCGAGCCTCTACTCCGACACCTCCCGGCCGTTCGACAAGCCGGCGTCAGGGCGGATCGCGGTGAAGGTGATCAATCACCTCGGGGACGAGGTGATGAAGGTTTTCGCGGTGGGGTGAGGCGACCAACATGCTCATCAGAAATTACGGACTCTTTTGGAAGCGGGCTTGGATTCATTTCGGTGCGGGAAGTAACGCAGGCCATCTGAAAGGCGTAAAAGTTGGAGCTAAATCCAGCGAGCCAGTGAATTTCCGGGATCAACAAGGGGTCTATTGCCTCTACGACGACAATTTTAGATTGGTTTACGTCGGTCAAGCCGGCGGCAAGAATGATCAACGTCTGTTTGATCGCCTTAGGCAACACAGGGAGGATTTTGTTTCCGAACGATGGTCCAAATTTTCGTGGTTCGGGGTCCGGAGAGTCCTGCTGTCAAACGATCTGGCCACTGAAACAGAAGCAGCGCACCCAGACATCTCCCATGTTCTCAATCATATCGAGGCCATTCTTATTGCCGCCGCCGAACCCGTGCACAACCGGCAAGGCGGGCGGTTCGGCGAGAAAGTCGACCAATATTTGCAATATCGCGATGACGACAATCTCGGTCCCGACCTAACCCAGATGGTGCACGACTTGTGGTCGAAGGCAGAGTAGCGGGGAGGTCGCGCACGCTTCTTGATGACCAAAGCGATTCTCACCACCAGGGTCGACCCGACCTACGACGACCTGCCCGAGCAGCGCTACCATTTCCCGCGCGCTTACCTCGGCCAGGTCGAGGCCGCCAACGGCGATTTCGTTGTCTACTACGAACCTCGACGAACAGGCAGCGATCTGTCCAGCCGCGGCGGCCGCCAAGCTTATTTCGCCACCGCTCGAATCGTCGGCGTGAGACCCGACCCCGCGCTCGCTGACCACTTCTACGCTGACATTGACTCCTACCTCGACTTCGCTCGCCCCGTCCCCTTCCGAGAGGGCGAGCGCTACTACGAGTCCGCGATTCAACGCGACGATGGGGCGACGAACAAGGGTGCGTTCGGCCGCGCCGTGCGGTCACTTCCCGACAGCGAGTATGACGCGATTCTGCGCGCTGGGTTCGCGACCGTGCTCGGCGAGGCTGCGGCCACGCTTACCGCAGCGCCAACGCTGAACGGTTTCGCGGAGCCAGCCGCGACGTTTGACCGTCCGATAGTGGAGCGCGTCGTCGCCCGCCTCTTCCGCGAGGCTGCGTTCTCCGGATCGATCAAAGCTGCCTACAACGACACCTGCGCCTTCACCGGCCTGAAGATCATCAACGGTGGCGGTCGCAGCGAGGTACAAGCGGCGCATATCCGCCCTGTAGCAGCGGCGGGTCCAGACTCGCTACGCAACGGCATCGCGCTGTGCAGCACCGCCCATTGGATGTTCGACCGCGGCCTGATCTCGATTGGCGACAGCCACGAGCTTCTGCTCGCGAAGGGAAAGGTGCCGGATCAAGTGCGGCGTCTGCTGAGCGCCGACGGGCGCCTCATTGCCCCTTCCCGACCAGACCAGGCGCCGCATCCGATGTTCCTGCAATGGCATCGGGAGAACGTGTTCAAGGGTTAGCGGGGCAAATGCGCCACGTGTGAAGCGCGATGATGAGAAGGCATCAGGGTCGATGACCGGTTACAATCATTACCCGAGTTGCGGGTGCGGCTGGTGCGTCTACTCAGATCGTCCCCATTTCCGCATAGAGCAATTCAAAGCCCAGTTCGCCGAGCGGGACGCGAAAACCTTGCTGGCACGGCACTCCGTGACTTCGCTGGCGAGTTGCTATGTCAATCCCAACGCCCAGTGCCCAGTGTGCGCAGCGCCAGTTTTCTTCTACGCCAACCGCTTCGGCAGCCGAGTCTACTTCGACGATCTCGGCCCCCCGTGGCCGAAACATCCATGCACTGACGACCCGCGATATCGGCCCAGTGATTTGGCGCAACCTGCGCCTTTCCTTCGGCGACCCAAAGGAGTCGTCGTCGAATTAGTGGGCGCAGCGAGGATCATCGGCAAGCGTCCCGAACGCAGCCTGTGGAAACTGATGGAGGTTATAACCGTCGAGGCCGGCGAAGGCACCAAGACGCTCAAACTCCGCAGCATCCAGAGCGACGACGAGGAGCGGACGATCTCCGTAATAGGTCCTGACTGCTCAATCGCGTCGGGTGACTTTGTTCATTTGGGCGCGGCTGAAATTGCGTTCTTTGACATAAAATTGTTCGCCCCACAGGTCGCACCCATTCAGCCCCGTGTTGTTCGCTCAAACGGCGACGATTTGGCGCGGGCTCGCTCTCTTGTCGCCACTTGGCAAGCCACTGGGGTGTCAAACCCAGAGCAGATCGCGGAGCGTCTGAACCACGCCCGCGTTCGAACGCCCTCGGGCGAGCCGTGGCGTGCTGTTGGAGTCCAACGTTTGCTGCTCGGCTACGAAGTTCGCGGTGCAAAGCTCGAAACCGACTCGAGAAAGCACGCGACAAATAGCAGGAAGCGAGCCAAGCGAAAAACGAAGAAGTTGCTGAAGCACTTAGCGACCGAGGCACATCGCCAATGAACTTCCTCATCGCCGACACCTTCACCGACAGCCTCACGCGGCTAACTGCACAAGAGCAGAAAGCCGCAAAGATGACGGCCTTCGATCTGCAAATCGACCCCTCGGCCCCAGGGCTGTCATTCCACAAGCTTGACAAGGCCAAGGACCCGAATTTCTGGTCGGTGCGCGTAAATGCCGATCTTCGCCTGATCGTCCATCGCACACCGTCGAACATATTGCTCGCTTACGTCGGGCATCATGATCCCGCCTACAAATGGGCCGAGCGGCGAAAAATCGAGCGACATCCGGTGACAGGAGCGATGCAGCTCATAGAGCTGCGCGAGCGGATCGAATTGCACAGTCATGCCGACAGAGATCCGCGACTGGCGAGCTACGCTCGGCCTTTGCCGAGACCTTCGGTTCCAGAAACAGCGCTCCTAGCGAGCGGGGGCGGTTGGCATGAACCAAAGCCAAAGTTGTTCGACAACTTGCGTAAGTTCGAATTGATGGCGTTTGGAGTGCCGGAGGAGTGGGTCGACGCGGTGCGCGCCGCCGACGAGGACACGCTATTCGACGTCGCCTCACACCTGCCGCAGGAAGCACAAGAGGCGCTGCTGAGGCTAGCGGTGGGCGAGAAGCCGGAGCCGTCGGAGGCCACCCCCGTCGACGCCGACCCGTACTCGCATCCTGACGCACTGCGCCGCTTCCGGCAGCTCGACGACGTCGAGGCGCTCCGCCGCGCGCTCGACGCGCCGTGGGAAAAGTGGGCCGTCTTCCTTCACCCGTCACAGTCCGCGCTCGTCACACGCGATTTTGCTGGCCCTGCGCGCGTTTCAGGGACAGCCGGAACGGGCAAAACGGTGGTCGCGCTTCACCGCGCCGCGCATCTGGCCCGCGAAAATCCCGGCTCCAGCGTCTTGCTGACGACATTCTCAGATGCTTTGGCCGGCGCACTCGACCGTAAGCTGAAGATCCTGCTCCTCGGCGAGCCCGCCGTGGCGGAGCGTATCATTGTCAAGGCGATCGGGAGACTAGGCCACGACTTGTACGCCGAAGCCTTCGGCGCCCCGAACTTGATCGACGCGCAGTCGGTCGGCGATTTGATCGCCGCGGCGGCGCGGCGCCAACCCAGCAAATTCTCGCAGCGATTCCTTGCCAACGAATGGTTCGGGGTGGTCGAGCCGTGGCTGGTCCAAAGCAGTGAAGAATATGCGCAGGCGTCGCGGCTCGGACGCAAAACGCGTCTCGGCGCCAAACAGCGCGAAGCTCTCTGGCCGCTATTCCAAGACGTGCGGGACGCCATCGCCAAGTTGGGGGCGATCACAACGGCCGACATGTTTGCGCGGATTGCAGACACCGTACGGCGCAATGGGAAGTCGCCGTACGATTTTGCCGTCGTCGACGAAGCGCAGGACCTCGGCGTCGGCGAAGCGCGTTTCTTTTCGGCTCTCGGCGCCGGTAGGCCAAATGGGCTGTTCTTCGCGGGCGACCTGGGCCAGCGCATCTTCCGGACGCCGTTCTCATGGAAATCGCTAGGGATTGATGTTCGCGGCCGCTCGGCCACGCTCCGCGTCAACTACCGCACCTCGCACCAAATCCGGAGCCAGGCAGACCGCCTGCTCCCGAACGCAATTGCGGACGTCGACGGGATCGAAGAGAGTCGCAATGGCGCCGTATCGGTCTTCGATGGCCCTGCACCCTTGGTGCGCGTTTTCGCTGACGCGAAAGCGGAGTCCAAGTCGGTCGGCGACTGGATCGCTGAACGCATTCAACAGGGACTGCGTCCCGAGGCGATAGGCGTATTCGTTCGTTCGGAAGGGCAACTCGATCGAGCGCGCGCTGCGGCAAAGGTCGCGAACGTCTCCACCGTCGTTTTGGGGGCCGACGTTGAAGGTTTAGCCGGCCATGTCGCGCTTTGCTCGATGCACGCCGCCAAGGGCCTCGAATTTTCAGCGGTCGCGGTGATGGCGTGCGATGACGAGGTGTTGCCTCTACAAGAGCGGATCGAATCCGTCGCCGACGACGCTGACCTGGAGGAGGTCTACAACACGGAGCGTCACCTGCTCTATGTCGCCTGCACACGTGCGCGGGACCAATTGTTCGTCACCGGCGTCGCACCCGAGTCTGAGTTCTTACGGGATTTTGACAAGGGTCTCGATCTGAAGAGCGAGCAATCGACGAGGGGGAGCGCTGACGACCGGCTCTAACTTTGCTCACGACGCGGGGACACCCGCCACACAGTGATGGTGGAGTGAGTGCTAGGATGGCGCTCGCAGGACTTTTGTCGGAATCATCGCGAGAAGAAGGGTGATTGCGCCGAGTGCTTATGCGGGAGGCGCAACGAATGGAGCTAAGATGCCGACCAGCAGACGCGGCAACGGCTTGGAAAGGTGGGAAATCGCCTTGATCAAGGCGATGATCGGACGCAAACAGTGGCCGAACGACCAGGACATCCTCGCTTACTTCACGAGACCGACACGGTCCGTGAATCATCGAGCGATCGCCGAAATCCGAAAAGGGCTGAAGCACTCCTCACTCAAGCCCGCCAGCGATGAAGCCCTGGATGAATTCCTGTCCTCGTGGCCGGATATCGACCCCCAGACAGGCTTGAGCGTGCGAGGCGATGAACTGCTTATCAAAGCTAGGGAAGCCATGATCGCGGCGGTCCATTTGTTCAACGGTGCCGGTCTCACGTTTCGCGCTGAGTTATTCCCTGCCTATCCGGTTAATGCAGACACCCGCTACATGTAGGGTGTGTCCATGCGCCGGAATAAAGGTCGGCATAAGTCGGCGCCTCAACCCCGCCCGCGATGCCGAGCAGCGAGCGGAAG
>JBEKAL010000096.1:0-12800 GCA_050015935.1 Roseiarcus sp.
AGATGGTCGACGACCCGAGCCATGTCCGCCTCCCGCGAATCATGGCTCTTCCATCTATCATCCTGATCCCCCCTCCGGAATCCCCCCTCGTCGAGTCAATCGCCCGGAAACCGTATGACTCGTCATGGCCGGGCTTGTCCCCACCATCCACGCCGCCCAGCCGCCGCTTCGTAAGACGAAAAGCGGCGTATTCTCAGCCGCTTCCTGAGGAGTGGAAGCAGCTTCGACGCGTGGATGGCCGGGACAAGCCGGGCCATGACGGCGGTCAGTATTTTCGGCAATTGGTATTGGACGCTCAGCCGCCCTCGATCTCGAATTCGATTGCGACATTGCCTCTCGTCGCGTGTGAATAGGCGCAGATGTTCTCGTGGGCCTCGCGAACGAATTGCTCGAGGTCGGCCTGCGGCAAGCTGGGATCGACGATGCGCAATTTCACGGCGATGCCGACCCCGCCCGCCTCGCGTGGGCCGAAGCCGACGGAGCAGGTCACGCTCGCCCCGCTCGCGTTCTTCTTATGGCCGCGCGCGACGAAATCGACCGCGCCGCCGAAGCAGGCGGCGTAGCCCGCCGCGAAGAGATGCTCCGGCGTCGTCGTCCCCGGCTTGCCGGGGCCGCCCATTTCCTTGGGCACGGAAAGATCGACGCTGACCAACTTGTCGGTCGTTTCGGAATGGCCGTTGCGGCCGCCGGTGTTGACGGCGGTCGCGGTGACCAGCGTTTTGACAGGCGAAATCATCCTCGGGCCTCCTCTCTAGCGCTGCCTCATCGCTCGAGAGACGCTCGAGCGGCGTGAGTCTGGCCGTCGGTCGTGGCTATTTGACGACGACGGGGGTGCCGATGTGAACGCGACTGTAGAGGTCGATGACGTCGAGATCGCGCATGCGAATGCAGCCCGACGAAACGGCCTGACCGATCTCTTCGGGCTCGTTGGTGCCGTGAATGCGGTAGAGCGTGTCACGATCGCCCTGATAGAGATAGAGCGCGCGCGCCCCCAGGGGATTGTCGTACGCGCCCGCGAGCGGGCCGTGGGCGAGATAGGCCCTGAATTCCGGCCAGCGCTGCATGATCGAGGCGGTCGGCATCCATTGCGGCCATTCGACCATGTGTCCGACGGTCGCGCGGCCGGTCCAGCCATAGGACTCGGCGCCGGTCGCGACCTTGTATTGTATCGCCTGCTTGCCAGGCAGCACGAAATAGAGATTCTTGGCCATCGTATCGATGACGATCGTTCCCGGCCTCTCCCCGGTCGGGTCGCCGACGCGATTGCGCACGATCGGGATCGACCATTCCTCCGCAGGGGCGAGCGCCATCATCGCCTTGTCGTGAGGCGTCAACTTCGTGTCGAGCGCCATCGGCGAGCCGATGGGAGCGCAACCGCTCAAAAGCGCGCCAGCCATAAACACCGCGCCGATCGTGAAAACCCTGCCAGCCATCTCAACGCCCGCCGCCCCAGTTCAGAATTCGCTTACCATAAGGCCGACTCGTTTACCGAATCTTTCCCATGCGAGTGAACGTTTACGTGAATGACGTCCGCCGCGCCACTGTTTCGCCCCTACGGCAGGCTCGCAAAGCCGGTCACATCGTCGTTACGGGACGACCGTGACGCGAATAACACGCTTTTTCCAACGTCGACGCGTGATTGCGACGGCGCCGGCGGCCCGGCCCGGGCATGATCGAGCCCGGAATCCCCTGAGCAGGCTTGCGTTGGCGAGCCAGCGCAAGCCTGCTTAGAGCCCTTTGATAAAGCACGATTTTATCGGAAAACCGGCACCCGCTTTTTCGAAATCCAGCCTGGACGACCGCCCGGCTTCACGAGCGTTTGCGTCCGAGCAAAGGGTTGATTGCGCGCTTGGCGAGTTCCCTCAAGCGTTGTTTCGCCTCGGCCGCGGCGAGCCCCAGCGCGAAGCCGCGCGCCGGGCCGGCGTCAAGCGCCAGCGCGAGATCGGCGACGTCGAGCCGCGCGCGCCACAACCGGTCGATCATGGGATAGTCGGAAATCGCGCAGGAATCGATCAGCGCCAGACCCGGCTTGCGCTCCAGGGCGCGCGACAGATCGAGCGTCAATTGCAATCCCGGCGAATATTCGGCGAAGCGCTCGTCATAGGCGGTTTTCCAATAGAAGGCGCGCTCTCCCGAGCGCAGCACGAGGCCGATGGCGATCGGTTCGCCGTCGAGCGCGAGGCTGTGCACGCCGAGCTGGCCGCGCGCCGCGAATCGTCCGAGCATTTCGCGCGTGAACGCCGCGCGGGCGGGGTCGGCGCCGAGCGCGGTGCCCCGCGCGCCTTTCCATCCCCGCTGCTCGAGCGCCAGGAACGCCTCGACGCCGCCGACGTCGTCGCCGGCCGTCGCCTCCAAGCGGCCGCGCTCTTCCAGGCGCCGGCGCTGGCGCGCCCATTCCTTGCGGCGCTTTTTGTCGAGGTTCGCTTCGAAGCGGGACGTCGGGCCGGCCGGCAGCGCGGCGCGCCGGCGCTGATTTCTGCTCTCCAGGCGCAGCGATTCACGGGCGGCGAAGGCCTTGACGGCCCGATCGACCGGTCCATTCGTCTCCAGAGACGGCAGCAAGAGTCCGTGAACGCCGCGCCGTTCGCGCCTGAGCCAGGCGAGAATCGCGCCCAGCGCTCGCCCGGCCTGGTCGCGATCGAGGGCGATCGCGGCCAGCCCGGCCTGTTCGCTGCGCCAGACGCGCGCCAGGCCGAGCGGCAGGCGGGGAAATTCGAGCGCGGCCATGCCGATCAACGTTTCCCGCGCCGGGTCGCTCCAGACCAGCAACGTGGCGACGCGACCCGCCGGGGCGAGGCGCACGAGCGCGGGAATGACGAACGCGCTCTCGGCGAAGACGTTGGGTTCGGCGGCGCGCGCGGCGAGATCCAGCCACGCCGCCTCGTAGCGCGCGAGATCGCGCGGGCCCGGCGTCTCGACAAAGACGGCGTCGCCGGCCCTTGGCTCCGTCACAATTTGATCGCTCCGGCCTTGAGGTCCGCGACAAAGGCCTCGTCGACGCGGCAATAGACGCCTTGGCCGCGATCGTCAAAAAAGATCGAATCGCCGCCGCGCGCGGGATCGAAGCCTTGCGCGACCAGCTCGGTCTTTTTCGGCTTGAAGGTGCTGGTGAGATCGAACTTCGGGCGAAAACGCAGAAAGACCGGGCGCGCATAAGCGGGCAGGCGCTCGGCGATCAGTCCGCGCAGCCCGATCAGATCGAAAGTCGCGATATTGTCGACGACAAGCGCCGCCATGCCGGCGCGTCCCTCGTGGGCGGGAATGGCGACGCCATAGACGATCGCTTCGAGCACGCCGGGAAAAATCGCGATCGTCTCGGCGACTTCGGTCGTCGAGACGGTTTGGCCCTTCCAGCGAAACGTGTCGCCGATGCGGTCGACGAAGTAATAATAGCCGCGCGCGTCGCGCTTGAGCAGGTCGCCGGTGCGGAACCACGAGTCGCCCGGACGGAAAACGTCGCGCAGGATTTTCGCGTTCGTGGCCGCAGAATCGGCGTAGCCGTCGAAGCGCGCGGCGGGCTTGTTCGGATCTTCGAGGATTTCGCTGAGCAATTCGCCGGGCTCGTCGACGCCGCATTCGATGCAATGCCCGCGCACGTCGCGCTTCTCGACGCACTCGCCGACGTCGAAGGCGACGGTCTTGATCGGCATGCGCTTGGCGGCCCATCCCGGCAAACGTCCCACCGCGCCCGGGTGCGAATCGAAATTGAACAGCGCGATGTTGCCTTCGGTCGCGGCATAGAATTCGAGCACGTCGCCAATGCCGAAACGCGCCTGAAACGCCGAAAAGATATCCGGCCGCAGCCCGTTGCCGACGCACAGACGGATTCGATGCGCGCGGTCGTTGGCGCTCGGCGGCGCGTTGAGAAGATAGCGGCACAATTCCCCGACATAGGTGAACAACGTGCAGCCGTGCTGAATCGCGTCGCTCCAGAATTCGCTCACGGAAAAGCGCTCGCGGATATAGCACGAGCCGCCGACCGAAAGAGCGACGCCGGTCGCGATGACGCCGCCGTTGGTATGGTACATCGGCAGGCAAATGTACATGCGGTCCTCGGCGCGCGCGTTCGCCGCGGCGGAAAAACCGAGCATGATGCGCAGCGCGCGCGAATGGGTGATGCGCGCCGCCTTGGGCAGTCCGGTCGTGCCCGACGTGAAGATGAAAAGCGCGGTGTCGTTGATCGTCAGCGCGGGACGCTCTCGCGCGGCGAGGGGAGCCTCGCCGAAGGTCTCGACCTCTTCGTCGATGCGCGATTCGCCGCCCGCCGTCTCGCCATGGACGAAGACGGCGAGGTCGGCGCCGAGATGCTCTTGCGCGCTGGCCAATTGCGCCCTCAGAGAGGCCTCGACGATGGCCGCCTTGGCGCCGACGATGGCGACGCTGTGGGCGAGCGAGGGACCGGTCAGATTGGTGTTGACGAGCGCCGTCGCCACGCCGACGCGCGCGAGACCCATCCAGATCGCGAGATACTCCGGCCGATTGCGCATCATCAGGCAAACCGCGTCGCCCTTGCCGAGCCCCCGCACAAGCGCCCAATGGGCATAACGGTTCGCTCGGGCTTCGAGCGTGCGATAGGTGAAGGATTCGCTTTGGCCGATGAGGGCTGGCCTCTCGGCATAGTCTTTGGCCCAACGTTCGAGATAGTCGCCGATTGTCAGCGTCGGCGCCTCGACGACCCGCTTCGCTTGCGACAGAGCGCGCAGCAGTCCTCTCGCATAGGCGATTTCGTTCTTCAATCGAGCCAGCATGCCGGCGCTTGGTCCCCCGTGGCGAACGTGACTGCGATAGTTACTAGCGAGATTGCCGAAATGACAAGCCGCGCCTCGAGGCTTTCGCCTCGCTTACGGGAGCTCCCAGCCCAGCAGCCCGCCCAGCCGCGGGGCCAATGGGTTTTCGGAGAGCGCCGCGAAGTCGGGCGCGTCGATTTGCGGCTCGCCGGACAACGCGCCCCACAGCCGGTCGATCGCCGCGCGCTCGACGCCGTCGACAATGACGACGACGCGCGTCCTGCGGTCGCCATCCGGCCAGGCCGCGAGGCGGCGCGGCGCGTGAAAGACGTGTTGCGCGCCGTGAATGACGAGCGGTTGGTCGGGATGCTCGGCGAGCGCGACAAGGCCTTTGATTCGCAGCAGCCGCGGACCGAGCATCGCGTGCAGCAGCGTCTGAAAACGCGCGAAAGCGGGCGCGCCTACGGGTTTCCCCGCGGCGAAGGCAAAGGCGCGAAGCGAGGCGGGGTGCGGGAGCGCGCTCGGCGCTGCGTCGGCCAGCGAAATCCCGACCGGCTCGGCCAAGAACTCCGCGGCGCCGAGTTCCCCGGCGGCGACGTCGAACATCGGCGCGAAGGGATTGAGAGCGCTGAGCGCGGCGCGTAGCGCCGCGAGCCTCGCGCCGCGCACGGGGCCGGCGATCAGATCGGTCTTGGTCAGACCGATGCGGTCGGCGAGCGCGATCTGGCGCTGAGCTTCGCGATGGGCGCCGAGCGTCGCCAATCCATTGACGGCGTCGACGAGCGTGGTCACGCCGCTAAGGCGAAAGCGCGTCGCCACAATCGGATCGGCCGTCAGCGCGCGAAGGATCGGCGCAGGATCGGCCAGGCCCGTCGTCTCCAACACGACGCGCGCGAAGGGCGCGCCGGCGCCGCTATCGCGCCGGCGAGCCAAGTCCCCGAGGCGGTCGACGAGATCGCCGCGCAAAGCGCAGCAAAGACAGCCCGAATCCAACGAGATCACCTCGCCGGCGACGGCTTCGAACAGCAAGTGATCGAGGCCGATCTCGCCCCATTCGTTGACGATCACCAGCGTATCGACGAGTTCGCGCGCGCGCAGCAGCCGATTGATCAGCGTCGTCTTGCCGCCGCCGAGAAAGCCCGTCACGACATGAAGCGGAATAACCTCGGCGTCGGTCACGGGTCGGCCGACGCCGATGCGCCGGGAAAAGCCGGCGCCGTCTCGGCCAGAGCGAAGGCCGTCGTAGCGGGCTGCAGTGCGCTCGGCGTTTGTTGCGCGGTCATGTCGGCGCCGAAACTAGAACGCGGCGCCGCCGCTGCGCAAGTCTCGCTCGGCGGTTCTCGATGCGCTCGCTTGACGCTTCCTGGCCCGCCTGCTAATCATACGACGCCTCACCAGGGCAAAAGAATGAAACAAATCAACGTACTACGTGATCGCCCGACGGGATGCGCGGCGCAGGGGAGCGGCGCGCGATGACCATCCGCTTCCACAAGGGCGATCTTCCCGACGGTCTCGATCTCGGCCGCGCCGTCGCCATCGACACCGAGACGCTCGGCCTCGAAGTCAGCCGCGATCGGCTCTGCGTGGTGCAGCTTTCGCGCGGCGACGGAACCGCCGACATCGTCCAGATCGCGCCCGGACAGACGCGCGCGCCCAATCTCGAAAGGCTGCTCGCCGACGCCAGCGTCCTCAAACTCTTTCATTTCGGACGCTTCGACATGGCGATGCTCTGTCATGCCTTCGGCGTGATGCCGGCGCCGGTCTATTGCACCAAGATCGCCTCGAAGATCGCGCGCACCTACACCGATCGGCACGGCCTCAAAGACCTGACGCGCGAACTCATCGGGGTCGAGATCTCCAAGCAGCAGCAGTCGTCGGACTGGGGCGCCGAGGCGTTGAGCGAGGCGCAGTTCGCCTATGCGGCTTCGGACGTGCTCTATCTGCACGCGCTACGCGACAAACTCGACGCGATGCTCATACGCGAGGGCCGCGACGGGCTCGCGCGCGCGGCGTTCGCCTACCTTCCGGAGCGCGTGCGTCTCGATCTCGCGGGCTTCGCCGAGATGGATATTTTCGCGCACGCTTCGCCTTAAGGCGTCGGCGGCGCGGGGCGCGGCCGACCGTTCTCGTCGATGGCGACGAAGGTGAAATAGGCGTCGGTGATCTTCTCGCGCACATGCGAGGTGAAGCGTCGCGCCCAGGCCTCGATATGGATTTTCATCGAGGCGCGTCCGACGCGATCGATGCTCGTATAGACGCACAGCGCGTCGCCGACCTTGACTTACGGATGAAGGTCATCGCCTCGACCGCGATCGTGACCACGCGCCCGCGCGCGCGTTCGACCGCGGCGATGCCGCCCGCCTGATCCATCTGGCTGAGCGCCCAGCCGCCGAAAACGTCGCCGTTGGAGTTGGCACCGGATAGCATGGCGACGAGGCGAACGGTGAGTTCGCCGTGCGGCTGTTCGGGGGAGGCTTCTACGGCTGACATGGATGCGCCGCGCTTCATGGGGGAGGGCGCGAACGAATGTGAAGGGGATCAGCGCCGGAGGCAAGCGCCTCGCGGCGCTTCGTCACTCGCTCAACCGGCCGACGACGACGCGCGCGATCCCGGCGAGATCGGGGAAGGTCGCGAGGTCGGCGAGCCCGGCCTCGGCGGCGATCGTCTTGACGGCCTCCGCCTGGCCTTGCCCGACTTCGAAGAAGAACCATCCGTCAGCGGGCGCAAGGAGCCGCGCGATCGCCGGCGCCAGCGCGCGATAGGCGTCGAGCCCATCGGCGCCGCCGTCGAGCGCGAGGCGCGGATCATGGTCGCGCACCTCGCGCGCGAGTTCGGCGATCTCGTCGCGCCGAACATAGGGCGGGTTGGAGACGATCAGGTCGAACCGCCCGTCGAGGCCAGCGCCCCAGTCGCCGACGCGGATTTCGGCCCTCGCGCCCAAACCCAGTCGATCGAGATTGCCGCGCGCGACCGCCGCCGCGCGTTCGCAGATGTCGACGCCGAGCCCGCGCGCGGCGGGAAATTCGCTCAAGAGCGCGGCGAGCAGGGCGCCCGAGCCGACGCCGAGATCGAGAATGCCGAGGGCCTCGCCGCGCCGCGCGGCGAATTTCGCCAGCGCGGCCTCGACGATCGTCTCCGTCTCGGAGCGTGGGTCGAGCACGTCGGGCGAAATCGCGAGGCGAAGACTCCAGAACTCGCGCCGGCCGAGGATGCGCGAAAGCGGTTCGCCCGCGGCGCGCCGCGCGGCGAATTCGCTTACGCGCCGCGCCGAGACGCCGAGCGCCGCCTGCGGCGCGCCGATGAGGTCGCTCGCCCTGAGAGCGCCGGCGGCGGCGAGCAGCAGCCGCGCTTCGCGCGCGGGTTCGTCGACAATGTCTCGCATCGCGCGCGTCAGGGTCTTCAGCGCCTCGGCGCGCGTCGTCTGCGCATGAAGCGCGCGGCGCAGCGTCAGGCGAACTGACCGTGGCAATGCTTGAACTTCTTGCCCGAGCCGCAGGGACACGGCTCGTTGCGGCCGATCTTGCCCCAGGTCGCGGGATTGCCGGGATCGCGCTCGGCGATTCTGCCGAGCGCCGGCGCCGCCGCGACGGCGCCGGCGGAAAAGGCGCCGACGTCGACTGGTTCGGGGATTTCGCCGAACGGCGCCTCGTTCTCGCCGGTCTGCGGATCGGCATGCTGGAACTGCATCGGCGGGGGCGGCGGCTCGGGCGCCTGGAAACGCACTTCCACGCGCGTCATCTGCGCGATCACCGCCTCGTGCCATTGCGCGATCAGGATGCGGAAAAGGTCGAACGCCTCGGACTTGTATTCGTTGAGCGGATCGCGCTGGCCGAAGCCGCGCCAACCGATGACCTGGCGCAGGTGGTCGAGCGTGACCAGATGCTCGCGCCAGAGATGGTCGAGGGCTTGCAGGATGACCTGCTTTTCGACATAGCGCATCGCCTCGGGGGTGTTGCGCTCGACGCGCTCGGCATAGTCCTCCTCGGCGGCCTTGTGCAGGCGCTCGGCCATTTCCTCGTCGGCGATGCCCTCTTCCTTCGCCCAGACTTCGACGGGCAGATCGAGATTGAGCTTGCTCGCGACCTCCTGCTTCAGGCCGACCACGTCCCAGGCCTCGGGATAGGCGTCGGCCGGAATGTGCCTGGCGACGAGATCGTCGATAACGCCCGCGCGCATATCGGCGATCGTCGCCTCGAGAGACTCCTGCGCCATCATCTGGCGCCGATCCTCGAAGATGACCTTGCGCTGGTCGTTCATCACGTTGTCGAACTTGAGAACGTTCTTGCGCATGTCGAAGTTGCGCGCTTCGACCTTCTGCTGAGCCTTCTCCAGCGCCTTGTTGATCCAGGGATGGACGATCGCCTCGTCTTCCTTGAGCCCAAGGCGCTTGAGCATCGCGTCCATGCGCTCGGAGCCGAAAATGCGCATGAGATCGTCTTGCAGCGACAGGAAGAACTTGGAGCGGCCGGGATCGCCCTGGCGTCCCGAGCGGCCGCGCAGCTGGTTGTCGATGCGTCGGCTCTCGTGACGCTCGGTGCCGATGATATAGAGCCCGCCGGCCTCGATCGCCTTCTGCTTGAAGACGGCGACCTCGGCGCGGACGGCGGTTTCCGTGGCGTCGCGCTCCTCTTGCGAAGACGCCGGGTCGAGTTCCTGCTTGACGCGCATCTCGACGTTGCCGCCGAGCTGGATGTCGGTGCCGCGGCCGGCCATGTTGGTGGAGATGGTGATGGCGCCGGGGACGCCGGCTTGCGCGACGATGAACGCCTCCTGCTCATGGAAGCGCGCGTTGAGGATGGCGAAATTCTTCGACGGCTTGCCGGCGCGCGCGGCCGCATAGAGCGCGCTCATTGCGCGAGGCTCGGTGAAGTCGATCTTCTTGTAGCCGCGGCGCTCCATCACTTCGCCCAAATGCTCCGACTTCTCGATCGAGGTCGTGCCGACCAGCATCGGCTGCATCTTGGCGTTCGCTTGCTCGATCTCGCGCACCACCGCGCGCAGCTTCTCTTCGCCGGTGCGATAGACCTCGTCGTCCTCGTCGAGGCGGCAGACGGGCATATGCGTCGGGATTTCGACGACGATCAGCTTATAGATCTCGGCGAATTCGTCGGCCTCGGTCACCGCCGTGCCGGTCATGCCCGCCAGCTTCTTGTAGAGGCGGAAATAGTTCTGGAACGTGATCGAAGCGAGGGTGACGTTCTCCGGCTGGACCGTGACGCCTTCCTTGGCCTCGAGCGCCTGGTGCTGGCCTTCCGAATAGCGCCGGCCGGGCATCATGCGGCCGGTGAATTCGTCGACGATGACGACCTCGTTGTTGCGCACGATATAGTCCTTGTCGAGCTGGAACAGCTTGTGCGCGCGCAAGGCCTGATTGACGTGGTGGACGAGGGTCGCATTGGCGGCCTCGTAGAGGAATCCCTCCTTCAACAACCCGGCCGCGCGCAACAGCGCTTCGACGTGCTCGTTGCCGGCCTCGGTCAGATTGACCGTGCGCTGCTTCTCGTCGATCTCGTAATCCTCGCGCTTCAATTGCGGGATCAGGGCGTTGACGCCGACGTAGAGGCCCGAGCGGTCGTCGGAGGGGCCGGAGATGATCAGCGGCGTGCGCGCCTCGTCGACGAGAATCGAATCGACTTCGTCGACGATGGCGAAGCTGTGCCCGCGTTGGACCATCTGCGCCATGTCGTACTTCATGTTGTCGCGCAGATAGTCGAAACCGAATTCGTTGTTGGTGCCGTAGGTTATGTCGGCGGCATAGGCCTGCCGGCGCTCGTCGTCCTCGATGCCGTGCACGATCACGCCAACGCTCATGCCGAGGAACTTGTAGATCTCGCCCATCCATTCGGAGTCGCGGCGGGCGAGATAGTCGTTGACGGTGACGATGTGCACGCCCTGGCCGGCGAGCGCATTGAGATAGACGGCCAAAGTGGCGACGAGCGTCTTGCCTTCGCCGGTGCGCATTTCGGCGATCGCGCCCTCGTGCAGCACCATCCCGCCGATGAGCTGGACGTCGAAGTGGCGCTGCTTGAGCGTGCGTTTGGCCGCCTCGCGCACCGTCGCGAACGCCGGAGCGATGAGATCGTCGAGGCTCGCGCCGGCGGCCAGCGCCGCGCGGAATTCCTCGGTCTTGCCGCGCAATTGTTCGTCGTTCAGCGCCTCGAATTCCGGCTCCAGGGCGTTGATGGCGGCGACCTGCGGCCGATAGCCCTTCAGACGCCGATCGTTCGCGGAGCCGAACAACTTCTTCAAATAAGAGTCGAGCATTTGCGACCTTTCCGACCCCGCGACGACTTCGCCGATCCCCTTGACTGACAAGCGTCCCGGCGGCGCCTTTTCGAGGCGACGCCGGCCGCACGTTCCACGCGCATCCGCGCTCGGGCGCCGAACTCCTTGCGGAATGCCGCCCGACATATCAGGCGATGACGACGACAAAAGCGCGAAAAAATGACGGCAATTGCGTCCTTTTCCGCGCCGCGGGAGAGATCACGGGCTGAGATAGGCGCCGCCGCCGGCCTTGTCAATGACGAGGCTGGTCTCGGCGCGCGGCGCGCGAACTCGGGACCTAGCCGTCGGGAATATTGAAATTCCGGAATTTCGTGCATAGACTTCGATCAGTGTTCGGTGGCCTGTTGGGCCTTTGGCGCCCAGGCTGTTCCGCCGGGAGCGTCGCATGACTCAGTTCTTTGCCTTTTTCCTGAACAAATTGATCCGCCATGGCCATCTCGAGGTCGAAACCTACGATGGCGTCGTGCGGGTTTTCGGCGACCGGACCGGGCCGCGGCTCGCCGTCCGGATCGCCGACCGCGCCGCCGAGCGCGAGTTGACGCTCAATCCCGAGCTGGCGCTCGGGGAGCTCTACATGGACGGCCGCCTCGAACTGACGCGCGGCGACCTTTACGACCTTCTCGCGCTCGGCGCGAGCAACCTCGGGTCTTACGCCGGGCTGACTTGGATCGCGATGCTGAACGAAGCGCGCGTCGCGTTGCGCCGCTTCCATCAACGCAACGATCGCGCGCGCGCCCGGAGCAACGTCGCCCGGCACTACGATCACGACCGACGGCTCTACGGCCTCTTCCTCGACGCCGATTTGCAATATTCCTGCGCCTATTTCGAGCGCGAGGGCCAGACGCTGGAAGAGGCTCAACTGGCCAAGAAGCGGCATCTGGCCGCCAAGCTGCTCGTCGAGGAGGGGCGTTCGGTGCTCGACATCGGTTGCGGCTTCGGCGGCATGGCTCTCTATCTCGCGCAAATCGCCGGCGCGCGCGCCACCGGCGTGACCTTGTCGCAAGAGCAATTCGCGATCGCTTCGCGGCGCGCGGCGGAGTCCGGCCTCGCCGAGCGCGTCGCCTTTCGCTTGCAGGACTACCGCGACGTCGAGGAACAATTCGATCGCATCGTCTCCGTCGGCATGTTCGAACATGTCGGCGTCGCCGCCTACGACGAGCATTTCGCTAAAGTCCGCCGCCTGCTGAAGGACGACGGGGTGATGCTGCTGCACGCGATCGGGCGCAGCGACAAGCCGGGCGCGAACAATCCCTGGATCGAAAAATATATCTTCCCGGGCGGCTACATCCCGAGCCTGTCCGAAGTGATGGCGGCGATCGAGAGATCCGGCCTCTACGTCACGGACATGGAAATTCTGCGACTGCATTACGCCGACACGCTGAAGGCTTGGCGCGAGCGCTTTCGCGCTCGCCGCGAGGAGGCCAAGGCTCTCTACGACGAGCGCTTCTGCCGGATGTGGGAATTCTATCTGGCGGGCGCGGAAACCTCGTTCCGGATCAACGGCAACATGGTGTTCCAGATCCAGCTTGCCAAACGGCAGGACGTCGTGCCGCGCACCCGCGATTACGTCGCCGAGCGGGAGGCGCAATTGCGCGAGCGTGAGGCTGCACAATCCGGGTTCTGGCGCGCGGCGAGTTGAGGCGGGGCCTTCCCCCTCTCCCCGCGGGCGGGGAGAGATCCTATGCGGCGACGGGCGCTTCGACTCCTATAGTCGAAGCGTCCAAACCCGAACATAGGATCGACCATGCTTATTCAGCGGATTGCGCCCGTCGCCGAGACGGAGTTTGC
>JBEKAL010000097.1:0-12767 GCA_050015935.1 Roseiarcus sp.
GAGGCGGCGGCGAGGGCTGTGGATATGCCGCTTCGCTTGGACAACGCAAACGCGTTGCCCACATACCCACAGCAGAAACAGAAGCAGCAGGAAGCGGCTTGATTCTTGAAGGACAAGGGCAGACGAGATTACACCTTAAATCCAACGACCCGTGGTCCCACGAATGGGGTCCAGTTCAGTAGGAAGTCGCCAGCGCCGCTCGCATGCCTTGCATCGCCTCTCCGACTCGCTCGCCGTAGCGAAGCAGACTGCCGCCGAGTAAAAAGACGACGTCGTCGCCATACATCCGTTTCATTTCAACTGCGCGCTCCACACTCATACCGCCCCCGGCGCTGGGGAAGATGGGGCGCCCGATGCCTTCAGCGTCGCAGCAGGCGTGAGCGATGGAGAGGCATTCCGCCTTACTGAAGCCAAAGCGCCCTCCGACATTGGGGAAGATCGAGATATCCGCGCCAGCGAGACGCTGTAAGGTTCCGAACATCATGGAGTGGGCGAAGCCGAAAGTGTCGGACAGCACGTAGCCGCCGAGAAAGCTCGGGTGCGCCATGATTGGCAGATCGAACTGGTCGTCCGCCGCTAAGCGCCGTATCAAATCGAAACCGAAGAGACCGGGAAGGACCAGGACGCCGCCTGCGCCGCAGTCCTTGGCAAAACGCGCGAAGCCCATGAGGTCTTCTGTGTGCCCCGCCAGGTTTGGCAGATAAAGGCACGAACCGCCGGTCTCGCGATTAGCTTTCGCGACGGCCGCGGCAATCTTTTCACACCGTTCCTTGAACGGCGCCATGTGCTGGTCCGTCAACCCATGGTCATCCTTGATGACATCCGCGCCGACTAGCGCGAAACGATAGGCGATCTGCGCCAGAGTATCGGCGTCGCAGCCCTGCGGTTTGATAACAGGGCAGATCAGTCCGCCTTGTGGTCGGCGGGCGCGGTCGCGTACGCCCTTTATGCCGAAGCGCGCGCCCGGAAACCGGGCGGACAGCGTCGCCCCCAGATCAATCCCGATGGCTTTGACGCCTTTCTGGATCGAGGAGTTGCCGAAGATCACATTGAGGAGTTGCGGCAGTTCGTCACCGACGCTATCCGGGCTATAGGATATCCGCGCAAGAAACTCTCCATCGTGATCTTCGGTCAGGCTCTCGACTTTGCCTACGATCTCATCCTCGACATAACCGCGCGGCACGACATCGCGCGGAATCTCAACGGTTTGCTCAAGAGCGACGTCTGCCGCTCGCTCGGCGGCTTCATCGAGGCTCGTTGCAAAGATGCGGTAAGTAACGGCGAATCTGGGCATTAAAGAGCCTCCGCCTTGGCTGCCGAGTGAACGGCGTCGATGCGGACGGCGTCGAGGTCCGCGTCGGCAATCCCGAACTTGCGTTCCAGCAGTTTCTCGACGCCGACGACGAGGGCGGGAGCGTCGAGACCATAGTAATGCATCAGATAGGGCCGTGAGCCGCCATGGGCGTAAGTGTTCTTGAGGCCCAGCCGGATCAGCTTCTTGCCGACGCCGTTGTCAGCCATGATCTCGGCGGCCAGCGAGCCGACGCCGCCTTCCGTCACGTGGTTTTCCAGCGTGATAACGCCATGCCTGACCGAGGCGATGTGATCCAGCAATGCCTGATCGTTGAACGGCTTGACGGTGTTGATGTGCAGATGGCGGATCGAGACGCCTGCCGCCTCCAACGCGCCGCGGGCGCGCAGCGCTTCTTCCGTCGTGACGCCGGAGGTGATCACCAGAACGTCCGATCCTTCGCTCAGTTCGCGCATTTCGCCGACCTTGATCGGGCTATCGAACAGGCGCGGCACGGAACCGCGCAGCACGCGGCAGTAGACCGGGCCGTCGATGGAGTCGGCGGCTTCGCAGATCGACTCCACCTCGGTTGCATCCCCGGTCTCGAGGATGGTCATGTTGGGGATCGAACGCATGACGGAGATATCCTCGATCGCCTGATGCGTCATGCCGCCAGGGGTTGTGACGCCCGGTAGGAACCCCATCAGGCGCACCTTGCGGCGAGGATAGGCGACCGAGGCCATCAACTGATCGTAAGGGCGTCGATAGAGGAAGACGCCGAAAGTGTGCAGAAAAGGCCGGAACCCGGCAAGGCCGAGGCCGCCGGCAAAACTCATCATGTTCTGTTCGGCCATGCCGAGCGATATGAATCGATCCGGATGCCGGTCGCGGAAGCCGTCGATCTCGCACGAGGATGTCAGGTCGGCAGAAACGCACAGAACTTCGGGATGGGCGATCGCATGTTTCTCAAAGGCGCTCGCATAGGGGCGTGTGACCATTTCAACCATGACGAGACCTCAGTGACCATATTCGATGGGCGCGATGCCGAGTTCTTCGGCGATGGATCGGTTCATTTCCGCGCGTTCTTCCTCGGATTTGAAGCGAACGTAATGCAGCCGCGGGAATCGGCGTTTCAAAAAGGTCATGCCGTGGTACGGGCTGGTGTGAGCAAGAATGACGAGGGGCTTGCCAGGGTGCGGTTCCCGAACGGCCCGACGCATGGCCTCAATGTCGTGACCATCGATCTCCACCACACGGGCGCCGAAGATTTCGAACTTGGCCTTGATGTCGCCAACCTCCATGACACTCGACATGGCGCCGTCGCACTGCTGGGCGTTGACGTCCATGATGGCGTGGAGATTGTCGATGCGATGATACGCTGCGGCCTGCACGGCTTCCCATGTCTGGCCTTCTTGCACCTCGCCGTCGGACATGAATACCCAGACGCGGCCCGGCTCGCCCTTGCGTCGGCGGCCCCAGGCAAGCCCGGCGCCGGTGGAAAGCCCGATGCCCAGCGTGCCGTTGTGAACTTCCATGCCCGGCGAGTGCTCGGCGCCGATCATTTCGACCGACGAGCCGTCCTTGTTGAACATTTCGAGGCCCTTAGGCGCCATCCGCCCGACCTCGATCAGGGTTGCGTAGGCGGCGAGAGCATAGTGGGCGGGAGCAATGAACAACCGATCGTACTGCGGCTCGGCGGGTCCGTTGTAGCCGGCGCCGGTATGATAGTTGGCGTTGGCTGCAGAGGGGACGCCGGCGAAAGGCTTGGGGATCCTCGGTAGTGTCGGCTCACCGAGATAGAGCTCTTCGTTGTAGAGCCACGCGAGCTGTTCGGCCGCCGAGCAGGCCTGGCTCATATAGCCGCCGTTGTTGAGGATCGAATGTTCGAATACTCGGCGCCTGATGCCGAGGGCAACCTCTTCCGTTGGTCTTGCATTGATCACGCGCCATTCTCCATCAGAACCGTCATTCGCTTGCCTTGGCGGCTATCATATGTCAAAATATGGTAATTGCTCACCCCCCTACCGAATCGAATTTCTCGATAAATGCCAATATGTTACCAGAAGCGCACTCAAGCCCCAAATTTTGATGGAATGCAGCAAAGCAATCGCGCGAGAATATCGACAAAAGTATGCAGCTGGAATACCCAACCTCGTATGATCCGAAACACACTGCATATACTCAAATATACTTAAAATTGTCATCGACGAACTTGAACGAACTTCACGGCGAGAGACGCAACGTAACCGATTCAAACGACTCGCAAATTTGAACGCGTCGGGAGGGGGTGAGCAATTACCGATCTTGTCCCTCGCCTTCCTTGCTCCCGATATTGTCAAAGCAGCGGTCATGGGAACGCTGCCAAGAGGGTTCGGCGTGTCCCGGCTGATCGATCTTCCGATCAACTGGGCGGAGCAGCGCAAAGCGCTCGGGCTGTCAGATCGATCCTGACACAAACCGTTTCGCTATCGGACTTGGCGACTCTTATCTCCACTCAGACGTCGGAGCCAACGCGCAGCCCCGACCCAACATTCGGCGCCGTTGCTGCTCCCGCTAGGGCCCGCCCCTCAAACGCCGAGAAAACACTGGCGTTCCCCAGGAAACAGAGCATCTGTGGACACCCGCACGCGGCAAGTCGCCGCGCGGAGACCCTCCCGCCCCGCCGATCACATCGATCCAGGGCTCGTGTCCGTGAGGGCGGCGGATTGGCCGGCGCCCCGCACGACGCGAAGGGTCCGCTCATGTCGATCAAACTCACCGACACTCAATTCATCGATCTGGTTCTCCGCCGCGGCGCCCAAGAAGACGGGCCTCAAGGCGATCACCGAGAAGGAGGGCGAGCGCGACCGAGTGTACCGCAACCAGCAGGCGGCGTGACGAACGGAGAGCCGCGATGAAACTGCTCGAACTCACCGATGAGGCATGCCGCGCGATCCGCGCCGAGGCGATCCTGCCCTTCCGCAAGACCGGCCACCGGCTGCCAAACGGCAACTGGGCAGTGCCACTGGACGACGACGTGGTCGAGGCCATTGGCCGCGCAGCTCCCCGCGTCCGCAATCCGGCTAACGTTATTCGCCCGGACGATGTCTGGGGCTTCGGACCGTCGCCCCGGCCCGACGCCCTTTCGAACCCGTCTCCGGTCGAATGCGAACCGGTCTCTGTCGGGCGCAAAGCATCCACCCACGGAGGAGGAATTTTGTCGGCGGAGACTGGCGGCGGGTTCGCCGCTAACAGAGCGTATTCGAGACCGGCGTTCGCCAAAAATCCGGCATTCGGGCCGCTAAGCTACGGAAAACACCCGCGTTTCACCGTGGCGCGCAGGTATTACGGTTTTGCGAGAGTGGTTGGTGGAGCCAGACGGAATCGAACCGACGACCTCTTCAATGCCATTGAAGCGCTCTCCCAACTGAGCTATGGCCCCAGATCCTCCTGCTGTTTCACGCGCATCCCATTGGGATGAAACGGCGTCGCTCCTGCGGGGCGGCTGTATAACCGCAAATGCGCGCGCCCGACAAGGCCTGATCAATCGAAATTTCTTCGCCTCGCGGTTGTCCGCGCCTGTTTCGGCGAAGCGTCGCCGGCCCGATGGTCCTTACGGCTCCTCGTCCGGAGCGAGATCGCCGTCGATCAAGGCGCTGACGTCGTCTTCTTCTTCCTCTCCCTCCTCGAGGAACGGATCGTCCGGCGCGGCGTCCTCTTCGACATCGATTTCGGCGACGGGCTCGACGGCCTTTTCCTCCGTGGCTTCGACCTCGTCGAGCGAGACGAGTTCAACGCCCGCCGGCTGCGGCGACTCGTCTTCCTCGTCTTCCACTTTGGCCGGCGCGCGTTCCGCACGCGCTGCGGCGCCGTGGAATATTGCGCCGCATTTCGGGCAGACGATCGGATCTTTGTTCAGATCGAAGAACTTGGCGCCGCAATGCTGGCATTGGCGCTTCGCTCCGAGCTCGGGTTTGGCCACGGCGTATGCTTCCCTGGTCGTTGGGCGGCTGCGTTCGGAGGCCTCGGTTAGTCGGCGCCGTCGCTCATGTCAATGCGATTCGGCGAGCAACGTCGACAGCGCCCGGCGAGGGTGTTAGAGCGCAATCGTCGACGTCGCGCCATTGGAGCGTCGACGAGAAATCCGTGAGTCGCGATGTCCTGGACCTCCCAGCAAACCGCGCAGCCGCTGCGCTCGCAGCGAAGCGGCCCGCTCAGGGGGCGCGCGCGCCCTCCAGGAGACAAATCGATCTCGCATCGCGCCTTTATTTTCGGCCTGCTCAGCCGCGGCGTGACCCCGATCGAAGGGCTTCTCGAAGGCGACGACGTGTTGCGCACGGGCGAGGCCTGCAAGGCCCTGGGCGCCCGCATCGATCGCCAGGGCGAAGGCCGTTGGACGGTCGCGGGAGCGGGGCTCGGCTCGGTCGTCGCGCCGTGCCGCGACCTCGATTTCGGCAACGCCGGAACCGGCGCGCGCCTGATGATGGGCGTCGTCGGCGGCCATGGCGTCCTCGCGACCTTCGACGGCGACGCGTCGCTGCGCAACCGGCCGATGCGTCGCATTCTCGACCCCTTGCAGCTCATGGGCGCGCAGGCGCTCGCGCAGGCCGAGGGCGGCCGATGCCCGATCACGCTTCTGGGCGCGAGCGACCCCGCGCCGATCGTCTATCGCACGCCGGCGCCGTCGGCCCAGATCAAGTCGGCGGTTCTGCTGGCGGGCCTGAACGCGCGCGGCCGCACGACCGTCGTCGAGACCGAGGCCTCGCGCGACCACACGGAAAAGATGCTCGCGCATTTCGGCGCCGAGGTCAGCGTCGAGACGGAAGGCGAGGGGCGGCGCATCACTCTCGTCGGACGCCCCGAACTCAGGCCCGGCCCGGTCGTCGTGCCGGCCGACCCGTCCTCGGCGGCCTTCCCCATCGTGGCCGCATTGATCGTCCCAGGCTCGGAGATCATCGTCGAAGGCGTGATGATGAATCCGTTGCGCACCGGCCTTTTGACGACGTTGATCGAAATGGGCGCGCAGATCGACGTTCTCGACCGGCGGCTCGAAGGCGGCGAGGAGGCGGCGGACCTGAGCGTGCGCGCCAGCGACTTGACGGGCGTCGAAGTTCCCGCCTCTCGCGCGCCCTCGATGATCGACGAATATCCGATCCTCGCCGTCGCGGCGGCCTACGCCCGCGGCGCGACGCGGATGAACGGATTGCGCGAACTGCGCGTCAAGGAGAGCGACCGGCTCGCTGCGGTCGCCGCCGGCCTCGGCGCAGCGGGCGTCGAACATGAAATCGTCGGCGACGATCTCATTGTTTACGGCGGCCGGCCGCCGGGCGGCGGCCTCGTCGCGACCCATCTCGACCATCGCATCGCCATGAGCTTCCTCGTCATGGGATTGGCGTCGCGCAAACCCATGACCGTCGACGACGCTTCGATGATCGCAACCAGTTTTCCCAATTTTCGCGCTTTGATGGCTGGGCTCGGCGCCCAATTCGCGTAACGCGACGCGTCGCTCGAATCGATGGATTGTCCGCCTGTCGCGACATTCCGTCGTCGCGGGCGCCGAGTTTCGGCTCGGCGCGGTCCGCGCGCGTCAGATGACGAGTCGCGCTCCGGCGCGGCAGCCGCACGGTCCTACCGCGCCGCCCCCACCCGCTCGATCTCCCACTCCAGTTCCACCCCGCTCGCCTCGCGCACCCGCCGGCGCACTTCCTCGCCGAGCGCCTCGATATCGGCGGCGGCGGCGGCGCCGCGGTTGATGAGGAAATTGCAGTGCAGGGTCGAGACCTCGGCGTCGCCGAGACGCAAGCCGCGGCAGCCGGCGGCGTCGATCAACGCCCATGCCTTCCGGCCCGGCGGGTTCTTGAACGTCGAGCCGCCGGTCTTTTCGCGGACCGGCTGCGAGGCTTCGCGCTCGCGGGTGATGCGCTCCATTTCCGCCGTGATCGCGTTGCTGTCGCCGGGGCGCCCCTGAAACACGGCGCGGGTGAAGATCGCGTCCTCGGGCGCGCCGCTGCGGCGATAGGAAAATCCCATCGCTTCATTGGTAAAGACGCGAACCGCGCCGGCGCGGTCGATCCCGCGCGCCTCGACCAAAATGTCGCGCGTCTCCCCGCCGTGGGCGCCCGCGTTCATGCGCAAGGCGCCGCCGATCGATCCGGGCACGCCGCGATAGAATGCGAGGCCGTCGACGCCAGCCTCGGCGGCGGCGCGCGCGACTTGGGCGTCGAGCGCCGCGGCGCCGGCAATCACGCGGAAGTCGGGCGTCGTCTCGATCGCGCCGAACGCCTTGCCGCCCAACCGAATGACGACGCCGCGAACGCCGCCGTCGCGGACGATGAGATTGGACCCGAGGCCGATCGTCGTGACGGGAATCTCGCGCGGCAGGTTCATCAGGAAATAGGCGAGATCGTCCTCGTCGGCGGGCGAGAACAGAACCTCGGCCGGGCCGCCGACGCGAAACCAGGTGAAGGGCGCGAGCGGCGCATTCGCGGTCAGGCGACCGCGAAGGCCCGGCACAAGCGCGCTTAGATCGCTGATAAATTCCCCGGACATCGGCACGAAGCTATGCTTTCCATTCACGGAAAGCACAACTCCGCTTCACATTCATTTGCCGCTGCGATGATGCGCGGGTTTAACTAACTTCCATTCTTGGCCCCTGCGATCGGTGGGCGGAAGCGGATTGCCTCGAGTCGAATCCGCTTGTTCGCCGGTCGGCCCTCCCCGAGGCCCGACTTGCTCATAAATGCCAGACCTCGGGGCAGGGGTACCGGGCGGGAGAGACTTCTTAATCATGTCCGTCGTCCTAGAGTTGAACAGAACGCGAACATAGCTGAGGCGCAACACCGAGTCAAGATGACGTGATTCAGAGCAGAACAAACACTATATATAGCACGACTAGGGATCCAGCGCCGCCAATTCGCTCGGCAGCGCATAGGCCCATTGGGTAATGTTGCCGGCGCCGAGAAGGACGACAGTGTCGCCCGGCTTGGCGACGCCATGAACGATTCCGGCGAGCTTGTCGGGCGAAGGCAGCGCGACGACGTGGCGGTGGCCGTGCGCGTTGATCGCCGCGACGAGCGCCTCCCTGCCGACGCCCGCGATCGGCGCTTCGCCCGCGGGATAGACGTCGGCGACGATCACCGTGTCGGCGTCGTTGAAGCACGAGGCGAAGGAATCGAACAAGGATTGCAGGCGGGTGTAGCGATGCGGCTGCACGACGGCGATCACCCGGCCCTTGGTCACGGCGCGCGCGGCGCTGAGCACGGCGGCGATCTCGACGGGATGGTGGCCGTAATCATCGAAGATCGCGGCGCCGTTCCATTCGCCGGTGCGGGTGAAGCGCCGCTTGACGCCGCCGAAAGAGGCGAGGGCCTTGCGAATCGTCGCGACGGGCGCCTTCAGTTCGTGCGCGACCGTGATCGCCGCCGCGGCGTTGAGCGCGTTGTGCCGGCCGGGCATCGGCAGAGAGAGATCGTCGATATGGGTCGGCTGTCCGCTCTTGCGGTCGCGGATCGCCACGTTGAAGCGCGTCACGCCGCCGGAGAGGTCGACGTCGAGCAGACGCACGTCGGCCTGCGGGTTCTCGCCGTAGGTGACGACGCGGCGGTCCTCGATGCGCCCAACCAGCTCCTGCACCGTCGGGTGATCGAGGCACATCACCGCGAAACCATAGAACGGCAAGTTCTCGACGAAGGCGAGGAAGGCGTCCTTGATCGCCTCGAAGGTCTTGAAATGATCGAGATGTTCGGGATCGATGTTGGTGACGACGGCGACGTCGGCGGGCAATTTGAGAAACGTGCCGTCGCTCTCGTCGGCCTCGACCACCATCCAATCGCCTTCGCCGCGCCGCGCGTTGGTTCCGTAGGCGTTGATGATGCCGCCGTTGATGACCGTGGGATCGAGGCCCGCCGCGTCGAGCAGCGTCGCCACCAGCGAGGTCGTCGTCGTCTTGCCGTGCGTGCCGGCGACGGCGACGCATTGCTTCAGGCGCATCAGTTCGGCGAGCATTTCGGCGCGCCGCACCACGGGAATGCGCCTTGAACGCGCCGCCGTCAGCTCGGGATTGTCGCGCTTGATCGCGGTCGAGACGACGACGACCGCCGCCTCGCCGAGGCGCCTCGCGTCATGGCCGACGAAGACGTTCGCGCCCTTGTCGCGCAGCCGCTTGACGTTGGCGTTGTCGCTCGCGTCCGAGCCCTGGACCTCGTAGCCGAGATTGATCAGCACCTCGGCGATGCCGGACATGCCGATGCCGCCGATGCCGATGAAGTGAATGGGGCCAAGCTCGCTCGGCAGTTTCATGAGGCGGTTCTCCGATGCGGCGCAGCCCGCCGCGCGCGCAAAAGCGCCCCGACATAAGCCGAATCGCCGATTCGGCCAAATGGCCAGCGGCGCCGAACCTCTCCGCCGCCGGCGCATTGCTCGCCGCCGCGGCGAGAAAGTCCGATCGGCTGAGCCCATTCCGCACGGCCTTGGCCGCGCGCGCCGGGGCGCCGATCCGGATCGCGACGCCGTCGCGGCCGGCCGGGTCGGCCATGACGGCTTCGAGCGTCGAGGGCTCCCGGATCGGCTCGTCGTCTTCGGCAAGACCCTCGAGACGAAGCGCGAGCGCCTCGGCGGCCATTTCGCGCGCCTCGTCCAGCGTGGCGCGGGCGGTCGCGCAGCTTTCCGCTTCGCCCCTTACGTCACCACGCTCGGCGCCTTGCGCCCGGTGCGCTTTTCGATCCCCGCCAGCGCGCGCGAAAGCGCGATGAGGTCCGCGAGCGCGGCCTGGGCGTCCTGAGCGAGGTCGCCGCTCGGCGGCTCGTAACGCTCGATATAAACGCGCAAAGTCGCTCCGATCGTGCCGGTGCCGGAGAGGCGGTAGACGATGCGCGAGCCGCCCTCGAACAGCACGCGCACGCCCTGCCTCGTAGTCAGCGAGCCGTCGACGGGGTCGTGGTAGGAAAAATCGTCGGCGGCTTCGACGCTCAGCGCGCCGAAGCTGCGGCCCGGCAGGCTCGGCAGCTCGGCGCGCAGCGCCTCCATCAGCGCATTGGCGGCGGCGATATCGACCGCTTCGAAATCATGCCGCGTATAATAATTGCGGCCGTAGGCGCGCCAGTGGTCGCGCGCGAGTTCGGCGACCGAGATGCGGCGCTTGGCGAGAATGTTGAGCCACAGCAGCACCGCCCACAGGCCGTCCTTCTCGCGCACGTGGTTCGAGCCGGTTCCCGCGCTTTCTTCGCCGCAGATCGTCGCCAGCCCGGCGTCGAGCAGATTGCCGAAGAACTTCCAGCCGGTCGGCGTCTCGTAGGCGGCGATCCCCAGCTTGGCGGCGACCCGGTCGGCGGCGGCGCTGGTCGGCATCGAGCGCGCGATTCCCTTGAGCCCCTTGGCGTAGCCGGGCGCGAGACGCGCGTTGGCGGCGAGCATGGCGAGCGAGTCGGACGGGGTGACGAAAATGCCTCGGCCGATGATGAGATTGCGGTCGCCGTCGCCGTCCGAGGCCGCGCCGAAGTCGGGCGCCTCGCGCGACATCATGAGGTCGTAGAGATCCTTGGCGTAGGTGAGGTTCGGATCGGGATGACGGCCGCCGAAATCGGGCAGCGGCGTCCCGTTGACCACCGTGCCCGCGTCGGCGTCGAGTTCGCCTTCGAGAATGGCGTGGGCGTAGGGGCCGGTCACCGCGTGCATGGCGTCGAAGCGCATGCGGAAGCCCGCGGCGAACAGCCCGCGGACGGCGTCGAAATCGAACAGCGTGCGCATCAGCGCGGCGTAATTGGCCACGGGGTCGACGATCTCGACGCTGGCGCCGCCGATCCGCGTCTCGCCGAGCGCGTCGAGGTCGACCTCGGCCGAGTCGATCGTCTTGTAGGCGGCGATCGTTTGGGTGTGGGCGAAGATCGCGTCGGTGACCTTTTCCGGCGCCGGGCCGCCGGCGCCGATATTGTACTTGACGCCGAAATCGCCGTCCGGGCCGCCGGGATTGTGACTCGCCGACAGGATGATCCCGCCGTAGGCGCCGAGCGCGCGGATCAGCGCCGAGACCGCCGGCGTCGACATTATGCCGCCCTTGCCGACGACAATGCGGCCGAAGCCGTTGGCGATCGCGATGCGGATCGCCTTCTGGATCGCCTCGCGATTGTAGTAGCGCCCGTCGCCGCCGATCACCAGCGTCTTGCCGGAAAAGCCGTCGAGCGAATCGAAGATCGACTGGATGAAATTCTCGACATAGTTCGGCTGCTGGAACTCCGACACTTTCTTGCGCAGGCCGGAGGTGCCGGGCTCCTGGTCGAGATAGGGCTTGGTGGCGACGGTGCGGATCATGCCGGGCGGCCTCCGAGGTTATGCCGTTTGCGAGTGTAGCGGGGCGAGGGCGTGGGCGGCAATGGCGGCGGCGCGGAAAGCGCCGAAGCGATCGAGGCCGGCGCCGTTTTCGGGCACGATGGTTTGTTTTCAATGGCGTGCGTGACGATTTTCCGCCGCCTCGCCGCGCGGCGAGGGCTTCGCTCGCCAGCCGATGCCGGCCGATTAAGGGGTTAAATAAACTGCTACGGTAATCGGTACGGTAATCCGCGCCGCTGGCCGCTCGACCGTAACGCCGCTCGATTCAGGCTATTAGGCTCTGCGGCGCGGTGGGTCGGCGGTACGGTCTAGCGCCGGGGTCGGGCTTTCGATTCAGCAAACGCGGACATGTCCCCGCAATTCTTCGGTCGGAAATCGCGGCAGAACGGATAACAGACTGACGCAAAGCGCCTTTTTGAGGGATCGTGGTTATGACCGCCGGATTGGAACGAAGTGTAGCGGACGAGGTTGCCGACGTTAGCATGAAACGCCCCCATGTCGTTGTGCTTGGTGCAGGTGCGAGCAGAGCTGCGTGCCCTGACGGCGACAAAAAGGGCAGGACTCTTCCACTTATGGCGGATTTTACGCACTGCACCGGTATTTCGCCCCTGCTCCAAAGCTGGGGCCTTGATCCGACTGAGAATTTCGAGGACATGTACAGCAACCTATTTGATGCCGGAGAGAACTCTAAAATATCTCAGCTAAACGAACTCGTTGACGAATATTTTGGTGCACTTGAACTCCCCAGCAAGCCGACAGTTTACGATCATCTAATCCTATCACTTCGAGAAAAGGACATTATCGCGACTTTCAACTGGGATCCGCTCTTGCTGCAAGCATACCGTAGAAACGCCGGGCGCTTAGGCATGCCCAAGCTTGCGTTCCTTCATGGGAATCTCCTGGCGGGATATTGCGAAGCGGATCGAGTCATGGGTTTGGCTGGCGGGCGATGTACGCACTGTGGCAACCCTTTCACGCGCATGCCGTTGCTCTACCCCGTTCGGCACAAGGATTACGCTCAAAACCCTGCAATCGCTTCGCAGTGGGCTCTTCTTAAGTGTCCGTCCAGAGACTTTTCGAGTCATTTGAGTCGGTTGTCGGCGGTGGAGAAAATCGCTTGAAGAGCCCGACTCTTTTGTGATTCCTTGCGTGGCGTCGATTCGTGAGGCGCCAT
>JBEKAL010000098.1:0-12717 GCA_050015935.1 Roseiarcus sp.
AGCGTGAACACATCTTTCGATTCCATCGCCCTGCCTCGCATGCCCAAACCTTCGCAGCATGCAGGGCTCGAACGCCGCATTCAACCGCCGGCCAATTCCACTTGGAACGTCGAGGAACCCCTTATTTCATGACGTCGCGGTCGTTGCGATACGCGCCGGGCCGGCCTGCGCGAAGGTTGGCGAATGAACCAATGCCCAGCAATCCCCGATGTTCACCTGATGGGTTTCCGGTTGTCGTTCTCACATCGGCTTTCGCGAGCCAAAATCCCCCGGGGCGATGGCGCGCTCGCCAACGCTCGCGGCTCTTCGCCGATGAGTCGAGACCCGAACGGAACAAAGCGCAAGGCGGCGGTCGCCGCGAAGGCGACGAGCAGCGTGCCGCCAAAGACGATCATGGCCTTCGCGATGGCGAACAACGGAACGTCCAGCAAGGCATATTGCAGCCAGACGAGCGGCGCATAGTGCAGCAAATAAATGCCGAAGGCGTTCTTCGACAAACCGTCGAATAATCGCGAACGAACAGCGCCAAAGCGCAAGCAAGCCGCCATCACGAAAAAGAAGCCGCTCGCGCCAGCCAACGCAAAGCCGACGTCGGCGGCGATTTGCAGCATCAACGGGGTGGATGTCGCATAGGTCAATGTCAGCCCGGCAAGCCCCATCCAGAGCAGCAGGGAAGCGAGCGCGCATACCAGCCAGACGCTCCAGCGCCGCGCCAGCATTCCCTCGGGGGCGAGCAGGCCTCGCTCGAGGCCGTGCGCCCCAACCCCGAGACCCGCTAGGTAATAGACGGCATAGAGCAGCGGGCGGCTGAGCTGGAGCGAAAGCGGTCCGTGTTCGGACCAATTCCAGGGCGTGAAGGCAAGCGCCAGCGGAACATAGGCGAGGGCGGCAGCCGTCGCCAAGCCGATAAAGTACCGGCCCGGACGGGCGGTGGCGTGGGATGACAAACGGCCGAGAAACGCGACCCAATGGGGGGCGAAGCGGCGCAGCCCGGCAGGCGCGATGGTCAACGCCAACAGCAGCCATAAGAACCACATCGGCCCGTTGGGCCAGAAGGGCAGCGCCAGGAAGCGCCGCCCATAGGCGATCAGACTCGGATCGACCGCCATCACGCGGTAGGCCGGATAAAGCGCGAGCGGCACGACGACGATCACGCCGAAAACAAAGGGAACGCCCAGCCGCAGCAATCGGTCGCGTAGAAACTTCCGGCTTCCTTTGCGGGCGAGACTGGGCCACGCGAATAGAGCCGAGAGAAAAAACATCAGAGACATCAGATAGACGTCTTGCCAGGCACAGAACAGATCGAACCCAAACCAGCGGTGACTGTCGACGATCGGAAAGGCGCGCCATCCATAAGGCGGATGATCGAAAGGAACCGCGGACGAGCTTACGGACCAGAGGTAGGGCAGAACAGAATGGAAGGCCAGCACGATAAGAATGACAAGCCCCCGCAGATTTCTAAGAGCCAGAC
Organism: Roseiarcus sp.; assembly: GCA_050015935.1. GTDB lineage: Bacteria > Pseudomonadota > Alphaproteobacteria > Rhizobiales > Beijerinckiaceae > Roseiarcus. Next base: position 1,472 of record JBEKAL010000098.1, read on the forward strand.
TGGATCTGGCGTCGCCGATTTGCTCGATTGCACGCCCGTCGGCCGGCGCGAGGCTGCCTGCCGCGGCGAATTGGCGCTCAACCGCCGCCCCATGCCTCCCGGTATCCAGCGCGGGGGGCCCTGCAGTCCGTCCGATGAACGGTAGCACGCTCGCCTCCGATGGCGAGCGCGCCACCCTCGCCTGGATCATCGCCGCGCGGCGCTTCGATCATGGGAAGTTGATCCCATCCGATCATCTCACCGAGCCCAGAAGTCTCACGCTGGAATTGATCAACGCCCCGGGCAAGAGAGGCAGTCCCCTATTTGCCTATATCGCTCGACATTCAACCGAGTTCAGCAGTTTGGATCGTTGGGCATCGACGAGATAGGCTCGGACACTGCCTAGCCGACATGCCCGGATGGCCTCAGTTTCAACCTCATACTGCGCCGGTTCGGCTCGCCCGACAAGCCTGACCCGCGAATGCGCCTTGTCGATGGGCGTCGGGCCGGCCCTCCGCCCTGTCCGGAGCCGGGACGCATCGAATTTTCGCTCATCGAGACGGCTTTGTCATGTCCGGACGGCGCTCGCCGCCAGCGCCGAGGCGGTGATCGGGCCGAAGCCGGGAATGCTCACCGCGCCCGGGCCCGTCTGGGCGCTTGGCGAGACACGCATCGAAGGCGCGCGATCGGCGGCCCGGATTGACTAGGCTGGGAGCGGCTCGGTTCGCTGCAGGGTTGGACCTGCAGCATTCAAGAGATGGCTTTCCAATACGGTTGGGCGCAATAGCGATGCGAAGTGAGGGCCAAGCTTGTTGCGGCCCCGGAGGAGCGCTCTGAAAGCGATCAATGCGTCACCTGTGACACGCACCAGCGATGGAATTTGGGAGGGCTTGCAGAGCAGCGACTGCACCACGGCGCCGATTGCAACTGTGCCGTCCGGTCGTAGACCGACTTGCGTAGCGGGCGGCAGTTCTCGGAATACAGGATCGGCGATGACGCGCACCGCAGCAAAGGGCACGCCGAGTTCATCGGCGAGAACCGCAGACTGAAACGATTCCATGTCCACGGCTGAGGCGCCGGTCTTGGTGTGGAGACGACGCTTGTCGATCGGGTGAAGCACGGGATCTGCAACGCTCACGATGTTGCCCAGTACGGCGCCTGAGAGGCGCTCCACGAGCCGCATCGACCATTCGATATCGGTCTCAATGCACCGATCACCGGACATCACGCCCGTCGCGATGACCCAATCACCCGCAGTCAATTGCGAACTGAGGCCGCCGGCGACGCCGAAGCTGACGATCCCCGTCGCGCCGGCGGAAACAGCTCTCCTGATTGCACGCGCCCGGAACCCCACGTTTCCTGCGCAGGCGAATACGCTCACTCCAGGCGCCGAGGCGATCCTGGCTTCCGCTTTCAGCCCGGTGATAACGATCAATAAAGCCCCCTCACTGCTCGCCCGACCATAGACTAGCTCACGGCGCCGCTCAAGGTCCAGCCGGCGACGGCGCGGCGTTCGCCAAGGGGATTACATGCCGAACATCGCGGCGCGGCTGTTGCCGCGCTTCAGATTGCGATAGCGGGCGAGCGCCCAAAGCGGGAAGAACTTCGAATAGCCGTGATAACGCAGGTAAAACACCCGCGGGAATCCCGTGGCGGTATGAAACGCCTCATTCCAGAAGCCGTCCGCTCCCTGTGTCGCGGCAAGATAGGCGACGCCGCGCGCGACCGCCGGATGATCGACTTCGCCGGCCGCCATCAGTCCGAGCAGCGCCCAGGCTGTCTGCGAGGCGGCGCTGACCGATGGCTCGAACCCTTTGTAGTCGAGCTTGTAGCTGTCGCCGGACTCGCCCCAGCCGCCGTCGGCGTTCTGGATGCGCACCAGCCATTCGACGGCGCGGCGCACTGGCTCCGATCGCAGATCCTGGCCGGCCGCGCCGAGCGCGCAAAGCGCCGACCAGGCGCCGTAGATGTAGTTCACGCCCCAGCGGCCGAACCAGCTTCCATCCTTTTCCTGGGCCGCGAGCAGCGCGTCGATTCCTCGCGCCAGGGAAGCGCTGGTCGCGCGCGTCTCGCCGAGCTGGGCGAGCATGGAGACACAGCGCGCGGTGACGTCGGCCGTCGGCGGATCGAGCAGGGCGCCATGATCGGCGAAGGCGATGTTGTTGAGATAGTGATAGGTGTTGTCGGCGTCGAAAGCGGCCCAGCCGCCGTCGCGGCTTTGCAATCCCTCGACCCATTCGCGCGCGCGGGCGATCGCTTGCGCATGATGTCCGGCGGCTGCGCCGAAGCCTTCGCGGTCCGCGCGATCCATCGCCATCGCCACCACGGCGGTGTCGTCGAGATCGGGATAATGCGGGTTGTCGTATTGGAACGCCCAGCCGCCCGGTCGGACGTCGGGACGCTGCGCGGCCCAGTCGCCCTTCACGTCGAGGATCTGGCGCGGCTTCAACCATTCGAGTCCAGCGCGCGCCTGCGCGTCGCCCGCGGCGTCGCCCGCTTCGAGCAGCGCATGGACCGCGAGCGCCGTGTCCCAGACCGGCGACAGGCAGGGCTGGCAATAGGCTTCGTCCTTGCCGACGATAATTAGCCGCTCGATCGACTGGCGCGCGACGACGAGATCGGGATGGTCCGGCCGATAGCCCAGCGCGTCGAACATCAGCACAGCGTTCGCCATAGCGGGAAAGATGGCGCCGAGACCATCCTCGCCGTTGAGCCGTTCCGTCACGAAAGCGACGGCGGCGTCGATGGCGCGGCGGCGCGGCGACGGCGGGAAGAAAGGCTCTGCGAGCTTGAGCAGCGTGTCGACGGCGCCGAAGAACTTCACCCATCCCCAGGCCTGGTGCGCGCCCCTCGGCCAGTCGCGCACCGTCTCGGGCGGCGCGGCGAAGAGTTCCGCGATGTCGACGCCTCGCCGATTGACGGCGCGCGGCTTCAACGCCTGCAGCACGAGGAGGGGCACGAGCACGGTGCGCGCCCAATAGGAGACCTTGTCGAGATGGAAGGGAAACCAGCGCGGCAGAAGCATGATCTCGACCGGCATGGTCGGAACGCCGCTCCAGGGGATTGCGCCGTAGAGCGCGAGCAGGAAGCGCGTGAAGACATTGCTCCTTGCGGCGCCGCCTCGCGCGAGGACGGCTTCGCGCGCGCGGCGCATGTGCGGCGCTTGCGGATCGTCGCCGATCATTTTCAAGGCGAAATAGGCCTTGACGCTGGCGCTGATGTCGAACGGGCCTTGGTGGAAGAGCGGCCAGCCGCCGTCGGCGCCCTGGACGCGCCTGAGATAGGCGGCGATCAGGCGCTCCAGTTCGAGATCCGGTTCCTCGCCGCGGAAATGCCGCAGCAGCACATATTCGGCCGGGATCGTCGCGTCGGCCTCGAGTTCGAAGCGCCAATGTCCGTCCTCACGCTGACGGGCGAGAAGCGCTTTCGACGCCAGGGATATATGACGCTCCAGCGCCTCGGACGAAGGCGCATCCTGGGCGCGGTCGAAAGCGATATTCATGGCCAAACACCTGTGGCGATACGAGCTTGCGGCGCGGTGGCGCACATCTCGACGATGATCGAAGCGGCCTTATAGCCGGAACGCACCGCGCTTTCGATGGTTGCAGGCAGGCCGGTCCGCGTCCAGTCGCCGGCCAGCGCGACATTGTCCCAGCGTGTGCGGGAGGAGGGGCGCTTGGCGTTCTGCGCCGGCGTCGCCGCGAATGTCGCCCGCCTTTCCTTGACGATCCGCCAGGGCGGCAAATCCGGCGGAAGCCCGCTCAGCGCGGCCGCCTCTCGCCAGATTTCGGTCGCAAGCTCCTCCCGCGGACGGTCGATGAGCCGGTCGGCGCCGCTGATCGTCGCCGACAGATGCTCCGGATAGGCGAACAACCACTCGGTCAATCCGTTGACGACTCCCAGGACCATCGGCTGACCCCGCGGCGGCGTCTTTCGGAAATGGGCGTTGACGATGGCCCTGAACTCGTCGGGCGCCTCGAGGTCGGGAAGCAGATCCTGAGCCGCCCAGGGCGGGACGGCGATCACCACCGCCTCGTCGCGGGCGAGCGTCTGGCGCCCGGCCTCGAAATCGAGATCGACGGCGCGCTCTCCCTCGAAACGGATGCCGCGCAGACGCTCGCCGAAGCGCACCGTCGCGCCGCGCGCCGCCAGAAAGGCCAACGCCGGATCGACGAAGGTCGGAGAAAGCCCTCGGCTCGCGATCAGCGGGCGGCACGCCCGTCCGCCCGCCCCGAGGGTCTCGCGCAGGATCGCGGCCGCAAGGGCGGCGGAGCCCTCCTGCGGGTCGGTGTTCAATCCGGCGAGCAGCAGCGGACGCCACAGCCTTTCATAGAGAGGACCGGCGCAGGACATCGCCTGGGCGACCGTCGCCGTCGCCGGCGCGACGAGCATGGCGAGCGGAGCGAAATATTCGCCCAGCGCCGTTCCGGGCGCGCGCCGCCTCCGATCCAGGAGCCACCAAGGCGCGCGGCCTTCGTTGGGTCGCAGCCGCCAGCGCTCGCCGCTCCGCAGGTCGGCGAAATCGAAGACGGCGGAGCGAGGGCCGTGCAAACTGCCGAGCGACCCGATCCGGCCGAGATAGTCGAGCGCCGCGTGGTTGCCGGAGAGCAGCAGATGGTTGCCATTGTCAATGACGAGGCCGAGGGACTGGTCGTAGTGGGATCGGCAGCGCCCTCCGGCAGCGGGCGCCGCCTCGTGCACGACGACGCTTAAGTCCGCTTCGACGAGGCGCACCGCGGCGCTCAAGCCGGCGAGACCGGCCCCGACGACATGGACCGTCCGGCCGCTCATATGACGCCGTAGCGCAGCAGGGCGCCCAGAATTCGCAGCCGGCTCGCCTTCGCGCGTCGCCGGGGCGGCGCGAAACCATCGGCGACCATCCTGTCGAGGATGGAGCGATAGGCGGCGGCCATCAGCCGCGGCGCCCGCACCGTCGCCCGCGGCGCGGAGGCCATGATGGGTTGGGTCTGCTCGAAATGCCAGCGCGCGCGCGCCGCGACCTCGGCGCAGGCGGCGGCAAGCTTGGGGTCCGCCGCCGCCGCCAGCGGCTCATCGGTCGTCACGGCCGCCGCGGCGAGCGCCTCACGGGGCAAGTAGAGCCGGCCGATCGCGGCGTCCTCGTCGATGTCGCGCAGGATGTTGGTGAGTTGAAGCGCGCGCCCGAGATGATGGGCCAGCGCCTCGCCGGGTTCCGCAGCGAGGCCGAAGATGCGCACCGACAGGCGCCCGACCGAGCTTGCGACGCGGTCGCAATAGAGGTCCAGCGTCCGCCAATCCGGGGCGCGGATGTCGCGCGCCGCGTCCATCGCCATGCCGTCGATGACGGCGTCGAATTCCTGCCGCCTCAGGCCGTAGCGGCGCACGGCCTCGTCGAGCCCGGTGAGATGGAGCGGCGCCCGTCCGGCGAAGAGCGCAGCGATATCGGCGCGCCAGCGCTCCAGTTCCGCCATGCGCTGCGTCGAGGATGAGGACCCGCGCTCATCGGCGACGTCGTCGACCTCCCGGCAGAAGCCGTAGAGGGAAAACATCGCCTCACGCCGATGCTTGGGCAGGATGCGCATCGCCATGTAGAAGGAGCTGTGCGCCGCAGGCGCCGCTTGTGGGGTCATGTGCGCACCTTCGGCCGGGTTCGGACGGCGCGGATCAGCGCCGAGGGCAGACAGCGCAGGACGCCGAGTCCGCCGACCAAGGCGAAGCCGCCCTTGCCGAGATGGACGCCCTGGCTCAGCGGATCGCGGCTTTCCAGGGCGTGCGCGAGGCGCCGCGCGAGACTCTGGATCGCAGCGACCTCGAGGGCGAGCCGGAGGCTTGCGATCTGCAGGATGAGCGTCGCGCCGCGCTCCGTCAGTTCAAGAGCGCGGCGGGCAAGCTCCGCAAGGGCGCCGAGCAGGGCGGGGGAAGCGTGCGCGGCGCCGAGCATCTCGATCGAAGCGCCGTGCGCGGCGAGAACGTCCTGAGGCAGGTAGACACGGTCGAGGCGACGATAATCCTCGGCGCAGTCCTGAAGATGGTTGATCACCTGCAACGCCGCGCACAGCGCGTCGGAGGCCGGCCAGATCGCCTCGTCCTCATCATGCACGTCGAGAACGAAACGGCCGACCGGCGCCGCCGAGAGCCGGCAATAATCCATCAGTTCCGCCCAATCGGCATAGCGGCTCTTACGCACGTCGAGACGGAACGCGTCAAGGAGATCGAGGGCGTGTCGCGGGCCGAGGCCGCGCTCGCGCAAGGCGAGGCGCAGAGGTTCGGCTTCCGGATCCCGCGGGCCGCCGCCGCAAAGCGCATCGCCGAGATCGTCGAGCATCGCGAGCTTCCGATCCGGCGAGAGCGTCGGATGATCGGCGACATCGTCGGCGGCCCGCACAAAGCGATAGAAGGCGAGAATGGCGCCGCGATGCCGGTCGCTCACGAGCCATGACGCGACGGGAAAGTTCTCGTCGCGATGGGTCTTGCCGGAAAGCGTCTCGGTCGCAGTCGTCATGCGCGCTCCACTTCGCCACAGGCGCTAGGATAAGCCCGGACAGGCTGTATCCCGATGTGAATCAGGGGAGAGATGCATAATTGGACATCTTCTCCGGTTGAAGACGGGTCCGCTCTGATTGGCCGTCCGTCCGGCGACCTTGCTCAAGGCGCAGACCCGTCCCGCCGATCAAATCCTCGCCATCCATCGCTTGCATCGGCAAATAGAACTCGCTTTCCAGAGATCGAAGAGCCTCTCGAACATCGACCGCCCGCCAGCCAGGACCGAAAAGGGCCCGCAAATTCGGACGTACGCACATTTGATCCTCGCCGTCGCCGGCGACGACCGCGGCCAGGACTTCCCGGAATCTTCCCCCTGCGGACCTGCTTGACGCAAAATACGCCCCATCAATCCGGCGCGTCCAGAGGACCTTCATCTCGATCTTACGCATCGCCATCTGCGGCGCGTCGCCATCGAACATCCACAAAACGCCGCGGCAAGACGCCATCGGCTGCTCGCAGAGCCTCCAAGAGAACGAAAATCGCCGGTCCAAGCCCAGTTCGCCCCTTACCCTAGCGCTTATGCCCGGCTTCCCGCATCGGGGCCTGAAAGCGGCCCTTCCAGTAGCCGCCGCGTCCGCGCCAAAATTGCGCCGCGGATTCCGACATGAAGACGACGTAGGCGGCGGCGACGGCGGGCAGGGCGAGACCGCCGGCCAGCGGCCGACCGTAAAGGCGGAGCGTCGGCGTCAGGGTCAAGGCCATGATCGCCCAGGCGAGCGCCCCGGCCGACTGCGCCACGCCGTGCGCGGACACGGCGAAAAGCGGCGGCCCCAGATACGCGACGCACATCCCGGCGATCGCGCCAGCCAGCCGAAGCGGCGAATAGCGCAATTCGGCGAACGCGGAGCGCGCCACCATCCGGCCGAAATCCGCGAAGGCGGGATAGGCGCGCAGGCTTTGCGCGTCTTCAGTCAGGCCGAGCCAGATCGGACCCTGCCGCTTCATCAGCGCCCCGAGGGCGCAATCGTCGATCAAGGCGCCGCGCACGGCCTCCAGGCCGCCCGCCGCGGCGAGCGCCTCGCGCCGCGCCAGCATGCAGCCGCCCGCCGCCGCAGCCGTATCCCGTCTCGGATCGTTCACCCAGGCGAAAGGATAGAGCTTTTGAAAGAAGAACACGAACGCCGGCGCCAACCAGCGTTCCGCCGGACTTTCGCAGCGCAGCTTCACCATCAGCGACGTGAGGACGCTGTCCTTGGAGCGGGCGATGGCGACGAGGCGACGGAGCGTCTGCGGCGCATAGGCGATGTCGGCGTCGGTGAACAGCAGGAATTCGGGCGCCTCCGCGCCGGCTTCCACCGCCGCGAGGCCCTCGCGCATCGCCCACAACTTTCCGGTCCAGCCCGACGGCACATCGCCGCCTGCGACGACATGAAGACGGCCGGCGGCGCGCATCGCGCTCGCGGCGGCCGATGCGGCGGTGGCGGTCCCGTCGGAACTCTGGTCGTCGACGACCACGACGGAAAATCGCCCGGGATAGTCCTGCCGCAGGAGAGAGCCGACGCTGTGCGCGATCAAATCGGCTTCGTCGCGGGCCGGGATGATGGCCACGACGCCGGGCCACAAGGTCGGCGGGTCCTGCGGCCGAGCTTCGTTCGCCGTTGCAACCGCGTCGTCGCGCTCGCCGCAACGCCAGAACCATCCCCTGCCCAGCAGAAGATAGGCCCAGACGGCGAGCGGGAGGAGGGAGAGCGCCGTGACGATCATGTGAAATAATCGTGGGCGCGAAACCAGGCGATCGCGTCGCAAAGGCCTTCCCGATACGGCCTGGACACGTAGCCGAGTTCGCGCCGCGCCTTGGCGTCGTCGAAAAACATATGATGGCGCGCCATGCGCAGGCCATCCAGCGTGACAAAGGGTTCGACGCCGCGAATCCTCGCCATCAGCTCCGCGCCGTAGGCGACGGGATAGACGGCGACCCGCGGTATCTTCAGCGTGGGAGGCCGCCTCCCGACAAGGCGGGCGATGTCGGCCAGCATGTCGGCAAGGAAGACGTTCTCGCCGCCGAGGATATAACGCTTGCCGATCCGGCCGCGTTGAAGCGCGGCGACATGGCCCGCGGCGACGTCGTCGACATGGGCGAGGTTCAGCCCGGTGTCGACGAAGCCCGGCATGCGTCCGGACGCGGCCTCGATGACGATGCGGCCGGTCGGAGTCGGCCGCACGTCGCGCGGGCCGATCGGCGTAGACGGGTTGACGATGACCGCCGGCAGCCCGTCCCGGCGCGTCATGGCCTCGACCAGACGTTCGGCCGCGATCTTGCTGCGCTTGTAGGCGCCGATCGCCTCTTCTTCGGCTAGAGGGCGGTCCTCGGTCGCGGAGCCGCCCTCGACGAGCTTCAAGGTCGCGACGCTGCTGGTGTAGACGATGCGCTCGACGCCGGCGCGCAGCGCCTCCTCCATGAGGAGCCGCGTGCCCTCGACGTTGTTGCGGATGATCTCTTCGGGATTTCGCGCCCAGAGACGATAATCGGCGGCCGCGTGGAAGAGGAAGCGGGCGCCCTTCAGCGCCTCCGCCAGCGAAGCGCGGTCTAGCAGATCGCCCTCGCACAGCGTGTCGCCGGGAACGAGATTGACGCGTGGGCTCGACGGACGCACCAGCGCGCGCACCTGGCAGCCGCGAGCGCGCAGCGCGGCGGCGATCGCCGATCCGAGGAAGCCGCTGGCGCCCGTGACGAGCGCCGGCGAAAGAGGCGACGATCCCGTCACGCCGTCAGCCGCCGCAGCGGCCGCGCCGACGCCGTTTGGGGAACGGCAATCTTGAGAAACGATGCGATCTCGCCTCCCTTCGTGACGACGCATGACCTTGTCCCGAGCCCCTCGAGCTTTCCGCTTCTTCTCCTCGCTGCGCGCCGGGCGCGACGCGGCGGGGCGCCGAGGCGCCTCGAAAGCTTTGGCGACAATGCCGGCGGCGTCAAGCCCCGCGCGGCGCCGAAGGGACCGCATTCGCTCTTCGAGCGCTTGGCGAAGCCCGATCAATCGCCGCTGTTGCGCAAGGCTGGATGGTCCGCCGATATTTCCCGACTCGAGAGGCCAGCGAGCGGCCGTCGGCGGCGGCTCGATCGTCGCCTTGCGCGACCAATCGAATTGGTTCAATTCGGGCGGCGGCGAGAGGACCGCCGATCCGCCCGGCTTCGACCCGGGCGAAACAAACGGAAAGAGACATCATGCTCGCTCAAGACGACATCCTCGCGGCGCTCGCCGCCGTGCCGGGGCCGGACGGAAAGACACCGCTGCCGCGATCCGGCGCCATCGACGGCGTGACGATCCGCGACGGCAAGGTGTTCGTCGCCATCAAGATCAATCCCGCGCACGCCAAGGCGATGGAAGTCATGCGGGCGGAGGCCGAGGCGAAGATCAAGGCGCTGCCCGGCGTCGTCGCAGCGTTGGTGACGCTCACCGCTGAGAGCGAGCACCCCGCCGCCGCGACGGCCGGCTCCGCCGCGCGTCGGCCGCGCCCGCCGAACGCGCGGCCGATCCCCGGCATCGACAAGATCATCGCGGTCGCCTCCGGCAAAGGCGGCGTCGGCAAATCGACCACCGCGTGCAACCTTGCGCTCGGCCTGGCGCGGCTCGGCTTGCACGTCGGCGTGCTCGACGCCGACGTGTTCGGCCCCTCGATGCCTCGGCTGTTCGGCGTCACGCAAAGGCCCGATCTCGCGCCCGACGGCCAGAAGCTCAAGCCGCTGGAGAAATACGGCGTCAAGATCATGTCGATCGGTTTCCTCGTCGAGGAGGGCGCTGCGATCGTCTGGCGCGGACCGATGGTGATGTCGGCGCTGACGCAGTTCTTGCGCGAGGTCGATTGGGGCGAACTCGACGTGCTCGTCGTCGACATGCCGCCGGGCACCGGCGACGCGCAGTTGACGATGGCGCAGAACGTGCCGCTGTCGGGCGCGATCATCGTCTCGACGCCGCAAGATCTCTCGCTGATCGACGCGCGGCGCGGCATCGCCATGTTCAAGCGGGTCGCCGTGCCGCTGCTCGGCGTGGTCGAGAACATGAGCTATTTCGTCTGCCCGCATTGCGGCGGGCGCACCGACATCTTCGCGCACGGCGGCGCGCGACATGAAGCCGAGACGCACGGCGCGCCGTTCCTGGGCGAAATTCCGCTGGATGTGATGATCCGCGAAACCTCGGACGACGGCGCCCCGGTGGTCGCCAGCGCGCCGGAGAGCCCGCAGGCCGCGGCCTATATCGCGCTCGCGGCGCGCGTGCGCGACGCGCTGTACGAGGGGCCGGGCGTGGCTCGCCCGGCGCCGCGCATCGTGATGGAGTGAGGCGGTTCGGAAAAGGAGAGCCGCGATGGGCGAAGACGTGACGGACCCATGGCCGAGCGAACTCCGCGTGCGCGAGGCCGGCCGCGTGCTGCGCATCACGTTCGCCGACGGATTCGCGGCGAGCATCCCGGCCGAGCGCCTGCGCGCGGCGAGCCCGAGCGCGGACAAACGCCGCGCGCCCGTCCCCCCTGGCGGCGTCGCGATCGTCAGCGTCGAGACGGTCGGCAATTACGCCGCGCGCTTCGCCTTCAGCGACGGACACGACACGGGCATCTACAGCTGGACGCTGCTGCGCAGGTTGGCCGCCGATGAAGCGACGCCGCCGGGTTCGTGAGGCGCGTCCCCTTCCCCCCTTGCGGGGGAAGGTGGCCGGCGGAGCCGGCCGGATGAGCATCTGTGTTGGAAGTCAAGCATGGATTGGCCGCCAGGGGCGATCCTCTTTGATGAGGACGTTGGCGAGGACGACGAG
>JBEKAL010000099.1:0-12625 GCA_050015935.1 Roseiarcus sp.
CAGGGCAATCGGGTGAACGATCGGCAATGCCTTCGCGTGAGCCGAAAGCGACCGCCGGCTGGGATAACCCTACTCATAATGCTTCGCCCTGGTTGCAAGTTCGAACAGAAATTCGCGCAGTGCGAGTCCGCGGAGCCCAAGAGAGGATCAGATCGTCGCATCGGATTCAGCGTTTGTTCCTTCACCCGATTCCCCTGCGCGCAGCGGCTAAAGTCCTTGACAGGTCCTTACGGTCGGAATTCTTGCTTCCAAGAGGTCGACGGCGGGGACCCTCGAATCGCCGCCGCCCATCCTCTCCCCATGCCGACGCCGCTCGAAATCGCCGCCCTGCCCGCCGCGCCCGATCTCGCCGCGCTCGTCGTCGCCTGGCTCGTTCGCCCACCTACGCAACGAGCGCCGGCTCGCCGCGCCGACGCTGGAGGCCTACGGACGCGACGTCCGGCAATTTCTCGCCTTCCTGACCGAGCGCTTCCGCGCGCCGCCGACGATCGCCGATTTCGCCGGCCTCTTCATAACGACAAAGCACGATCGCTCCAGGCGCTGCACAAGGCGCTCGGCGGCGATCGAGTCCATCGCATCTACCGTATGGCGAATGTATGTCGTCATGTCGTCCGCCTCGTTTCCGTAATTAGCGCTATACACTGACACAAAAGTGTCATATCATCCGGTTGCCGGGGGGCGGTCGCCTTGTCCTGCTTGATTTGGGAGAGTTCCATGAGGATTTCCGCCGTCGCTTCCCTCGGCATTTTTGCTATGACGCATGTCATCCTGTTCAATGGCGCACGTGCCGACGCCCACGATCTCTGGAGAAATGGCGAACCGGTGCCGGAGTGGGTGAAGCGCATGTGTTGTGGCTCGATCGAAGCCCACAATCTTCGCGACAGCGAGGTCAAGGTCACGCCCGACGGCTACCTCATTAATGGATGGCCTGACGTCATCCCCTACGCCAAGGCGCTGCCGTCGCCGGACGGCACTTATTGGGCGTTCTACGAGGACGTTGACGATGGAGACTCGATGAATTGTTTCTTCGCGCCTATCGGCACGAGTTGATCCGGGATTTCCGCATCAACTCGATCCATCGCCCCGTCTGACAGCCCACACCATTTCACGGGCCATCGGGACGCAGCGAATAACCTCCTCGCTCGAAGCTGAGCCCGTCAAACAAGGGCGTTTGATTCCTATCTGTTTCCGTTCCAATTCCGCTGCGTTCAACAAGTTTGACGCTCACGCCGTCGCTTGAGTGGTTTTTGACGGCTTTCGCCGCGCCCCCGCAAGTCCGCGCCCCGGCAACCCGGGCTTAACCAACCCGGCGCATCGTCGCGCCATGCCGACGCCGCTCGAAATCGCCGCCTTGCCCGCCGCGCCCGATCTCGCCGCCGCCGTCGTCGCGTGGCTCGCCCACTTGCGCAACGAGCGCCGGCTCGCGGCGCTCACGCTGGAGGCCTATGGCCGCGACGCCCGGCAATTCCTCGCCTTCTTGACCGAGCGCTTCGAAGCCCCGCCCGGAATAGCCGATTTCGTCGGCCTCGTTCCCGGCGATCTGCGCGCGTTCCTGGCGCGCCGGCGCGCCGAAGAAATCGACGGGCGCTCGCTGCAGCGCGCGCTCTCGGGCTTGCGCTCGTTGGCGCGCCATATCGAGCGCGAGGGCAATGGATCGGCTTCCGCCTTCGGCGCGATCCGCGCGCCGCGCGCGCCGCGCCGCCTGCCGCGCCCGCTCGCCGTCGCCGACGCCAAGGCGGTCGCTTCAACCGAGACGCGCGGCGGCGAAGCGCGCGAACCTTGGATCCTCGCCCGCGATACGGCGGTTCTCGCGCTGCTCTACGGCGCCGGCTTGCGCATCGGCGAAGCGCTGTCGATCCGCCGACGGGATGCGCCGATCGGCGAAATCGACGCGATCACGATTGTCGGCAAAGGCGCCAAGACGAGGCAAGCGCCGGTCATCGCGCCGGTCAAGCGCGCGATCGAAGGCTACCTCGAGCTCTGCCCCTATGTCCTGAAGCCCGACGGTCCGTTGTTCGTCGGCGCCAAGGGCGGGCCGCTATCGCCGCGCGTCATCCAGCTCGCGATGGAGCGGCTGCGCGGCGCGCTCGGATTGCCCGACAGCGCGACGCCGCACGCGCTGCGCCATTCCTTCGCCACCCACCTGCTCGCGCGCGGCGGCGATCTCAGGACGATCCAGGAACTACTCGGCCACGCCTCGCTGTCGACGACGCAGGTCTACACCGCGGTCGACGGCGCGCGGCTGCTGGCGGCCTATCGCGCCGCCCATCCGCGCGCGTGAGACGCGCGCGTGGCGATGGCCGCCAGGATCCGAGTTGCGGTCGCCGCTGAGCGCTCTAGGCTGCGGCAATGAGTCAGGTGGACAAGCTTGCCGAGGGTTGCAGGGATGAGTGTTGCGCGGCGCCCGTCGGTATCGCCAATCAAGCCGGCAGGCGACCGCACCACGTTCGTTCGACAGGCGTTCCGTCTTGAATCGCTGACGATCGGCTGGCTGACGATCGAAGCCGTCGTCGCGCTCGTTTCCGGCGTTGGCGCGGGCAGTCTCGTTCTGATCGCATTCGGGTTGGACAGCGTTATCGAGCTGATTTCCGCCGGGGCGCTGGTGTGGAGACTGTCGGTCGAACTTCGCCATGGACAGGCATTCTCCGAAGGCGCCGAACGGCTTGCGAGCCGGATCGGCGGCGTATTGCTGTTCGTGCTCGCGACCTACGTTCTGCTTGCGGCGAGCTGGAATCTTTGGGATCGGCATAGCGAGGAGTTTTCCTTGCCGGGATTAATTCTCACGATTCTCGCCCTCCCGATTATGCGATACCTCGCGCGTCGTAAGATCGATCTTGCCGACAAATTGGGTAGCCGCGCATTGCGGGCTGACGCTGTCGAAGCCATCACGTGCGGTTGGTTGTCGCTGGTTGCGCTCGTGAGCCTTGCCGCACAAGCTCTCGTGGGATTTTGGTGGATCGACAGCGTCGGTTCGCTTGCGATTGTTTGGCTACTGGTCAAAGAGGGCCGCGAGGCCTGGAGCGGCGGCTGCCGCGACGATTGCTGAACTTTGCGCCATTCTTCACGAAACAGCAGGGAATCGCGCTGCAGAGCCCTTCCTTCTAGGTCGCATAAAATCCAATTGAATTTCAGGCGCACGATAGCCGTCGCCGCGATTTGTTATCAAGCTCGCATTTGCTTCGGACCGAAAATAGCGGCTTCAACGTCATGTAGATGCATTGGCGCCCAGCGCTGACGGCGTGCGCCGACGTTTAGAGCCGATCCCGTTTCGTTGGAATCGGGATCGGCTCTAAGTTCTTCGTGGAGCGCGTCTTTTTCGGCAAACCGGTTCCCACTTTTCCGAGACGCGCTCTAGAGCCGCCAAGGATCGATGATCGGCAGGCCCGCCGCGACGAACGGCGCCGTGTCGCGCGTCGCCACCGTAAAGCCCTCCACCGTCGCGATGGCCGCGATCTGCGCGTCGGCCACGGACAGCGCGCAGCCGTTGGCGCGAGCGCGCGCCGCCAAAGTCGCGTAGGCTCTCGCCGCGCTCTCGTCGAAGGGGAGAATGCGCGCGCCGAACAGCTTGGATATCAGCGCGGCCAACGCCGCGCCGATCCCCTCCCGGCGCTTGCCGGCGGGCATCGTTTCGACGCCGACCAGCAATTCGGCCAGATTCACCGCCGTCAGATACAGCGTCTCCGCCGCTTGCCGGTCGAGCCAGTCGACGACGGCCTCAGCGCCGTTGGCCTTCATCGGCTCGGAAACGACGTTCGTGTCGAGAATGATCATTCGAAGGACGCCGGTTCGGTCGGCGAGGAATCGCGGACGGTCTCGAGATCGACGCCGCCGAAGCGCCGCCCGAACGCCGCCAACTCCGCGCCGACCTTGAGCCGTCCTTTGGGGCGAACGGCCTCGTCCAGGATCGCGCGCACTTCCGCCTCGGCGCTGCGCCCATGACGCGCCGCGCGCAACTTGAGGGCGCGATGGGTCTCGGCGGAAAGGTTGCGGATGGTGACGGCCGGCATGTGATATCGCTCTTGTTCGCTTGATAGCGCTGATAGCATAGATAGGATATTGATGTCAACGAGCCGCCGCGGCGGCGACCGCCACTCGCGCCGTTCAGTAAGAGCCTGTCGCCAATCAACCGCATTATCCGTCATTGCGAGCGGAGCGAAGCAATCCAGCGATCGTGACATCTGCCTTTCTTGGCGCCGCTGACCGCCCTCGCCAATATTGGGAGCGCCGCCACCTCAATCGGCAATCGCCCCGAACGCTGGATCGCTCCGCCCGCAATGACGGCTACAGTGAAGCGACGCAATGACAGCGCGCTGTGAGGGACGCCCTCACCTCGCCCCCGTCGCCGCGCGCGTCGTTATCTCGCCCTTCGCCCGCACCCCGATCAAATGGCAGATCGCGAACACCAGGTCGGCGCGGTTCATGGTGTAGAAGTGCAGGTGGGTCACGCCGCGGTCGACGAGGTCGATCGCCTGTTCGGCGCACACCGCCGCGGCGACAAGGCGGCGGGTGGCGGGATCGTCGTCGAGGCCCTCGAAGCGTTCGGCGATCCAGGCGGGAACGCTGGCGCCCGCGCGCCTGGCGAAGCTCGCCGTCTGCTTGAAGTTCTGCACTGGCGCGATCCCCGGCACGATCGGGATGTCGATCCCCGCCGCCGCGGCGAGGTCGAGGAAACGGAAATAGACGGCGTTATCGAAGAAAAACTGTGTGATCGCGCGGTCGGCGCCCGCGTCGATCTTGCGTTTCAGCGTCTCGATGTCGTGCGCGAGCGTCGGGCTCTGCGGGTGCTTCTCCGGGTAGGCGGAGACCGAAACCTCGAAATCGCCGCTGGCCTTGATCGCGCTGACGAGGTCGCTCGTGGTCTGGTAGCCGTTCGGCGGCGCGACGTAGGGCGTATCGAGGCCGCCCGGCGGATCGCCGCGCAGCGCGACGATGTGGCGGACGCCCGCGCCGGCGTAGCCGCGAACGATCGCGTCGATTTCCTCGCGGCTGGCCCCGACGCAGGTCAGATGCGCGGCGGGCTCGAGACGGGTCTCCCTGACGATGCGCTCGACCGTCGCATGGGTGCGCTCGCGCGTCGACCCGCCCGCGCCGTAGGTCACCGAGACGAAGCTGGGCTCGAGCGGCGCGAGGCGCGTGATCGCCTCCCACAGCGACTTCTCCATTTCCTCGGTCTTGGGGGGGAAGAATTCGAAGGAGACGCTGACGGGCGAGCCCGATCGGGAAAGGCGAACCGGGCTTTGCGCCATCACGCCGTCTCCATCGCGTATTTGGGAAGATCGTCCGACATGACGCGCGGATCGCGCGCGAGCCACAGCGCCACCGTCAGCTTGCCCCGCTCGCCCGCTTCCGGAGGCACGAGCTTGGTCTCGACGGGGCGAAGGCCGGCTTCGGCGACGAACGCCTCGATCTCCTCGTTGGCGAAGCCGAGGCGGCGATGGGCGAATTGCTCGCGCAAGAATTCTTCGTCGTGCGCGGCGAAATCGACCACGATCAGCTTGCCCCCGGGGCGCAGCGCGCGCGCCGCCTCGCTCAGCGCCCGCGCGGGATCGTCGAGAAAATGCAGCACCTGATGGATGACCACGAGATCGTAGCCCTCGCGCTCGACCGGCGGCGCGTAGATGTCGCCCTGGCGCAATTGCACGTTGCGCAGCCCGCTCTGGTCGATGCGCGAGCGCGCCAGCGCCAGCATCGCCGGGCTCTGGTCGACGCCGACGGCGCGCTCGGCGAGCGGCGCGGCGAGTTCGAGCATGCGCCCGGTGCCGGTCCCGAGATCGAGCACGGCGCGGATCGGCCTGTCGCCGATCATCGCCAGGATCGCGGCTTCGACTCGGCTCTCGGGCGCGTGCAGGGCGCGGATCACGTCCCAGTCGGCCGCGCGTTCGGCGAAATAGGCGGCGGCCTGGCGCCGGCGCGCCTCGCGCGCCATAGCCAATCGCGCGCGGTCGGCGGCGAGCGTCGAATCGGCCTTTTCGATGCGCGCGATCAGGGCGCGGGCGAGCGAGCCGCCCTTGTCCGCGAGCCGATAGAACGCCCAGGCCCCCTCGCGCCGGCGCTCCGCGAGGCCCGCTTCGACCAGCAGCTTGAGATGGCGGGAGACGCGCGGCTGCGATTGCCCGAGAATGGCGACGAGCTCGCTCACCGTCAGTTCGGCTTCGCAAAGAAGCCCGATGAGGCGCAGGCGCGTCACCTCGCCGGCCGCCCCGAGGCCCGCCAGCAGCGCCTCGAAGCTCATGGTCGGCGTCGGCCCGCCCGCGTGCGTCGCCTCAGACATAAAGATATATTTATGTCTAATTTCGTACCCGCGCAAGCGGCGCCGACCCTCCGCCCCTCACGGCGTCAGCACGGCGGCGCCTTGGAAGCGGCCCGCGCGCAAGTCCGCGAGCGCGATATTGGCGTCGGCGAGGTCGTAGCGGCGGGTTTGCGCGCGCACGCCCGCCTTGACCGCGATTTCGAAGAACTCGGCGCCGTCGGCGCGGGTGAGATTGGCGACCGAAACGATTTGCCGCTCTTCCCACAGCCAGCGATAGGGAAAGCTCGGAATGTCGCTCATGTGAATGCCGCCGCAGACGACCCGCCCGCCCTTGCGCACCGCGCGTAAGGCGGCCGGCACGAGCGCGCCGACGGGAGCGAACAGGATCGCCGCGTCGAGCGGTTCGGGCGGTTCTTCGTCGGACCCGCCCGCCCAGGCCGCGCCGAGGCTGCGCGCGAAGCGTTGCGCGGCCTCGTCGCCCGGCCGCGTGAACGCCAGGAACTCGCGCCCCTGAAAGCGGCAGATTTGCGCGACGATATGCGCGGCCGCGCCGAAGCCGTAAAGGCCGATCCTCTGGCCCGCCCCCGCCATTTTCAGGCAGCGCCAGCCGATCAGCCCCGCGCACAGCAGCGGCGCGGTGGAGACGGGGTCGCTGTCGGGAGGAAGCTTCAGGACGAAAGCGGCCTCGGCGAGCATGTGCGAGGCGTAGCCGCCGTCGCGGGTGTATCCCGTGAACTCCGGATGGTCGCAGAGATTCTCGCGGCCCTCCTCGCAATAAGGGCAATGCCCGCAGGCGTGCGCGAGCCAGGGAACGCCGACTCGCTCGCCGATGGCGAAGTCCTCGACGCCGGCGCCGAGCCGCTCGATGAAGCCGACCGCCTCGTGGCCGGGAACGATCGGCAGCCGCTGGTTGGGCAATTCGCCGTCGACGACGTGGAGATCGGTGCGGCAGACGCCGCAGGCTTCGACGCGAATCAGAATCTCGCCCCGCCCCGGCGCGGGTTTGGGCCGCTCCTCGAGGAACAGCGGCGAGCCGATTTCTCTCAGCGTCATCGCGCGCATCATCGAGGGCGCGCCTAATGCGACATCAGGAGCGGTATGGTCGGCTGCGCGAGCAGCTCCCGGCTGACGCCGCCGAACAGGCTCTCGAACAGCCTGGAATGGCCGAAGGCGCCGGAGACGAAGAGATCGGCGTCCTGGGTGTCGAGGTCGGCGAACAAAGCCTCGAGAGCGGAAATGTCGCCTGTGTCGGTCCAGTTGGAGATCTCCGCCGCGACGCCGTGGCACCGCAGGTGATCGGCGAGCAGCTCCGACGACGAACGCATCTCGCTCGACCGCGGGGAGAAACTGAACAGCGTCACCTTCTTCGCCTTGACGAGCAGCGGCATCGCGTCGTGGACGGCGCGCGTCGCCTCGCGGCTGGCGTTCCAGGCGATGACGATGATTTCGCCGACCGGCGCCGGATTCCAGTTCACCGGCAGCAGCAGCATCGGCACGCCCGAGGCGACGAGGACCGCGTCGGGAATCTCCGGGCGGACCAGCGCGCGCGCCTCCCCTTCGTAGCGCGAGGCGACGATGAGGTCGACGCAATGGCTGAGCTCGCCACCGACGGCGGGCGCGTCGTCGGCGCTGACGAACCGGCTCTCCAGCCCCGCCTCCCTCGCCGCGGCCGCGAACAGCGGGCCGATGTGCACCGCCTTGTCGGCCCAGGCGCCGAGAAAGGCGGCGTCGGCGCTGGCGTCGACGCCGATCAGCCGCGCGCCGTGGGCGCGCGCGAGTCCGACGGCGAGGTTGAGGCGCGCCGGCGTGTCGCCGGCCGCGTCGAGATAGACCAGGATGTCTTTGTACGCCATACTACCCTCTTCGTTTGCGCGCGCGCCGGCGCTCTCGGTGCCGGCGATCCCTCCTCTTCGCCCCGGACCCGCGCGGCCGTCCGCGTCAGCCGCCCTTGCCGACCGGGATTTCGACCTTCTTGGCGACCATTTCCGGCGGCTTGCCGACGGTCACGCGCAGAATCCCCTTGTCGAACGTCGCCTTGACCTTCGCCGCGTCAGGCGTGAAGTTCAGCGGCACTACTCGACGGAACTCGCCGTAGCTGCGCTCGACGACGTGCCACGCCTTGTCCTTCTTCTCCGACTCGGATTTCTTCTCGCCGGAAATGACGACGCTCTGTCCCTCGACCGAGACCTTCACGTCGCTCTCGCTGACGCCGGGGAGCTCGGTGGAGATTTCCACAGCGTCCTTGGTTTCCGCAATATCGAGCGCGGCCAAGCCGGCGGCGCCGGCGGCCGGAGCCCACGAAAGCGGCAATCGGCGGCCGAAATCGCTCAACAGATCATCGAAATCGCGGCGGAAGCCCTCGAACAGGTCGAGGTCGCGTCCACCGAAAGTTGGTACGGGCAAGCGCATCGTTCGCTCCTCTCGCTTAGGCCGCTGGCCGGAAGGCTCAACCCCTCGCCTCGGCTCCGTCGCTCGGAATCGAAGTTCGCTATCTTGGTTCGCTATACTGAGGAAGCATTCCGGCTTCACGGCGTATGAAACGACGCCACCCTTAGCAGGGCGGACGAGAACCGCATTGATCCAAGACAACGCCTTCCGCCTTCGCCTGCCGGGATCGGCCTTCGGCTCGAGCGTTCGCCATCGATAATTCGGCGGCGCGAAGCCGCGCCGAACGGGCCGGGCGACAAAGGCCGCGCTTGGCGCTTGATCGGCGCGCCTGAATCGGGCATAGGAGCGCGCACGATCGGCCGCCGTGGGTTTTACCCGCAGCTTCATCTATTGGGTGACCCCATGAAAGTCCGCAATTCCCTGAGGTCGCTTCGCGCGCGTCACCGCGACAATCGCCTGGTGCGGCGCAAGGGCCGCGTCTACATCATCAACAAGACGCACAAGCGCTTCAAGGCGCGTCAGGGCTGAGGCGGCGGCCTCGCGAGCGCGGTCCCTCCCGCCTCCCGGCGGATCGCGGAGCGTCGGCCTTTGACCATCGCGGCGAGGCGGCCTAAGCTCGCTCGCATGACGCGTTGTCTGACGTTCGCCTGCGCTCTCTTGCTGGCTTTCGGCGCGCCCGCGCGGGCTCGGGACGCGCCGCCGCCCGCCCCGCCGCCCGCGGCGACGGCGCCGTCGCCGAGCGAGAAGCTCGACGAGCTTTTCGCCCGTCTCGCCGCAAGCCGAGACGCGGACGAATCCGCTGGCATCGTCGCGGCGATCGACCGTATCCATCTGCGGTCGGGTTCCGACACCGGCGATCTCCTGATGGCGCGCGCCGTGGCGACGATCGAGAGCGGCAATTATCCCCTCGCGCTCGCCCTGCTCGACGCGATCGTCGGCTTGCAGCCGGAATGGGCGGAGGGCTGGAACAAACGCGCGACGGCGCGCTATTTGGCCGGCGACGCGAAAGGGGCGATGGCCGACATCGCCAAGACGCTCGAGCGCGATCCTCGCCATCTCGGGGCGCTGGCGGGGATGGGAATGATTCTGGAGGACAGCGGCCTTCGCGCGGAAGCCTTGCGCGCCTATGAGCGCGCGCTGGCGATCGCCCCGCAATGGCGCCCGATGAGCGAAGCCGTGGCGCGGGTGAAGGCCGCGCTCGCGGGTCAGGCGCTGTGACGGCGCGAGCCGGGGGCCGCAGGCGACCATGATCGCGGGGATCGCGGCATCGGCGGCCGTGGTCGTCGGCTCGTTTCTGTTCACCGTGTTTGAGACGCGGCGGATCGAAAAGCGCTTTCCGCCCGTCGGCGAACTCGTCGAGACCGAGGGCGGCGCGATCCATGTCGTCGAGCGCGCGCCCGAGGATGGCCAACGCGGCGCCGTTCTGCTCGTCCACGGCGCCTCGGGCAATTTCGCCGACATGAGCGTCGCGCTCGCCGATCGTCTGGCGGCGCTCGGGTTCCGGGTCTTCAGCGTCGATCGTCCGGGCTATGGCTGGAGCGCGCGCCTGTCGGCGCCCGCCGCCTCCTCGCCCGAACGTCAGGCTCGGACGCTGCGCGAAGCTCTGGCGCGCCGAGGCGTCGCGCGGGCGGTCGTCGTCGTTCATTCGCTGGCCGGCGTTCTCGGCCTCGCCATGGCGTTGAACGCGCCCGAATTCGTCCGCGGCCTGGTCCTCGTCGCGCCGGTCAGCCATCCCTGGCCGGGGGGCGTCGCCTGGTATTACACGCTCGCGGCCTCGAGGGCGCTGGGGCCGCTGTTTTGCCGCCTGATCGTCCTGCCCGCCGGCCTAGCGGTCATGCGCGCCGGCGTGCGCGGCGTTTTCGATCCCAATCCGGCGCCGCCCGACTACATCGGCAAGACGCGCCTTCCCCTGGTGCTGCGGCCGCGGAATTTCAAGGCCAACGCCGAGGATGTGGTCGACGCGGAGGCCTACGTGGCGGCGCTGTCGCCGCGCTACGGCGCGATTTCCGCGCCGACCGCGGTCGTCACCGGCGATTCGGACGGGATCGTTTACGCAGCCATCCATTCGGCCGGCTGCGCGCGCGACATTCCCGGCGCGACGCTGACGACGCTCGCCGGCGTCGGCCACTCGCCGCACCACAGCGCGCCCGAAAGCGTCGTCGCAGCGATTCTCGAGGTCGACCGGCGCGCCGACGCTCACGCCGCGCCGCCGTCCGGGCCGACCACGGCGATGCGCAGATTGTTGGTGGCGCCGGACGTGCCGAAAGGAACGCCGGCGACGACGATCACCCGTTCGCCGACGCCGACGAAGCCGTCGATATAGGCGTGGCGGCACGCGCGGTCGGCCATGTCGCGTTCGTCGCGCGCGTCGGCGGCGACGACGGCGTGGACGCCCCAGGCGAGCGCAAGGCGGCGCGCCGTACTGACGTTCGGGGTCAGGGCGAGGATCGACGAGCGCGGCCGCTCGCGCGCGATGCGCAGTCCCGTCGAGCCCGAGGCGGTCCAGGCGCAGATGACCTTCGATCGCAGCGTCTCCGCGACATCGCGCGTCGCCGCGGCGATCGCGTCCTCGCCGGTCGGCTCTGGAGTCGCGCGCTGGGCCTCGATGATGCCGGGATAGATTCCCTCCGATTCCACCGTCTCCGCGATGCGGTTCATCGTCTCCACCGCCTCGCGCGGATATTGGCCGGCGGCGCTCTCGGCCGACAGCATCACCGCGTCGGCCCCTTCGAACACCGCCGTCGCGACGTCGGAGACCTCGGCGCGGGTCGGCACCGGGGTGGCAATCATCGACTCGAGCATCTGCGTGGCGACGATCACCGGCTTGCCGAAGCGGCGCGCCAGGCGCGTGATGGTCTTTTGCAGGCCCGGGACTTTCTCGAGGGGCATTTCCACGCCCAGGTCGCCGCGCGCGACCATGACCGAGTCGGCGATCGCGAGGATTTCGTCGAGCCGCGCGATCGCCTGCGGCTTCTCGATTTTCGCCATGACCAGGGCGCGATCCCCGGCGATTTTCTTGATCTCGCTCACGTCCTCGGGGCGCTGCACGAAGGACAGCGCGATCCAGTCGATGTTTTCCTCCAGCGCGGCGGCGAGATCGGCCCGATCCTTGTCGGTCATCGCCGAAGTCGGAATGGTCGTGTCGGGCAGGTTGACGCCCTTCTTGTCGGAAATGCGCCCGGCGACCTCGACGATCGTTTCCGCGCGGCCGGGCGCGAGGCCGGTGACGCGCAACAGCACCTTGCCGTCGTCGATGAGCACGCGATCGCCTTTCCGAAGCGAAACGAGGATTTCCGAATGCGGAAGAAAGACGCGCGTTTGGCCGCCGGGCTTCTGATCCGAATCGAGCGTGAAGGCGTCCCCCTTTTTCAGCAGGACCCCCCCGGACTCGAATTCGCCGACGCGCAGCTTCGGTCCCTGCAAATCGACGAGAACGCCGATCGGCCGGTCGTATTCCTCCTCGAGCGAACGAATCGTCGCCACGCGCTCGCGCATCGCGTCATGCGAGGCGTGGCTCATGTTGATGCGAAAAACGTCGGCGCCCGCTTCGAACAGCGCGGCCACCACGGACCGATCGGCCGAGGCCGGGCCGAGCGTGGCGATGATCTTGACGCGGCGTCGACGTCGGATCAAAGCGTCCTCCTCATTCGTCTGTCGGCCGGCGGGCGAACCCGCGAGGCCGGCTGTCCATCGACTCCCGTCTCACGAGGACGTGACGCCGGCATGAAAGAAAGCGGCGGGACGGTCAAGGGCTGGCCGGGTCGGTGAGCTGCACGGTCCAGTTCTTGGCGTCCTTGCCGGTGTCGACCTCGAAAAATCCGGTGCGGTCGTAGCCGCGCACGAAACAATCCTGGCGACCCTCGACCTTGAATTCGCGGTCGCTGGTGCACATGAAGGCCTTGCCTTTCCACTCGCCGCCGCGCTCGTCCATCGCATAGACGTAATAATATTGCGCCGCCAGCGCGCCGCGCAGCAGCGTGTCGCAAT
>JBEKAL010000100.1:0-12422 GCA_050015935.1 Roseiarcus sp.
AGAGGCGGCGTCTCACGACCCCAGCTCCGCATGCGGTTGCCTTCGGCTCGTGGTTGCTACCAACTCGCTCCACAGAGGACTTGCACCTCCAATCCAATGCCCATGCCGGGCACACCAAGGGCCTTCGGCCGCCGAAGGCGGCGCGCAAAACGCGCGCCATTGACAGCCCCGTTCAATCGGAATTTTCGCGATCAAGAGATCGACGGCGAATAGCGGCGGCAGCTCCGGTTCGGCCCTGCGCCGGGCGCCGGCGGTGACGAGCGGCGGGGCGAGGCGGCGGAAAATCGCCTCGCAAGCTGCTGATATCATGGCGGCGCGCCGGAAAATGGCGCCTCACCCTCCGCCTGCCCGAGCGCGCGCCGCCGGCGCTCGTTCCAGTCGCCCCCCGCCGGCACGGTTGACCCAGGTCAACGTCATGGGGCAGGTTGATCGCTATCGATGATTGCCGGGGGGCAAGCAGGTCGCCGTGGCGGTTTTTCGGACCGGTGCGATGAAACAAGAAGATCGTCCCCTTCGTATCGAAAAGCGAAAACTCTGTCGCCGCGGCGGCACCTCGCCCTCTTTGCGGCGCGATGAAGAGTCTGGATTGTCCCGGCGGTCGTTTCTCGAATTTTCCACCCTGACGGCGGCGCAGGCGGCGATCGCCGGCGTCGCACAAGCGAGCGAGAGCGCGATGGCGCAGGATGAGAATTCCGCGGCGGCGCGGCCGGAGGCCATTCCCGTCACGCTCAGCGTCAACGGCGTCGAGCGATCGTTGCGCCTCGAGCCGCGCGCGACGCTGGCCGAGGCGCTGCGCGGCCCGCTGGGTCTGACGGGCGTCAAGATCGCGTGCAATCGCGGCGCCTGCTCCGCCTGCACGGTTTGGCTCGACGGCGCGCCTGTCTGCTCCTGCATGACGCTGGCGGTCGAGGTCGGGGCGCGCAAGGTCACTTCGATCGAAGGGCTCGCTCAGGGCGACGCGCTCCATGCGGTCCAGACCGCCTTCATCGCCCACGACGCGGTGCAGTGCGGATTCTGCACGCCCGGCCTGATCATGAGCTGCGCGGCGCTGCTGGAGCGAAATCCGGACCCAACCGCAAGGGACGTCGAATTGGCGATCGGCGGACATCTCTGCCGATGCGGAACCTATCCGCATGTCGTCGCCGCGACGCTTGCGGCGGCCAAAGCGCGAAGGGGCTGACGATGGCCAACGAGCCGGCGTTTCACGTCGAGAAATTTCCGGTCGGCGTCGCGAGCGTCGGCCTCGGCGAGATCGAGCGGCGGATCCCGGCGGACGAACCGCCGGCGCTTCGCCCCAACGCCGACCTCTCGGTGATCGGCAAGCCGGTCCCGCGACTGAACGCGCTGGGCAAGGTCACCGGCGCGACGCGCTTCACCGTCGATGTCGCCCTGCCCGGCATGCTCTACGGCCGAATCCTGCGCTCGACCTGGCCCCACGCGAGGATTCGCGCCCTCGATCTCACCATCGCCGCGCGCCATCCCGGCGTTCGCGCGGCAGCGGCGATCGCGCGGCCGGGCGATCCCGTGAGCGGCGTCGTGCGCTATGTCGGCGCGCCGATCGCCGCGGTCGCCGCGACTTCGATGGCTGCGGCGCGGGAGGCGATCGCGCTGATCCGGGTCGACGCCCAGCCGCTGCCTTTCGTGGTCGACATGGATGCGGCCAAAGCGCCGGACGCCCCGATCGTCCATGACGAAGCCTCCACCCCCGACGGCCACCCCTCGGGCTGGCCTTCGCCGGCCGGGCTGCCGATCGAAGGCAACGTGCGCGGTCCCGCGGTCTCCAGCCGCGGCGACGCCGCGCAAGGCCTGGCGGACGCCGAAATCGTCGTCGAGGGCGAATACCGCACGCAGACGCAGACCCATTGTTGCCTCGAGCCGCACGCGATCGTCGCGGATTGGCGCAACGACGGCGTGACCGTCTATATGTCGACGCAATTCACCGCCGGCGTGCGCGAGCAGCTGGCGGAGGCGTTCGGCCTGCCGCTCGAAAGCGTGCGCGTCATCGTCGACGGCATGGGCGGCGGCTTCGGCTCGAAGTCGTCGCTTGGCAATTACGGGCGCATCGCGGTCGCGCTGTCGCGACAGGCAGGGGCGCCGGTGCGCATCGGTCTCGACCGGCGTGAAGAACAAATGGACGCCGGCAATCGGCCGGAAACCCGGCAACGTCTGCGCATCGGCGCGAAGCGCGACGGAACGCTGACGGCGATCTCGCTGCAGAGCTACGGCTCGGCCGGCGTGACGGTCGGCGCCGGCGTCGGATTTTTCGCGCAGGGGCTTTACGCCTGCCCCAACTTCGATTCCGCCCAGTACGACGTCTTCATCAACGCCGGGCCGGGATGCGCGATGCGCGGCCCCGGCAATACGCCGGGCGCGTTCGCGATGGAGCAGGCGATCGACGAACTCGCCGAACGCTTGGGGCTGGATCCCCTGGCGTTGCGCGAGCGCATCGACCCGAGCCCGCTGCGGCGCGAGGAGCGCCGGCTCGGCGCGCTGCGGATCGGCTGGCAACGGCGGCGCGCGGCCGGCGCCGATCCCGGACCGGTCAAGCGCGGCCTCGGAGTCGCCCAATCGCTGTGGGGCGCCAATGTCCAGACGCGTTCGTCCTGCGAAGTGCGGGTGAACCGCGACGGCGCGATCGAGATCCTGTCGGGCGTGCAGGACATCGGCACCGGCGTCGGCACGGTGATGGCGCAGACCGTCGCCGAGGTCTTCGGGTTGCGGCCCGAGGACATTGTCGTGCGCATCGGCGACACCGCCTTTCCGCCCGGGCCGCCCTCCTACGGCAGCCGCACCACGGCGTCGATCACGCCGCCGGCGCGCGTCGCCGCCTGGCGCGTCTTGCAGGCCTTGCTGCGCGAGGCGGCGCTCATGCTCAACGCCGGCGCTGAGGATCTCGTCGCGCGCGAGGGACGCATCGAGGTGCGCGGCGAGCCGAGCCGAAGCCTCGGCTTCCGCGAGGCCGCGATGCGCATGAGCGTCGATCGGATCAGCGCGACCGCTTCGCGCAGCGACGATTACGGCGGGTTCCGGCGGCGCATGCCCGACGCCGCGATTGCCGAGCAGGATCTGGGCGGCGTGCAGTTCGCCGAAGTGGCGGTCGACACGGAGACGGGGATCGTGCGCGTCGAGCGCGTCGTCGCCGCGC
The DNA here is from genome assembly GCA_050015935.1 of Roseiarcus sp. Classification (GTDB taxonomy): domain Bacteria; phylum Pseudomonadota; class Alphaproteobacteria; order Rhizobiales; family Beijerinckiaceae; genus Roseiarcus. The sequence continues at coordinate 3,146 of JBEKAL010000100.1, forward strand.
AGGACTGCGGCCGCCCGATGAACCCGCTGCTGATCGAAAGCCAGGTGCAGGGCGGCGTCCTTATGGGCCTTTCCTACGCCTTGTTGGAAGAGCGCATTCTGGATCGACCGACGGGCCGCATGGTCAACGCCAATCTCGAACAATACAAGCTCGCGGGTCCCAGCGAGACGCCGGCGATCGAAGTCGTGTTGCTGGAGAACTATCTCGCCGAGAGCGCCACCGACGCTTATGGGATCGCCGAGCCGTCCAACATCGCCACCGCGCCCGCCATCGCCAATGCGATCTACAACGCGATCGGCGTCCGTCTTCGCGCCTTGCCGATGACGCCGGCGGCGGTCCTTCACGCGCTCGGCAAGATCGAGAGGCGGAGTTGAGGCGATGAAGAACTTCGCATGGACGCCCGCGCGATCCCTCGCCGAAGCCGCCGCGGCGGCGTCCAGCCTGGTCGCCGACGCGATGATCGCGCCCGCCGACGCGGACGCTTCGATCGTCAAGGCCGGCGGCGTCGACGTCATCGACCTGATGAAAGAAGGCCTCATCGCTCCGGCGAGGATCGTCGCCTTGCGCGACACGCCCGGGCTCGACGCGATCGAGGCCGGCGCGGACGGCTCTTTGCGCATCGGCGCGATGGTCACGCTGAGTCGGCTCGCCGACGACGCCGGCGCGCGGCGGAGCTTCCCCGCGCTGATCGACGCGGTCGCGAACTCCGCGAGCCCGCAAATCCGCAATGTCGCGACCTTGGGCGGCAATCTTCTGCAACGGCCGCGCTGCTGGTATTTCCGCGCCGCGGAATTTCGCTGCCTGCGCAAGGGCGGCGGGCATTGCTTCGCGATCGCCGGCGAGAACCGATATCACGCAATTTTCGACAATCGTCTTTGCGCCATCGTCCACCCCTCGACGGCGGCCACCGCGCTGGTCGCGCTCGGCGCTTCGATCGAACTCGTCGACGCCGAGGGCGAGACGCGCGAAGTGCGGCTGGAAGATTTCTTCATCTCTCCGGATCGCGACGTGCAGCGCGAGAACGACTTGCGGCCGCATGAAATCCTCGTCGCGATCAAACTGCCGGCTCTGCCGGCGAGCGCGCGCATGGCGCATGTGAAGATCGCCGAGAAGGCGTCCTTCGATTGGCCGCTCGCCGACGTCGCCGCGCTCGTCGACTTGAGTTCCGACGGGCGATGCGCGAGCGCTTCGATCGTTCTCGGCGCGGCGGCGCCGACGCCGCACCGGGCGAAGTCCGCTGAAGTTCTTCTCGTCGGCCGACGCATCGACGAAAACGTCGCCGGGGCGGCCGGACGGGCCGCGATCGACGGCGCCCAGCCGCTCGCCGGCGCCGCCTACAAGCTGCCGCTGTTCGAGACGGCGGTCCGCCGCGCGATTCTCAAGGCCGTCGCCGTCGGATGAGGCGAACGGAACGACGCCGAGCGAGCGGTTCGCGACTTTCGCTTGAGACGGCGGGGTTCGCCGCCTGAGCCGATCGATGGGAGCGCGGGATGAGAAAAATCGCCCCTCGAGGAGCATTTCACCCGGCCCGAATTGTCGGCCTATGCGCAGCACGCGGAGTCGATCCGGCGTTCGCCGGCGTTCGCGCGCTTTCAGGAACGTCTGCTCGAGTCCGGCGAACTGCGGCTCGAGGCGATGGACCAGGCCGGCATCGACATGGCCGTGCTTTCGGTGGCGACGCCGGGCGTGCAGGCCGAACCCGATGCGAAGGTCGCGATCAAGCGCGCGCGCATCGAAAACGACTTCCTGGCGTGCGAAATCACCAAGCGCCCCACGCGTTACGCCGGCTTCGCCCATCTGCCGCTGCAGGACGCGAGAGCGGCGGCCGACGAGCTTTCGCGCTGCGTCGAGCAGCTCGAATTCAAAGGCGCCATGGTCAACGGCCACACCAACGGCCGCTATCTCGACGAAAGGAGCTACGATCCGTTCTGGGAGCGGGTCGAAGCGCTCGGCGTCCCCGTCTATCTGCACCCCCGCGACCCTTTCGACGCGCCGCACATGTTCGCGGGCCATCGCGAGCTCTCGGGTGCGACCTGGGTGTGGACGGTGGAGACGGCGACGCATGCGTTGCGCCTGGCGTTCGGCGGCGTGTTCGATCGATATCCCCAAGCGAGGCTGATCCTCGGCCACATGGGCGAGACCCTGCCCTATCTGCTGTGGCGCCTCGACAGCCGCTCGCGCCTGCAGGCCGAGGACGAGGAGTCCGCCGGGCGGGCGCCCTCCCAGATCATCCGCGACAACATTCTCGTCACCACGACGGCGTTTGTTCTCACGCTTCGCTCATTTGCGCGCTATCGGCGCTCGGCGAAGACAGCGTGATGTTCTCCGTCGACTACCCTTTCGAGGATTGCGAGGTCGCAGCGAAGTTCATCGAGTCGGCGCCGATTTCCGAGGAAGCGCGCGCCAAGGTCCGCCACGGCACGGCCCGACGCCTGTTGCGCTTGTAACGCTGAAGACCTTCGCCGGATCTGCCGGGGAAGGTTAGGCGAAACCTCCGATCCCAAGAGAATCGCCTTCGCCCGGCGGATCAAATGACACGCTTGGCGCCCGAGGGCTAAGTCCGCGCCGGGCGGAAACGCGTCATTCCGCGGACTCGAGTCACGCATTTCCGGGCTACAAATCGGGGCGATTTTGCTGATCTTGCAGAATGGAAGATATCCCGGCGCCCGTCGGCGAGGCCTGTTGGCGCCTCTGGACTGCGCGACGAATAAATAGCTCCGTCTAACCGTGAAATTGGCGGCTCCTGGCCGCACAGCCTCGGTCCCGTAAAGCTACACATTGCGATGGCCTGCAAATTGCGGCCCTGCGCGCTTGAGGAGATCAAACCCAGAATTGGACGCTGCGCCATGGTCGCCGTCTCTAATTTGGAGATGAATTGTCTCGAATGGGATCGCGAAATGCGCGACTCAAGTCGATGAACGATCGCGATCGCAATGCGGTTGGCGAGGGTCGGCCGGCCCAACGTTGGCTTGCCGCGCCAAGGCGGGAATCGAGGGCCGCGCGCATCGTGTTGATCGAGTCGCCGACGTGGTTTCGTGATTGCTTGGCGTATACGCTCACGACGCTCTTAAGCGACGTGTCGATCGAGGGCGTGAATTCAGTCGACGAAGTCGTTCCCGGACCGGCCCAACTCCTGCTGATCGGCCTCGATCCGCGCTCCGGATGCGAACCGGCGCAGCTGCGCGACGCCTTTCAGACGTTGCGGCGCGTCGGCGAGGGATCGCCGATCGGCGCTTTTCTGCACGCGGATAACTTGGCTGTCGCCGCGTCGCTCGCAACGCTAGGCGTCGCCGGAATCGTGATGCCTAGCGCGAGCCTGGAGATCGCCGCCGCCTCTGTTAGGCTCATGGCGGCGGGCGGAACCTTTCTGCCAGCCGGACTCCTTGGCCATCGGGACGAAACGGACGTTTCCGCCCGCGCCGCGGAGCTCTCGCCACCGGACGTAATTCCGCGGGAGATCACGCGCCCAAACGAATTGCCCTTACCGCTTCAGAATCTCACGGCGCGTGAACGCGACGTCCTGAAGAGCCTGTGCGCCGGTCGAGAAAACAAGAACATCGCCTTCGATCTCAAAGTATCCGAAAGCACGGTCAAGATGCATCTGAGCAATATTATGAAAAAACTGCACTCTGGCAATCGCACGCAGGCCGCCATACAGTATTGCGCGTTGGAGGCTAAAACTACAAAACTTGACGCGTCGGACGCTCAAAGTCGCAGTCATCCAAAATAGCCTCGACCGGCCGGTTTAGATGGAAACCGGTCATCCTCGCGCCGGCGCCAATGGTCGGATTTCATCCGCTGGGCTGCACGCGACGCGAAGCCGCGCACGCGCCGATGGACAAAAGGGCGCGAGCGCTGCAATCTGGAGCGCAGTGCTGCGCCAAGACGGCGACCGTAATCCGAATCGACTCGGGGCGAACATGAAGCGTCATCACCTCGGCCTCGCGCTGCTACTGGCGCCGCTGATCGCGACGCCGGCGCTGAGCCAGCCGGCCGCAGAGACAAAACCCTATGTTCCCGATCTCGCCGATGTCATGGGCGCCGCGCAACTCCGTCATTTCAAGCTGTGGTTCGCCGGCCGATCGCAGAACTGGGAATTGGCCCGCTACGAAATCGAACAGATCCGCAACAGCTTCGAAGCCGCCGCGAACGACTATCCCAAATCGGGCGACGCCGATATCGCGGGATTGATCAAGACCGACGGCTACCCGGCCCTGGACGCGGTGAAATCCGCCGTCGAGGCTCGCAGCAATGCGAAATTCGCCGCCGAATTCGACAAGCTGACGCAGGCTTGCAACGGCTGCCATCGCGCGACGCATTTCGGCTTCATCCAAATCCAGGTGCCGACGGCCTCGCCCTTCAGCAATCAATCGTTCGTCCCGCAGCCGAAGTGAAGCGAGAGGCCCGACTCTGCGCGGGAGCGCGCCATCGCCGCGACGGGCCGCGACCTCGCCGATCGTTGATGCAAATCAGTCCCCGCCGCGCCGGATGCGGTATATGGCGCGTCAACGAGCGCGACTGTCTTGGACCAAGAGCCGGAATCATTTGCCGCCGTCATTGATTTCGGCGGTCGGCGCAATTGCATCGGAAGCGGATTTCTTCAGGATCGGCTGGAATGAACGAGGAAGTTGGCGCGAAGCCGGCGGAGGCGCCCTCGCCGCCGTCTCGAACGGCGCCGCCGCAACGTCGGCGCTGGCGCCTCGCCGCATTCATCTTGCTCCTCGTTGCGATCGGCGCCGGAGCGGCATGGCATAGCCTGCGGGGAGCGCCGACGGTGACCTACGCGACCCAGCCGGCGACGCGCGGAACCGTCGCGCGGACGGTCACCGCAACCGGGACCGTCAATCCCGTCCTGACGATCATCGTCGGCAGCTACGTGTCCGGCGTCATTCAGCAATTGTCCTGCGATTTCAATACGCCGGTCAAGACTGGCCAAGTCTGCGCCAAGATCGATCCGCGGCCCTATCAGACCGTGGCCGACCAGGCGACGGCCAACCTCGCGGTGGCCACCGCCCAACTGGAGAAGGACAAGGCGAACCTCGCTTACACCGACCTCGCCAATCAGCGCAATCAGGCGTTGCTGAAGCAGGACTCGGTGTCGAAGGACGCCGCCGACCTCGCCAAGAGCGCCTTCGACCAGGCCACGGCTCAAGTCGGCCTCGACGAGGCGAGCATCAAGCAATATCAGGCCGCGCTGGAGGCCGCAGAGGTCAATCTCGGATATACCGACATCGCCTCGCCGGTCGACGGCATCGTGGTGTCGCGCAACGTGACGCAAGGGCAGACGGTCGCCTCGAGCCTCCAGACGCCGACGCTGTTCCTCATCGCCACCGACCTCAAGACGATGCAAGTCGACACCAACGTCAGCGAAAGCGACATCGGCGGCGTCAAAGTAGACGACAAGGCGACTTTCACCGTCGACGCCTACCCCAAGCGCACGTTCGACGGCGTGGTCGCCCAAGTGCGCGTTTCTCCTCAGACCGTGCAGAACGTCGTCACCTACGACGCGGTGGTCAGCGTGGCCAACGACGACCTCGCGCTGATGCCGGGCATGACGGCCGCGACGAACATCGTGGTCGACCAGCGGCTCGATGCGCTGCGCGTCCCCAATCAGGCGCTCCGCTACGTCCCCGGCGGTCTTCCGAGAGCCGGGACGAGCGAAGTCGCGGGGGGAAACGAAAACGCGCGCGTCTGGGCGCTGCGCGAGGGCAAGCTGGTCCCGATCGACGTCACGACCGGCCTCGACGACGATCGTTTCACCGAAATCGTCAAGGGCGACCTCAGCCCCGGCGACGCCGTCATCCTTTCCGAGGATCGCGGCTCGAACGGCGCCCGATCGGCGACGCCTGCGCCGCGCTTCTAAAGGCGCGGCGGACGCCAGTGAAGGTTCCGCGATGCCGGAAGAGCTTCTCAGAATCGAAAACCTGACGCGGACGTTCGTCGTCGGCGACACGCAAGTGCGGGCGCTGAGGGGCGTCAGCCTGAGAATCGAGCGCGGCGAATTCGTCGCCGTCATGGGCTCGTCGGGATCGGGCAAGTCGACGCTCATGGCGATCCTGGGCTGCCTCGATCATCCGACCAGCGGGCGGTATTTCCTCGCCGGCGTCGATGTCGCCGGGCTCAAGGAGCCGGACCTCGCCCGTATCCGCAGTTCGCGCCTCGGCTTCGTCTTCCAGAGCTTCAATCTCCTCGCGCGGACCAGCGCCAACGACAATGTCGGCCTTCCCCTCTATTACGCGCCGACGGGCCCGGTGGGCCGCAAGGCGCGCAACGAGCGGGCGCGCCGGACGCTGCGGCTGCTCGGCCTGGGCGAACGCGAGCGCAACACGCCGGCCCAGCTTTCCGGCGGCCAGCAACAGCGCGTCGCCATCGCGCGCGCCTTGATCAACTCGCCGAGCCTGCTGCTCGCGGACGAGCCGACCGGCAATCTCGACACGCGCACATCGCACGAAATCATGGAAACCCTGGTCGCGCTCAACCGCGACCAGGGCGTGACCGTCGTCGTCGTCACCCACGAACCCGACATCGCCGCCTATGCGAAACGCGTCGTCACGATGCGCGACGGTCTCGTCGTCTCCGACGAGCGCGCCGCCAAGGCGGCGCCTTCGCCGTCGGCGCCGGAGCTCGAAAGAGGCGCCGAGAGCGCGGCGCAGTTTCATCCCGTCGCGGCGGACGAGGCCAGGATTCCCGCCGGACGGTCCTGGGCGTTCGGGCTGATGATCCTCGCCGCCGCGGCGCAAGCGATCGGACGCAACGTGATGCGTTCCGCGCTCACCATGCTCGGCGTCTTCATCGGCGTCGCCGCGCTGATCGTCATGGTCGCCGTCGGCCAGGGCGCCGATGAAGCGGTGCGCAAGCAGATCGAGAGTCTCGGAACCAATGTGGTGGTGATCCTGCCGGGCGCGATCGTCACGGGGGGCGTGCGCGCCGGCTTCGGCAGCGCCAGCACGCTCACGGTCGAGGACGCGCGCGCGATTCGGCGCGAGGGCCCGGCGGTGGCGCAGGTCGGCTATCTCATCCGCCAACAGGGACAGACGCAGTATTCCAACCGCAACTGGACGACGACGATTCAGGGCGTCAGCGTCAATTACCCGACGATCACCAACTGGCGAATCGCGGCGGGCCGGGGACTTACCCGCGACGACGAGAGCAAGGCCGATGTCGTCGTCCTCATCGGCCAGACCGTTTATCGCCAGTTGTTCGGCGAAGGCGAGAACCCTTTGGGCGCCTTCATCCAGGTCCGCAGCGTGCCGCTGCAGGTCATCGGCGTTCTCGCCGCCAAAGGCCAGTCCGCCTTCGGCCAGGACCAGGACGATCTCGTCATGACGCCGTTCTCGACCGCCGAACGGAAGGTGCTCGGCGTCGCGGCGCCCACGCAAGCGCAGACGCCGAACAACTGGGTCTACCCGCCGCCGCCGAACCCCTACAATCTGCAAGCGCGCCGGACCGGCTACGCCAACATGGTCTACGTCCAGGCGGCGAGCCAGGCTCAGGTGCCGGCCGCGATCGGCGAGGCGACGCAGACGCTGACGCGCCGCCATCGCATCAGGCCGGGCCAGATCAAGGACTTCGACGTGCGCAACCTCAGCCAATACGCCGAGACCGCCGAGAACAGCAGCCGAATCATGGCGCTGCTGCTCGCCGCCGTCGCGTCGATATCGCTGCTGGTCGGCGGCATCGGCATCATGAACATTCTTCTCGTCTCGGTTACCGAACGCACGCGCGAGATCGGCCTGAGAATGGCGATCGGCGCGCGGCGGCTGCATGTTCTGTTGCAATTCCTCGCCGAGGCGATATTCCTCAGCGTGACCGGCGGCGTCGCCGGCATCGTAGCCGGCGTCGTGGTCGCCGCCGCGATTTCCTTGATCTTCGGCTGGCCGGCGCCGATCTCCCTCGCCGCGATCGCGGGCGGATTCCTGTTCTCCGCCGCGGTCGGCGTCTTCTTCGGCTACTATCCCGCGCGAAAGGCCGCCAAGCTCGATCCGATCGAGGCGCTGCGCTACGAGTGATAGGCGGCGGATCGCCGCCGCCTTTCGTTAGTCGGCCGGACGCAGCGTCATCGAAGCGACGCCGGCCGCGAGAGCCAGGCCGGATTGCACTTCGACGGACAAAGGCTGCAGCGTGAACGACCGCTGGAAGCCGCCGACCAGCGCGTTGGCGCCCACTCCGGCGCCCAATGTGACCGAGGCGTCGGCCCCCACGTAGTCGCCTGCCAGCGCCCCGCGCCGCGGGCCGGCGGTCGGCGCGAACACGTCCCACGCCAGAACGCCTTGACCGGTCTGACCGATATCGAGGCCGAATTTCCGAATCGTGCCGTAATAGCGTTCCTTAAATCCCCGCGACGAGGTGTAGACGCATTGCATTTCCTTGGCGGACGTGACGATCATGCCCAGCCCGCCGGCGACGTCGCAGCGCAAGGCGCCGACTTTGACGTTCGATTGGGCCAGCGCGGGCTGTGCGAGGGCGGACAGGGCGACCAGCGCGATCGCCAATGCCGGAGCGCGAAGATTCATCTGGGCCTCCTATCATTGAGTTCATGGGCGGGCTTGCTCGAAGGCGAACCGCTCGCGCCCACACCTAATATATATTCGTTCGAGAGGCCGGCGCCGAGGGTCATGACTTGGATCAAAGCGCCGACTGGCCTCGCCGAGCGGCCGCGTCCGCAAAGCGCCGCCGCCGAGGGAAGTATCTCCGGCGCGGCTTTTTCGGCGGCCGGAAACTCGGCGGCCGCGCCTTGCGGCGATGAACTATTTCTTGTCCGCCGCCCAAGTCCACTTATGGCCCTGGATGTTCCATGCCTTGCCTTTCATATGCGTGCCTGATATTCGACCTTGTCGTTCGCTGAATTTGTGGTTTGTTTCCATGTAGATCCCGTCTCCGTTCTGTTTCCAGGTTCCGTTCGTGTAGAAACCGCCCGGAGATTTATAGGCCAAGACGCCGTCCGCTTGGAAAGTATACTCGTAGTAATCGCCATCTGAATCTGTGCCAGCCCAAGTGGTGCCGGCGACGCTGGCGGTCAGAGAGTTGCTTCGAGCGTTAGACGGGCTCGCACAGACCACAACGGCCAACACCATGCCGATAATTAAGAGTAGTCTGGAAACATATCTTGCGATCATTTTGATTCCTTTCTCGTTCGAGAGTTCTATCGATTTAACCCTGCCTATCCGGTTAATGCAGACACCCGCTACATGTAGGGTGCGTCCATGCGCCGGAATAAAGGTCGGCATAAGTCGGCGCCTCAACCCCGCCCGCGATGCCGAGCAGCGAGCGGAAGGCG
>JBEKAL010000101.1:0-12328 GCA_050015935.1 Roseiarcus sp.
GCGGGAAGCGGCGCAGCAACCCAAGCTTCCTCTCGCCGAAGCGCGCGATGTCGGTGAAACCCTCCGCGCCGGCGAGAACCGCCAGCAACGACAAGAGCAGGATTTCATCCAAAGGATAGGTCGCTTTGCCGCATTGCCGATGATCCGGCAAGTCTTTGAAATGACCCAGGAAAGCCGCCGTTTCACAACTCGCCGCAACCGTCGCGTCCAAAGCTTCCATCGTCCCGCTCCGCCAATCGAATCAGCGGACGTCGACAGATTCAGCTCCACCCGTTTGTCACTTTGTCACGCCCTTCCTTCACCCGATTGCCCTGGACCCGACCTGACATCCGTGTCAAGAAAACTGAAGTTCCCCGTTGGCCCTGAAGAATCAGGGAGATAGTCTTGGTTTGCGACTCAAAAACCATCACCAACGTGGTGCGCGATGCTGGCACAGGGTTTGCTCGATTTCCAGTACGAGGCTGATTCGTCCCGTCATGGCCTGACCTCGCTGGCCGGTCTTGGGCTGTATCTCGAGACTCTTGCAAAAATATTTGCGACATAATATGACTAATTGTATAATACGAATATGCTTATAAGTTTCGACTGTCAATCGCACATTACAATATATTGTGTTTTACATTAGGCGCTATGCGGGTATGATTTCAAATCAATCAATGCACGCGGCGGCGAGTGACATGGCCGATGCTCTCGAATCGATGTGGGCGCGCTGGAGCCACATCCAGAGCTTTCTGTTTCCCTGGATGCGTGAGGAAATCGACCCGCTGACCGAGGCGCTCGGGCGGCTCGTCGCCATTCTCGATGTGATCGGCCTGGAAGCCTTCGTTCCCGAGCCGCCCAGAGGAGCCGGTCGGCCGCCCGAAGATCGGCGCGCGCTGGCCAGGGCCTTCGTCGCCGAGGCGCTGCTTGGCGTTCCCACCACCCGCGGCCTCATCGAGCGCCTTGGCGTCGATAAGTCGCTGCGCCGGATCCTTGGGTGGGAGCGACGCGCGCAAGTTCCCTCCGAAGCCACGTTTTCCCGCGCCTTCGCTTAACTTCGCGCAAGGCGATCTGCCCGGCAAGATGCACGCGGCGCTGATCGAGCGCTCGCTCGGCGGACGCATCATCGGCGCGATCGCTAAGCGACGCCACTGAGATCGAGGCGCGCGAGAAGCCGGTGAAGAAGAACGAGGAGGACGATCCGCCGCCGCCGCGGTCCGCCGGCGGGTCGCCCCCACTGACGCCGAGCCGCAAAAGAAGCGCGGACGCCCGAAAAAGGGCCAAGAACCATCGAAAGAACGGCCCAAGCCGGAGCCCACGCGCCTCGAGCGTCAAGCGACGCAGAACGTCGGCCACGGACGAATGCCTTGCATTCGCCTTGAGATGCTCGCGGACCTCCCCAGTGGCTGTGATCTCGGCGCAAAGAAGAACAGCAAGGGCTAGAAGGAGACTTGGATCGGCACCAAGCTGCATCTCGACGTCGCCTGCGGCCAAATCCCGGCCTCATGCGTGCCGACCTCGGCTTCCGTCCACGACAGTCAGGTCGCCATTCCCTTGATGACCATGACCAGCGCCCGCGTCTTCTATCTCCATGAGCTCATGGATGCGGCCTATGACGCCGCCGCCATCGTCGCCCAAAGCAAGGCGCTCGGCCAGGTCCCGTTAATCGATCGCAACTTTCGCGGACAGCACGAGGCGAAGGCCGAATGCGCCGAGGAGGTCGCGCGCATGAAATTCATCCATCTGCCCGACCCGGACGACGCGCTCTATGACTTTGGCGCCATGGCCGAACGCGTCAACGCGCGATTGAAGGATGAATTCGGCGCAAGGTTCGTGCGCGTGCGCGGCGCGATCAAGGTCAAACGCCACCTCATGTTCGCCGTCCTCGTCCTCGCCGTCGATCAGTTGCTCCGCGCCAGCGCCTTCACGCCCGCCCCAGCCTGACCCGCTGATCCCCGCAACCCAGAGCCGGGCCAAAAAATCACGCGATTGGTGAAATTTGCAAGAGGCTCAGATTTCACGACGCACGGCCTCGGCCGAACGACCATGGCGGAGAGCGCGGCGCTTCAGGCGGACGACAATATCCTCGTCGATATTGCGAACGAGAAGATTGCCGGCCGTCTCTGCTCCCATCGCTCCCGTTTGGGGCGCTGACGCCGATATCGGCGCCTCCCGTTAGAGTCGCGTTCGACGCGAGGAAAGAAATAGCGAGTGGGGCGCGCCGTCGCCGGCCCGGTCTTTGACGTCAATCGAGACGTCCCGGGTCAAAGACGGCCGCGCGTTCCTTGCTCGCCGGGCGCCCGCAGCGCGGACAGGCGGTCGGGTGGCAGACGCGGCAGAAGGGTTTGGCGCAGCCGGGACACGGTTCCTGGCCGGCGGGCTCGGTCAGATGCAGGCGCTCGTCGCAGACCAGGCGCGTGGCGTTCAGGCCGAGACCCCAGTCGCAGGGCGGCGGCTCGGCGAGGCGCGCGAGCGGATGCCAGTCGAGATGGATCAGCCGCTCGCCCTTGCGCCGGCGGATCAGCGCCTCCAGGCGCTGAACGGGAACGAACAGCTCCAGGGTCTGGATCCAGTCGACGGTGACGCGCAGGGCGTAGTTGTGACTGAGATCGTCGAGCTTGGCCCGGTACTCGCGCTCGATCGCCGCGATCCGCTGCTGTTCCCGCTGGCGGTTGGCGTCGGCCTTGGCGCCCGCGAGCCCTTCCAGCGCGACAAGACGCTTGAGCGATTCCCGGCGCAAATCGTCGTGATAGCCGTGCAGACGCGTGTGGTCGCGCGCCAGCCGGCGCTGCATGGAGCGCAGAAACGGCGCTAACTCGGCGCGCACGGCCGCGTCGAGCATGGGGCGAACCCGCGCCTCCAGGCAAGCGGCGTCCCAACCCGGTCCCGCCGCCTCCCTGACCGCCGGATCGGGCGCCTGCCAGGGCTGGTCGGCTAAAGACGCCCGCAGGCGCGCCAGCACGTCCCCCAACGCGGCGCCGGTGCCGGTGTTGAAGCCCATCCACAGGATGTTCTCGCGCTTCTCGTCGGACACCGCCGTCGTGCGAAAGGCGATCAGCAGGCAACGGGTCGAGGCCGGCCGCTGGCCCTGAAAGCGCCAGACCGCGTTGGGCAAGTCGAGGGCATGGCCGAGAAGGCGCTCGGGATCGCCCGCGGCCGGCGGCTGGTCGAGGACGATCTGGCGCTCGGCGTAGCGCCCGTGATCGGCGAGCAACGCGCCGAAGCGGTCCAGCCAGTCGCCTTCGATGCCGATGCGCTCGGCGGCCGACGGCAATTCGGCGCCGAAGCCCAGCCGCGCCAGTTCCGGCCAGCCGAACGCCGCGCGAACCTCAGGCGGCGCGATCACCGCCAAGCCGTCGGGCTCCAGCGCCTCGACCGCGGCGCCCCGGCGCTCCATCAGGTCGGCGACGAAGTCGCGCAAGGCGGTCATGGGCCGATCTCCCTTGCCTCAAGCGGTCTCGAATTCCTCGCCGAACAGCGCATCGTCGAGCGCCTTGGCGTCGCTGTATTGGGTCCGGGCCTCGTCGAGCCGACGGCCGAGGGCGTCGAACGCCTCGGCCCGAGCGGCGACCGTCGTCTCCAGCCAGGCGTCGAGCACCAATTCGGCGAAGTCGCGCTCCTCGTCGAGATCGCCCAGGATCGCGCCGGCCTCGCCGACCACCAGCTCGAACATGTTGATCTTTTCGTCGAGCAGCCGCAGCACCTGCTCCTCGACGGTCCCGCGCGCGACCAGATTGAACACGAACACCTCACGGGTCTGACCGATGCGGTCGATGCGGCCGATCCGCTGTTCGATCGCCATGGGATTCCACGGGATATCGAAGTTGATCAGCGTGTTGCAGAATTGGATGTTGCGGCCCTCGCCCCCCGATTCCGTGCACAGCAGCACCGGAACCCGCTCGCGGAAGTCGGCGATCGCGGCGTCCTTGTCGAGACCGCTGAGACCGCCTTCGAAGCGGGCGAACGCGACGCCGTTGCGGGCGAGCAAGTCCGCGAGGCTGGCCATGGTCTCTCGGTGGTGGACGAAGACCAGCTTCTTTTCCTCGGGGTTGCGGGCCAGCAGCTCGATGAGCGCCATTTCCTTCGCTCCGGCGCTGAGAGCCGCCCAGCGCTGCGCCAGTCCCCGCCAAGCCGGGTCGTCGCCGTGTCGGGCGGCAAAGCGCGCCATGGCCGCGGTTGCGGCGGCGGGCGAGGACCCGGCGGCGCCCAGCAAGTGGTGCAACGCTTGGCGGTGGCGGCTCTGGCTCCCGTCGGCGGCAAATACACGGATCAGGGCCGCCAGCTCCTGATAGGCCGTCTGCTCCCCGGTAGAGGGATCGACGCAGCGGGTGGAGGCGTGGCGACGCGGCAGCTTCAGCGCCACGACCGCCCGGGTGTTGCGGATCATGGCGTCGCGCATCAGGAGGCGCAGCCGCTCCGGGTTCGCCGGCTGACGCGGCTTGCCCGCGGTCATGTAGGCGGCGCGAAATTCCTTCTGGGTCTTGAAAATGCCGGGTTTGAGCAGGGTCAACAGGTTGTAGAGTTCGATCAGGTTGTTCTGCACCGGCGTCGCCGACAGCAGCAGCAGGAAGCGCTTGGTCAGGCCGTCGACCAGCTTGTAACTTTGGCTGGCGCGGTCGCGCAGGTGGTGGGCTTCGTCGACGATCACAAGATCGAACGACTGCGCGATGAGCCGCTCGGCGTGCTCGCGCCGCCGGGCGAGCGCCAGCGAAGCGATGATCCGCGGCGCCGCCCAGAAGCGCTCGGGGTCCTCGCGCAGCAGCGGGTCATAGGTGGTGGCGCAGGAAATATCGAATTTGGTCTCCAATTCCTCCCGCCACTGTCCGACCAGCGAAGCCGGGACCAGCGCCAACACCCGCTCGGCCATGCCGCGCAGCAAGTACTCTTTGAGCGCCATGCCGGCCTCGACGGTCTTGCCGAGGCCGACCTCGTCGGCGAGCAGCACGCGACCGCGAAACTGCTTCAGGACCTTGCGCACGGTCTCGGTCTGGTGCCAGAAAGTCTCGATGCCCTTGAGGTGGGGCAGGCACAGCAGTTCGTCGAAGCCCTGAGCCAGGCCGAGGCGGCCCAGCTGCTCGCGCAAGGCGAACCAGCCGCCTTCGCTTTCGGCTTGCCCCGCCGTGGCGGCTAGGAGCGGCCCGAGGTCCGAGTCGACGACGATGGGAATGTCCACCGTCAGCCGCTCCAAGGCCGGGAGCGTCGGCTGGGCCGCGGCCGGCGGCGGCGCGGCGGATTGGGTCGACGGGCGGCTTTTCGGGCGCGCCTTGGCGGCGGCGGGCTTGACCGCCGGCTTGCGCGCGCGGAGCGGACGCTGGCGACCCATGATGGCGTCGAGCGTCTCGTCGAGCCAAAGTCGCCGCTCCCAGCCGGCGGGAAAGGAGCGCATGGCGTCGCGCCAGTTGGTCAAACCGTAGCGCTCCAGCAGCGCCCGCGCCGGAATCAGCTTGTTCTGGACCCCAAGCGCGAGCGCCGACAACAGGTGGTGGGACTGCGTCGGCGCATAGCGCTTGGTGTAGCGCTTGAGGTAGAGTTGCGCCTTGTCGGGCCGACGGTCGAGCAGCGCCGCCATCGCCGCCTGGCAAAGAATGATCGGATCGCCTGGGCAGGCTCGTTCCGCCTCTTCGGCCAGCGGCAGAAAGCCGTGCGTTCGCGCTCGATCGGCAAAGGCGTCGGCGAGCCTTTCGGACCACGCCTCGCGATCAGCGGGCGGAGGGAGGTGGGCGAAGAGCGGCCCGGCGGGGTGCTGCAGCATGGCGACTCAGCTTGGTGGCGACGCCCCGTTGTCGCGATCCGCCGGACTGTCGTCAACACCGGCGGGATTCGCCGCGGCCATTATCCCGTGGATCGTGGCGTCGGCAGGCGGCGTGTCGTCTGTCTGACAGACCTTGCAAGGAGCCGCGCGATGAGCGGCCGTGCGGTCTGGGCCAGTTTCGCCGCCAGCTCGGAACCCATAACTCCCGCGCCGAGACCGGTTATGCGCTACCGATCGCGCGGCGCGGCGAACGGCGCGGGGGCGCGTCGCCGTGCGCCCAAATCGGCGTCTGAGATCGGCGTTAAGGATAACGCTTCGATTTCGAACCCTCCGCCCGAATTCGGGATAAATGTCGATATCGCAACAAGGGGTTCTGATGCAGCTGGTCAGCAATCTTGGCGATATCGCGGTTCTCCTGCCGGCGTCTCTGGGCCTGATCGTGTTTCTGGCCTGGATCGGCTCGCGACAGGACGCCGCGGCCTACGCGGCGGCTTTGGCAGCGTGCTTGACGGCGGCGCTGTTCGCCAAGCTTGCTTTCGCGGCTTGCGGCGGGAACCATTCCCTTTTCGGCGTCGAAAGCCCGAGCGGCCATGCAGCGTTCGGCGCGACGTTCTATGGCTGCCTTGCCGTGCTGTTCGGCACGGGACGAGCGATCGGACGGCGCTTGGCGCTGTACGCCGCCGCGGCCGCGCTCATCCTGGCTATCGGCGCCGGTCGGGTCGCGCTCGAAGACCACACCATGCAGGAAGTCGGCGTCGGCTTCTTCATCGGCGCCGTGTCGATCGCGCTGTTCAACGCGTTGCGCGTCAGCTCCGAGCGCCTGGAATTCTCTTCGCGAACCGCCGTTCGAATGTCTCCGTTCGCCGTGCTCTACGCGCTGTGCTTCCTCCTGCTGGCCGACCATTGGAGCGCCGAGCCGCTCATCGACGCGGTCGCGGCGCGGCTCGGCGCCGGCATGCACCTATGTCGATGAGCCGAGGCTAGGCCGCGTCGGCGAAATCGAGCCGCACGGATAGGCCCGCCTGCGCTGCAAGATTGAACAACGTATCCAGGCTGAAGTTTGCGATCTTGCCGCGAAGGAGATCGTTGAGGCGCGGCTGGGTGATCCCAAGGCGCCGCGCCGCCTCGGCTCGGGTGACGTCCCATTTACGCACCCGCCGTTCGATCGCAATCATGAGGCTGGATCGCATAGACATGTTCGCGGCCTCCGCGGGAGTGTCCTCAAGCGCATCCAAGACGTTGTTGAAACTCTGACGTTCCATCGCCGCCTCCATCAAATTTGCCGCAAACGCGCCGCGGCGAGGTCCGGATCCCGTCTTTCCGGTTGCTGCGTCGTTCCGTCGCGGAAAACATTCTAAAGCCGCCGACCGGCGGCGCTCGCGTTCGGCCCCATCCTGGTCGGCAATGCGACCCGCCACGAAACTTTCGTTCAACGGCGATCGGATTTTGAACGGGTCCGGAATCGCCACGCCTGTTCGCAAGATAGCGGCGGTGTTTCGCGTAACGAGGGTCAGTCCATGCACTTTGGCGGTTGCGGCAAGCAGCCCGTCAATAAGCGGCAAGGGGTCGGGCGCGCCCAATAACGCCCAAGCCTCGGCAATCGGCTCATCGATTGGGAGCACCCGGTCTCCGATCCGCGCCCGCATCCGTGCGAACCAGCGGTCCAATGCTTCGGCTTGTGCGGCATTCTGGCGGCGCTTCAGTTCGATGCTGCGACGGATCTCGGCGAGGACGAGGACGCTCGTCCCGATTTCCTTCACCGGTGTGAACCTTTTAGTCCTCGAACGCTACGGCGCCCGTGCGCCGGCTGGAGTATTGGGTTGGGCATCGCTCTCTTGCATCGGGCGCCGCAGGGATGTCCCGTTCGTCGTTGAAATTCGGGGAACGAACGCCGCCGTTTGAAAGCTATGCCGGCTGTGCGATTTGAGCAAGAGGCCGTGCGGGGAGAGTTTCAGGGCGCTGTTTATCGAGCGCCGCGCGCCGAGCGGGGATATACGGCGCGATTCGTTTTCGCTCGCGTGTGGACATGGCCAACTTCTACCGCACCTGTTGACTTCCTTTTGTTGCACGACGCATACAAAGAAACTGGTTGACTTTCCCCACAACAAATTTGCAAACTGCGTAGCGGTGGGGATGCTACCTCCGGGTCCAACGCGGCTGGGGCTGATCTCGAGAAGAAGGATATTCACGGCGCGGCATCCGATGCCTCGATCCCAGCGACCGCGCGTATTGCGCGGGTTCGGTCTGATCGGACGGTACGTCTGATCGGACGGTAGCGTAAGCGGGGAGTTGGCGTATGAGAGTTCACGTTCCCACATCCAGTGTGAGAATTCGGCGATTCGTCAATGTCCATGACGTCTTAAGCGTCGCGCTCGCGGGGCCCATCGCCTTCGTGCTGCGGGACCAGAATGTCTTTGCAGACGACCGCCTGGGCCCGACGCTAACCTATTGCTCGACTGGCTTTGCTGTGGGCTTCTTGATGCTCATCGCCCTCCATCTCGGGAGAAACCTCAGCGATTATACTTCCATGCGGGAGGTCCAATTCGTCGTCGTGGCGGCGCTCGCGACGGCGGCGGCTACGCCATTTGTCCTGTTTTCCCTCACCCGTCTTGATTTCGTACCACGTTCGGTTCCCTTTATTCACTTTCTCGTGTTGACCTCGCTGATGTTCTTCAATCGCGTCGTCGCGATGAAACGGCGCGAGCATCGGGAGAGGCAAAACACCCGGCGTGTCGATAGGCCGCAGCACGTACTGCTCGTTGGCGCCAATCGGCTCGCGTGGTTTTACCTTCAAATGATCAATAGTTTTGATCTTGGACGAACCAAAATCGTGGCCATTCTCGACGATGATCCGAATTTGTTCGGGCGATCCCTGATCGGTCACCAGGTGCTCGCGCCGCCGTCGCAACTGCACCGCGTGGTCTCCGAATACAAGGTTCACGGCGTTCACATCAACCGAGTGTTGATCGCCGCCAACCGGCCCGCGGACGCGTCCCATTGTTGGAACGGCGTTGAAGACTATTGTCGTAGTTCGGGTATTGAAGTGCGTTTCCTCGGGGATATGCTCGGTGTCGAGTTCGACGCGCCGTCGCTGTCGGGTCCGCCCAACGAAACTGCCGCGCCCTTCGCGCGCGATTACCTCACGTTCAAACGCGTCTTCGACTTTGCCATCTCGCTCGTGATATTGAGCGCATTCTTGCCCATTTTTGCGATTGTCGCCGTTGTGCTCCTGATCGACATCGGCTGGCCCGTCACGTTCTGGCAAGAACGCGATGGACGCGGCGGTCGGACGTTCCTCCTCTATAAGTTCCGCACGCTTCATGCGCCGTTCGATCGCCGCGGGCGTTTCGTCGAGGAGGACCAACGGATGTCCCGCTTCGGCCTGTTGCTGCGGCGAGCGAGGGTGGATGAACTGCCGCAGCTTTGGAATGTGCTGATTGGCGATATGTCCTTAGTCGGGCCGCGGCCGCTATTGCCGGTCGACCAGCCCACGACAAGTCGATTGCGCCTGCAAGTCTTGCCGGGATTGACGGGTTGGGCGCAAATCCACGGCGGCAAGCTGGTGAGCGCCGACGAAAAAGGCGTGCTCGACGATTGGTATGTCGAGCACGCGTCGCTTTGGCTGGATATCCAGATTATCCTGCGCACCGTGTCAATCGTGTTTTTGGGCGACAAGCGGATCGACGCGGAACCTCCGTTCAGGGTTTCTCCGGCGGGCGGCGCCGTCCTGGACGCCCGACTTTCCAGCGCGCCGGCGATTAAGTAGTCGACGCGCTGATCCGCGTGGCCTCGCTGACGGCGATCCGTTGGCGCGCTTGGCGATGCCCAATCGATCAGCCCCGTTCGCCGCGAGCCGCGCAACGCGCGGGGTGGCGCCGGTCAATCTGATCTTCGACCACCACGAATCGCGAAGATATTGATTGCAATCGCGAATCGGCGCTGAAAAAGCGCCTTGGCGCTACATTATGGTTGATTGACGAGTGGGGATCGGGCGTCGGCGAGCTGTCGCACGGTGGGCGGCAGGGCGACGCCGGCGGCGCGTAGGGCGAGGCTCGCGGCGGGCCGCGGCGCCGAGCGCAGGAGAAAGCGCTTGCCGTCCTGTTCGACCTCGGTCTCGGTCAGCGAGTCGAGATCGGCGAGAATGTCGGGCCAAGAACCGTTTTGCGCGCCGCCGGCGGCGGCCGGCTTGCCGATGTCGGCGATACGGTCCTCCAACTCCTTTTTCAACACCAGGGCGAGGAAGCTGCACGACACGTGGCCGCGAATGGTCTCGTCGAGTTTGTGAAAGATCGGCCGCGTGGCGAACAGGCTCTTGGAGGTGCGGAACGCCCGCTCCACCATCCACAAATTCTTGGTGCAAAGCATCGCTTCGAGCGGCGAGAGATCGGCGTTGGTCGTGAGCACGAAGACGCCGTCGAACTTGGCGTCCTCTTCGGCCTTGGCCCGATCGATGGCGAAATGGCCGTCGCCAGGCGTGGCCAGGAAGCGGCGGTAGCCCTTGTCGCCAACGAGGCTCTTATCGCCCTTCTTCAATTGCCGCTCCAGCGCGGCCAAGATCGCGGCCCGGGCGGCGGCGTCCTTTCGCATCTCTTCGCGATTGCGACAGACGATGGTGCGCCGTCCAGCGAGCGTGACGGCCTTGGCCTCGTATTCGATGTCCTTCGCCCGCTTGGTCAGAACGAGCGGGACGAAGGGAGCGGGATCGTCGAGCACGAGGTCGGGCGCCAGCTTGTCGGTGCGCTCGCGAACGGCGAGAATGTAAAAGAGCCCGCGCGCCTCCAGTTCGGCGATCGTCTCGGCGCTGATCATGCCGCGATCGGCGACGACGCAAACCCGGGATGCGGAAAAGCGCGACGGGGAGCGCGGCTGTTTCTTTGTGGGGCTCTTCTTGCTGGCGCCGGATCAAGGCCGGGATCGAAAAGGACATCGCCATGGCCGGGGCAATATGTTGCTGCCAGGGCACACTCGCCGTCAAATCGTCTCGACCGGTTGGCGGATTGCTGCCTGTTTGTAACTGCCCAGGTTCCCAGCGGCGCAATAACCTATTGATATTGCGTAAGTTTATGTCGGCGAGAAAATTTTCCGGGCTCCGAAGACCGGGCAACTTGCCCTGGCAGACTCGATTTCGCTTCGCGCTGGATCAAAAATATTGTGTTTCTCCAATAGCTTGGACATTGAAAGGGGCGCCTGGGCAGTTAGCCCGTTCACAATTGCCGCCTTGCCGAAAGGTAACTTTGTTGGTAGGAGAAATTCGATCTACGGTGGCGGTGCAAAGGGGAGGGAGTACGGATCATGACGAATCGGGGCGTGAAAGTTTGCGTCATCGCGGTTGCGGGGTGGGCGTTGGTCGCCCCCGCCACCGGATGGGGAGCAGATATGCCGGCGGGGCCGTGTCAGACGGTCGCCGGCGGCGTTTGCGGGGCGGGCAGTGGAGTTATTTCCAGTGTCAGCGGCGATGTTTCGCTCGGGCGGGGCGGAGCGGTCAATCCTATCGGCGGCGGCGCCGCTATATTCGGCGGTGACCGAATCTTGGCGCGGGCCGGCACTGCTCGGGTGAGCTTGGGACCGACTTGCTTCGTTTGCGTCGGACCCAATGCGATTTCCGTCGTGACGCAGTCTCAGCAAAACGGGCTTACGTGTCTATCGAATGCTGAGGGATGTCTGGTCCCGCCGGTCCCGGTGGCGGGAGCGGCGTTCGACCCGACTCTCGTTGCGGCCGGCATCCTCGCTGCCGGGATCGGCGCCGGGATTGGTATTGCGGTTTCCCAGCCCGGCCCCAGCGTCAGTCCTTGAGGCTTGTGGCTATTCGCGCCGCTATCCCGGCAGTTTGACGGTGGCCCTTGGCGATCGGCGGCGGCGCGTTCGCGCGCGAGGGGTATGAATAGGGGCGACGCCGGCGGCCTTTCGAGCGCATGAGCCGGCGTTTTGTTGATACCCGCTTTCCTTTGCAGGGGTGTGGCGTTTTGGCGCTCACGCGGCCGTCATGTTGAGGATGAGCTTTCCGGGAGCGAAAGGCGCGTTCGGCTGATGATCGCTACAGCTATCGCTTTCCGGAAAGCTGTAAAGGCTCAGTGTGCGCCTCGACCTCGATCAAATCATCGTTTTTTTTCCGTGCGGCCCAGGCGGTCACACGGGCGGCGAAGTGATTTTCCTTGGCTTATGGCGTTCCCGGGGCGAGCCGATCGATTGGCGCCTCGATGGTTGCTTTGGCGAATCGTGGCGGGACGTAAGTTTGGTCGAGTGGATTTCCGCCGACGCCAATCATAAGTCCTGTGCGACTCCGCCATTCCGTTGTCTCGCGCAAGGAACTTGCCTTCGCTGTCGCGGCCACTGTGGCCGCTTCCGCCATGTTGGGGCGCCGCCGACAGTCGTCGCCGCCTCGGCGCCGGTATCTCACTCCCCTTACATCCAGACGCTTGGCGGCGACCGGCCTATGTCGCGTCTCCTGTCTTTCCGCGCCGCCCAACAGCAAGGCATGAATAGCATCGGAGCTGAGCATTGATAGATCTTCATTGCCATCTCCTTCCCGGGATCGATGACGGCGCCGGGGATTTGGAACAATCCCTTGAAATGGCGCGTCTGTCGGTCGCCGACGGC
>JBEKAL010000102.1:0-12280 GCA_050015935.1 Roseiarcus sp.
GGCAAACTCCGTCTCGGCGACGGGCGCAATCCGCTGAATAAGCATGGTCGATCCTATGTTCGGGTTTGGACGCTTCGACTATAGGAGTCGAAGCGCCCGTCGCCGCATAGGATCTCTCCCGCAAGCGGGAGAGGGGGGAACTAAACCTTCCCCATCACCTCCTGGCGGAAGCCGAAGACCTGCCGCTTGCCGGCGAGCGCCACCAGGCGCACTTCGCGCTTCTGCCCCGGCTCGAAACGAACCGCGGTTCCCGCGGGGATGTCGAGGCGGAAGCCGCGGGTCTTGGCGCGGTCGAACTTCAGCGCCGGGTTGGTCTCGAAGAAATGATAGTGCGAGCCGACCTGGATTGGCCGGTCGCCCGAATTGGCGACCTCCAGCGTGATCGTCTCGCGCCCCTCGTTCATGACGACCTCGCCCGGCTCGGCGAGAATTTCGCCGGGAACAAGCTTATCGTCGGCGCCGCGGATCGGGCGATGCACGGTCACCAGCTTCGTGCCGTCGGGAAAGGTCGCCTCGACCTGGACATCGTGGATCATCGCGGCGACGCCGTCCATCACGGAATCGGCCGCGACGACATGGGCGCCCGCCTCCATCAGTTCGGCGACCGTGCGCCCGTCGCGCGCGCCTTCGACGACGAAGTCGGCGATCAGCGCCACCGCCTCGGGGTGGTTGAGCTTGACGCCGCGCTCCAGGCGCCGGCGCGCGACCATCGCCGCCATGGCGATCAGCAATTTGTCCTTTTCGCGTGGAGTGAGATTCATGGGATCGAGGCTCCCTTCGCATCGGCTCGCGTTCAAATCTCACGCCAGAATGAACGCGATCCGCGACGCGCGCAAGCAGGATGAGCGTCGCGATCTGCCCGTGAATTTGGCGTCGGCGCCTGGAAAACAGGCGCTGCGACGCTTGGTCCGTTCCTTGGGCGCTGGCCTCGCGCGCGGCTTTCGCCTAACCAGTTTATGAAGCTTTTGTGACGCTCGAAGGGAATTGCCGTGACGATGGGGGTGATGGCGGCGGTGCTCGGCGCGGCGCTGTTGCACGCGCTGTGGAATTCGCTGGTCAAGAGCGCGAGCGACAAGTTCCTCACCTCCGCGCGGGTCTGCCTCTGGTGCGGGGTCGTCGCGTTCGCGGCGGCTTTGTCGCTGCCTGCGCCCAACCGGGCTTCGGCCGTTTTCATCCTCGCCTCGGCGATCGTCCATGTCCTCTATTTCGTGCTGGTCGGGCGGCTCTATCGCACCGCGGATCTGTCCGTCGCCTATCCCCTGATGCGCGGCCTCGCGCCATTGATGGCGGCGCTCATCGCAGGCGTCACGCTGCACGAAATCCCCTCGCCGCTCGCTTTGGCCGGCGTCATCGCGCTCGTCACGGGCGTGGCGACGATGGGGCTCAACGGCCTCGCGCATGGCCGCGTCGATCGCGCCACGATTGGCGTGGCGCTCGTCAACTCCGTCGTCATCGCGATCTATTCGGTGATCGACGGCGAGGGCGCGCGGCTCGCGGGACCCACCGCCCTGCACGCCTTCGCCTACAACGCCTGGGCCGACTCGCTGACCGCCGCATTCTACGCGCCGCTGCTGCTGGCCTATCGCGGCGCCGGCGCGGCGCGAGACCTCGCGCGCGATCCCCTTCGCAGCGCGGCCGGCGGCGCGGCGGTCTTTGCGGGTTACGCACTCGTCGTCTGGGCGATGACGCAGACGGAAATCGGCGCCGTGGCGGCGTTGCGCGAATGTTCGGTCGTCTTCGCGGCGCTGATCGGCGTAGTCTTCCTCGGCGAGCCGTTCCGGCGCGCTCGGGCGACGGCGGCGTTGCTGATTCTGGCGGGGGTCGTCGCGCTGAAGTTGGGGTGACTCACTCGCCGCCCAGCACAGGCGGGATCGGATCGGCGACGCGGTAGACGACGTACGCCTCCATCGATCGGCCGTGCGGGCGACGCACGAGCCGCGCGATCGCCTCGACTTCAGCGAAATGCGGCGCCAGTTCGGCGGCGAAATCGCGATCCGCCTCGCCGAAGGCGAGACCGGGCGCCGCAAACAGCGTCTCCGGGGGAGAGTTTTCGAAAAGCCAGCGTTCGCGCTGTTCGCGTTGGACCACGACGAGAGCCGGGTCGCCGTAATAGGTCAGCAGCGAGGTCGCGGCGTAGCCGCGCGCGATGACGAACGCCGCTTTCTGGTCGTGCGCGAGCTGATCGACCTCGCGCGCCAGCTCGCGCCAGCCGCCGAGCCGCGCGCTTGGGTCCGCCCGGCCGAGCGGCAGGGCTCCGGTCGCCGCCTGCCCGTAGACGATGAGCGCCGCGGCGAGGCCGAGCGGGGCGGCGTAGCGTCCGGCCGCGGCGACCAGCCGCCGCCAGCGGGAAGGCGAGGCCAGGCCTTGCGCGCGCGCGACCGCGTCGGCGGCCAGGATCGCCAGCGTCGGATAGAGCGGCGCCAGCCAGTTGCCCTGCACGCGTTCGTGCAGCGCATGGAGCGCAAAATAGACGATCGCCGGCGCGACCGAGGCGAGAGCCAAGCGGCGCGCTTCGTCCGCCGCCGCGAGCGGCCGGCCGCGCGCGGAAACAACCGCGCCGATCGCCGCGACGACGGCGAGGAAGACCAGCGGATTCATCAGGCCGATCTGCGAAAGGACGAATTCGACCAGGTATTGCAGGGAGAAGCCGCGCGCGGGCACGCGGCCGAGCTGCTTGGCGAAAGTCGCCCAGTCGTGTTCGGCGTTCCAGACGAGAAACGGCGCAAAGATCGCCAGGGCGAGCATCGCCGCCGCATAGGGCGCGCCCGAGGCGAACCAGCGCCGCAGCGAGGGCGTCGTCAACAGCGCCAGCACGACCCCGGCGGCGAAAAAAGCGGCGGTGAATTTCGACAGCAGGCCGAGGCCGAGCGCGACGCCGACGGCGAGCCACCAGACCGCGCGGCGCGTGCGCCAGACCTCGACCAGCGCGGCCGAGGCGAGCGTCCAGAAGACGACCAGCGGCGTATCGGGACTCACCAGCGCGGCGCCCGCGACGAGCGGCATGGCGACCCACATCAGGCTCGCGAGCGCGGCGGTGCGGATCGATCCGAACAGGCGCCAGGCCGTCAGCGAAACGACCGCGGGCATGGCGCCGAGAATCAGCGTCCCCAGCGCGCGCACGCCGAATTCCGAAGGCCCGAACAGCGCCGTCGAGGCGCGGATGAAAGCCGCCACCATCGGCGGATGATCGTAGTAGCCCCAGGCGAGGCGCCGCGACCACAAGGCGTAATAGGCCTCGTCGAAGGTCAGTTCGATGCGGCCGATCAGCAGCAGCTGGAGCGCGAGCAGGCCGAAACACGCGGCGGCGGCGCCGATGACGATCGGGCGGTTCGCCGCCCAACTCGATTCGTGCGCGCCCGCAGACCGCGGCGCTCGGTCGGCGTCCTCTCGCATCGTTCGCCTCACGTCCACACCCGCGGCGTCCCGCGACCGCGCAAGACGCGCAGCATCGTTTCGACCGCCGCGCGCAAACGCTGCGGCGCGCGCGAGGCGGCGCGCGCGACGAGAAGGCCGTCGAAGGCGCTCGCTCCGGCGTCCAGTTCGCCGTCCGGCTCGGCCGCGACCGCCGCGAGCGCCTCGCGCAGGTCGGAGAGCCGGTCCGGCGCCTCGGGCGCCGCATAGACGAGCGCAGCGATCGCGCGCGCGCCGCGCCCGACCGCGGGCCGGTCGAGATCGGCCGCCGCGTTCTCCAACCGAAGCGCCTCGGCGAAGATGAGACGGCCGGCGCGCCGAACCCGCCAGCGGTCGAGGAAATGGGCCTCGATCCTCGTCTCGCCATGGGCGAGACGGCCGAACACGGCCGCCTCGATCAGAAGCAGCGATCCGTCCGCGGCCACGTCGGCCTCGAGCCGGCGCTCGAGCCGGGCGCCGTCGAACAACAGCGTTTCCTGCGGCGCCCAGCAAAGCGCGCCGCCGGCTTCCACGCAGAAGCGCGTCTCGATCCGGCAGGGCGCGCCGTCCGCGCGATAGATCTTCTCGGCCGCCTGCGTCGTGGCGAAGACACGCGCGCCAGGACCCGCCGCAAGGACGATGCGCGCCCGGTCGCCGCCCGCCATCCCGCCGCCGGTGTTGATCAGCACCGCCTCGCATTCGTCGCCGGCGCGCGGAAAACGCAACCGAAGACCGCCGGTCTCGAAAACTCGCGCCGCCTCGGTGCGCGCGCCGGCTCGGGCGAACGCGGCGCGCACCTCGCCCAGCGCGCGCTGCCGCCCGGCGGCGGGCGCCTTCTCAAATGGGCGACTGGAGAGCGGATCCATGGCGGGGGATCGGTCGGTTTCGACGCACGTTCATGAGCCTGCCGTATCGCACGTCAAGAGCGCCGCCGACGTCAAGCCGATCCAACGTCCATGAATTTGACAGCCGAGTGTTGCCCTAAGTCCACAGCGCCGCGCCGCGCGCCGTCGTATAAGGCATTCAATTATTGGGTTTGATGGACATGGCTCGGTTCTCCGATTCGATGCAAGAGGACGACGCCGCGGACGCGTCGCAATTCCTTTCGCGTGTGGGGTATGTCGTTCTCGCGCTCGCCGCGCCGGCCAGCGTGGTCCTGCATCCCCTGGCGATTTTCGTCCTGTTCCCGATCGGAGTGGTGCTCGTGATCTTCGCGGCCGTCCTCGACCCGGACGCGGGCGCGCTCAAGCGCGTAGGCGAGGCTTTCCGCTCGCCGATGACCTTGGTCGGACTGGCGGGTCTGGGCTGGGCGGCGCTGTCGATTCTGTGGACGCCTTTTCCCGTGGCCGCCGCGCAGCACGTCTTCAAGCTGACCCTCCTGACGTTGGCGGTCGTACTCGCCCTTACGACGACGCGCGAACACGCGCGCGCCACCGATCTCTATCTCTTTCCTATCGGGCTCGTGCTGATCATGGCGGCGATCGTGGCGGCCTGGGCGGCGGCCCAGCAGGGCGCGCCGTTGGACCAGAGCCGCATCCCCGAGGGCGGCCGCGCGCTCGCGGTGCTTCTGTTTCCCGCGATGGGCGCGCTCGCGGCGCGCGGGCGCAACGGCTATGCGCGCCTGCTGCTGATTCTCGCCTTCATCTACGCCTCGGTCATCGGCGAGACGGCGACGACGACGGCGCTGTTCGCCGGCTTCGCGGCCCTGTCCTTCGCGGTGTCCGATCTCGACCGCACCGCGCACGACCTGAGTTGGCTCGCCGCCGGGCTCATCCTCCTTTCTCCGCTCGTTCCGGCGCTGGCGCCGACTTTCGCGTGGTGGATGCTCCACGCGAAACTGAGCTCGCTGCCGGCGCCCTATCCGAGCCTCGGAGTGGCGACCCTCGTCTTCCTGCACGACAAGGCGCATTTGCTGACTGGGCACGGGTTCGAGACCGTCGTGCGCGGCGTGCGCGCCGGAATTCTGCCGCCGCAGACGCCGCGCGCGCTGGTGTTCGAGATCTGGTATGAACTCGGGATCGTCGGCGCGCTGATCGCGGCGGTCGGCGCATGGCTTGGCTTTCGCGCCATCGGGAAGGCGCCGCCGCGTCTCGCGCCCTATCTGGCCGCCGCCTTTGCCTGCAATCTGACGCTCGGATTCCTGTCGGTCGACCTGTCCGACATGACATGGGTGACCCTGCTCGCGATCGGCGCGATCACAACGGGCGCCGCGGCGCACAGCCAATATCGCACGACCCGGCCATCGGCGGCCAATCTCGCGAATTTTTGAGCGGCGCGCCGGCGCCGAATTGCGCCGCGAAGACCGCGCAATAGGGGCCGCCGCGGGCGACGACTTCGCGGCGAGAACCGGAGTCGACCGTGCGGCCTTCCTCGACGACGTTGATGCGATCGGCGACGACGATGGTCTGCACGCGATGGGCGACGACGACCGTCGTGCGTCCCATCAGCAAATCGTCGGGGGCCTTTTGCGCCTCGCGCTCGGATTCCGAATCGAGCGCCGCGGTCGGCTCGCCGAGCAACAGGATCGGCGCATCCGCGAGGAAGGCGCGTCGCTCCCCGCCAGACGGGCCGCCGCGGGTCGTGTGACGCGCCTTTGGCCGCCGGGAAAAACGAGCGATCCGGAAAACCTCAGCGCCGCGCCGGCGCCGCCGTCGACGGACGGATCGTGCGCGGCCGCTTGTATTCGACCACGACGGCCCGGCTCCGGCCGTTGACGAGCGTCGCGCGACCGCGCGACGGGCCGGCCTGTTTGGCCGCCAAAGTTCTGACTTCCTCGGCCGGCACGCCCATCAAGGACGCGGCGATCTCGATGCGCTGCGCCAAATCGTCGGTCAGACTCTCCGCGGCGATCAACGCCTCTTCGATCGTCGGCGGATTCTCGCGAACGCGCCGCGCGCCCCATTTCGTTTTCCAGGTCGTGCTCATCGCGCCCTCGGTGATGTCAACCGCTCGCCCAAACTGAACTTTGCCGTCATTTACGGCAAGAGAAAATCATGTAGTTGAAATTAGCAGACATATTGCGGTGCAGCAATCAAAAAGCGGCCGCGCGCGGAACTCGGTTAATCGCCGACGGTTTGCCGCCGTCGCGGTTTCCTTGAGGGGCCTCGCGATCCGTGCGAGCTTCTTGGCGGCACTTCGCCGCGTCCGGAGAAAATCGAATGCCTGCCAACAGCGAAATGTGCGCGACCGACAGCGCCGCCGAAACTGCGGAAGAGCCTCTGCGTCCTTTTTCCGCCTTCGCCGCCGAGCTTGTGAGCCACGACGCTCGGCGCGCCGCGATCGACGCCGTCACTCGCGCGCCCGAGACGGAGAGCCTGCCGGGCCTGCTGCGGGCGGCGGAACTGCCCGCGCCGGTCACGAGCCAAGCGCGCGCGCTGGCGCGAAGCCTGATCGAGGGCTTGCGCGCCCGGCCGACGACGGGGCTGGTGCAAGGGCTGATGCGCGAATACGCGCTCTCCAGCCAGGAAGGCGTCGCCCTGATGTGCCTGGCCGAAGCGCTGCTGCGCGTTCCCGACGCCGCGACGCGCGACGCGCTCATCGCCGACAAGATCGGCGGCGGCGAATGGCGCGCGCACGTCGGCCGTTCGCCCTCGCCCTTCGTCAATGCGGCGACCTGGGGACTGCTGATCACCGGCCAGCTCATCGGCGCGGTCGACGAAACGGGGCTGGGGTCGACGCTGACCCGCCTCATCGCGCGCTCCGGCGCGCCGATCATCCGCGCCGGCGTCGACACGGCGATGCGCGTGCTCGGCGAACAATTCGTCTGCGGCCGGAGCATCGGCGAGGCGCTGGCGAACGCGCGGCCGTTAGAGGCGCGCGGCTATCGCTATTCCTACGATATGCTCGGCGAGGCCGCCACGACGGCCGAGGACGCCGAGCGATACCTCGCGTCCTATGAACAGGCCCTGCGCGCGATCGGCGCGGCCTCGGCCGGGCGCGGCGTCTACGAAGGGCCGGGCCTCTCCATCAAGCTGTCGGCGCTGCATCCGCGCTACGCGCGCGGCCAACGCGGGCGGGTCATGAACGAACTTTATCCGCGCTTGCGGCGCCTGGCCGTTCTGGCTCGCCGCTACGACGTCGGCGTCAACATCGACGCGGAGGAATCCGAGCGGCTAGACCTTTCGCTCGATCTGTTGGAGACGCTGTGCCGCGATTCGGAGATGGAGGGTTGGAACGGCGTCGGCTTCGTCGTGCAGGCCTATCAGAAGCGTGGCTACGCCGCGCTCGGCTGGATCATCGATCTGGCGCGCGCGACGCGGCGGCGAATCATGCTGCGCCTGGTCAAGGGCGCCTATTGGGACAGCGAAATCAAGCGCGCCCAGGTCGACGGCCTGGAAGGCTTCGCCGTCTTCACGCGCAAGGTTCACACCGACGTCGCCTATATCGCCTGCGCCCGACTGCTGCTGGAGGCGCCGGACGCTGTTTTTCCGCAATTCGCCACGCACAACGCGCTGACGCTCGCGACGGTCCATGCGATGGCGGGCAAGAATTTCTACGCCGGGCAATACGAGTTCCAGTGCCTGCACGGCATGGGCGAGCCGCTGTACAATCAGATCGTCGGCGGCGGGCGCCAGAGCCGGCCGTGCCGCGTCTACGCGCCGGTCGGCTCGCACGACACGCTTCTCGCCTATCTCGTGCGCCGCCTGCTGGAGAACGGCGCCAACACCTCCTTCGTCAATCGCATCGCCGACGCCTCGGTTTCGGTCGACGAGCTGCTCGAGGACCCGGTCGAGGCGGCGCGCGCGCTCGTTCCCGTCGGCGCGCCGCACCCAAAAATCGTGCCGCCGCGCGATCTCTTCGCGCCCGAGCGCGTCAATTCGGCCGGCCTCGATCTGAGCAACGAAGCGCGCCTGGCCGCGCTCGGCGAAGCGCTCGAAGCGAGCGCGAAACTGGACTGGCGCGCCGGCCCCGCGCGGCCCGCCGCGCGCGCGCTTCTCAATCCGGCCGATGCGCGCGACGTCGTCGGCCATGTCGCCGACGCCGACGCGGCCGAGGTCGACGCGGCGTTCGCGCGCGCGGCGAAAGCGGGCCCGGCGTGGGGCGCGCTGGCGCCGAGCGAGCGGGCGCGCATCCTCGTCGAGGCGGCGGCGCGGTTCGAGTCGGAAGCGAAAAAGCTCGCCGGACTGATCTGTCGCGAGGCGGGAAAGACCCTGCCCAACGCGCTCGGCGATGTGCGCGAGGCGGTCGATTTCCTGCGCTACTACGCCGCGAGGATCGAACGCGATTTCGCCAACGCGACGCATCGCCCGTTGGGCGTCGTCGTCTGCATCAGCCCGTGGAATTTTCCCATCGCCATCTTCACCGGCCAGGTCGCCGCGGCGCTCGCCGCCGGCAACGCGGTGATCGCCAAGCCGGCGGAGGAAACGCCGCTGATCGCGGCGCAAGCGGTGCGCCTGATGCACGAAGCGGGAATCCCTGAGGACGCGTTGATCCTCGTCCCCGGCGACGGCGTGGTCGGCGCCATGCTCACCGCTCACGAGAACGTCGGCGGCGTGATGTTCACCGGCTCGACCGAGGTCGCCAAGCTGATCGCGGCCTCGTTGGCGCGGCGCCTGCGCTCCGACGGCGCGCCGATTCCCCTGATCGCGGAAACCGGCGGGCAGAACGCGCTGATCGTCGACAGTTCCGCGCTCCCCGAGCAGGTCGTCGCCGACGCGCTCGCTTCGGCGTTCGATTCGGCGGGCCAGCGCTGTTCGGCGCTGCGGGTGCTCTGCCTGCAGGACGACATCGCCGAGCGCATGCTCGCCATGCTCAGGTCAGCGATGCGCGAACTCGAAGTCGGCCCGCCCGGCGCCTTAAGCGCCGACGTCGGCCCGGTCATTTCCGCCGAGGCGCTCGCCAACCTCAACGGTTACGTCGCTGCGATGCGCGCGCGCGGCTTCGCCGTCCACGCCGAGCCGCTGAGCGAACTTTGCACGCACGGGTTCTTCATTGCGGCGACGCTGATCGAAATCGGTTCCGTCGTCGATCTCGGGCGCGAGGTGTTCGGCCCGGTTCTGCATGTGCTGCGCTTCAAGCGCGAAGCGCTGCCCGAGTTGATCGACGCGCTTAACGCGACCGGCTACGCCCTGACCGGGGGCGCGCATTCGCGCATCGACTCGACGATCGAGCTGGTGAGCGGCCGGCTCGCCGCCGGCAACATCTACATCAATCGCAACATCATCGGCGCGGTGGTCGGCGTGCAGCCGTTCGGCGGCCATGCTCTCTCCGGCACCGGGCCGAAAGCCGGCGGGCCACTCTATCTCAAGCGGCTGCTCGCGAGCGCGCCGGCGGCTTGGCCGCCGTTGCCGGCTGGCGCCCCCGCGCACGCCGCCGAGGCGTTCGCAAAGGCGCTGGCCGAACGCGGCGAGCGGGAGCTCGCCGAACTCTGCGCCGCGCTCGCGCGCTCTTCGCGCCTCGGGCTCGACATCGAGCTTCCCGGCCCGGTCGGCGAGCGCAATCTCTATTCGCTGGTCCCGCGTGGAATCGTCCTCTGCGACGCCGCGAGCGAGGAGGCGATGATCGCCGAGATCGCGTGCGCGCTGGCCGCGGGGAATCGCGCCGCCCTCGACGGCCCGCCCGCCGCCGCGTTTCTCGGCGCGCTGCCGCGGGCCCTGCGCGAGCACGTGGTTCCCGTTGCGGCGGCGGATCGGATCGACGCGGTCCTCACCGACCGCGAAGGCCCCGCCCTCCTCGATCTCCTCGCCGCCGTGGCGGCTCGCCCCGGGCCGATCGTGGGAGTTTTCCGCTATGGCGCCGAGGCCCTGCGCCGCGGCGAGCCCGCGCCGCTCGATTTCCTCGTCAACGAGCGCTCGATCTGCATCAACACGACGGCGGCGGGCGGGAATGCGAGCTTGATGGCGATCGGGTAGGCGGAGGGCGAATCGCCGCCGGGCTGGGCCGCGTCATTGCGAGGACCCCGAGCGTAGCGAGGGGGAAGCAATCCACGCGGCGGCTGAACCGTGGCCGCCGCCGTCGGCAAGCTTATGCGGCTTGGCTGCCGGCTTCGCGTTCCGAACATCCAAGCGGGCAAGCGTCATTGGCGGGCGTGACTGGGGTAAAGTCGCCGGGGCGCCCGGGCCATTTTCCAGGAACCTCCCCCAATTTGGGCGCGATGCAATGTTCCACGACGCGTCGCCATGCGACGGAAACTCGCGATCGAATCTTCAATACCGGAACCGTGATCTGGTGTTGTTCTATCGGATGGCGCAGTCCCCACGCAAGAATCGCGGGTCTCGGGATAGCGGACAAGCGCCAAACTGACATCGCTTGTCGGCGCCGGCAACGAAACGGGGGACGGTTACATTTCAACCGTCCCGTTCATGGTCATTGTTGGGACAGTCGGACCCGCTCATTCCAGACGTTCGGTCTTGGGAGTTTTGCAACCGTGGGAAGGTCAGCTACCGCGGGTCGTGACGTCCGGCGCTAAAGGTGAAGCTGCCGGGGACGCGGACATCCCAGGACCGACGCCATTGGCTCTGAGCGGAGATTCCGCTTCAGAGGGCTCGACTCCCGCCGTCCGCACCATATTGGACACGCCGGGCTCGGCTCGGCGCGTCTTTTTTAAGCGCCCTGACCGACCGTGGTCAGAATCAAGTTTCGACAACGTTTCCCACTGCAAGCACGACGTACGCAAGAATGGCTATCCAAAATCCGTACATGGTGACGAATGGAATAGGAATGAAAACGCCGAGGACCGCAATCACTGCGATGATAAGCGAGACTACAAACAGCCACAGCGCTGGAGCGTGGAGTTTCATGATTTCCCCCTTTCCCCGCCGGCCGGCTGGCCGGTCCTCATTCGGTGGATTGAACCGTAATCCGCCGGTCATGATTTATACAACCACTGACACTCCTTATGCAATGGGGTAGTGCGGCCATTGCCGCGCATTCTTGATTTCCGCAGGCCCGTCGTGGCGGATGGCATGGTACACTTGAACTGTCCCGAAAAGAGCCTTTACGGGACAGTACGCTTTGTGAACGCTCGAATTTCAGCCGCGAAACGCGGCAAGCGCAGGGCTGTCCGGAACATCGTAAATGGGACGGCGCCCCTGCGGCGGCTCTTGAATGCGAAGCGCCGGCCGCGCGAATGCGTCACCGCCAAGGAAGTGGAGAAGCCGTCGAAGGCGCGCGCTCGCGCGGCCGATAAGCGCCTAACGAGAGCGACCGCTCGATGCCAAGAAACCGGTATTTCAAGCGCCGCAGTTTGCTGCCGTTGGGCTGAAAAGGACAAACAATCCGCCACCATCCGAAAGTTTGTAAGGCTCGTCGGCGGGCTTGGCGTCTCGAAGATCGAAATGCGTGAGGGGCATGGGGGTAATACGGGGATATCGATTGATGGGGCATTTTGAGCCCTCGCCCCCGAACTTACCCCTTTTTTGGCGCGAACGCATCCGAGGCCCGATCCGAGGCGACGTGTCCTCATGTTCCGCGATGCGCTGGAGCATCTTATTAAGATATTGATTTTACGATAAACAATCGCCTCGATGAGGCGCTATGTTTAGGCGCCTTGGTGCCCTGGCCGTACTCACTAGTCGGCCATAACTAATTGGAAAAAATAATATATTCTGTTTGGAAAACATCTGTGACCCAGCAATTTGCCCAGTTGCATTTGGGGCTGGGTTCGATGCCCGAACGCGGAATCGAGTTGCACTATTTGCATTAAAATAGCCGGGCGCGGCGTCGCCCAAAAGCGGGTCATCATAGCAGCTTCGAGAACGCGGCGCGAGACAGCTTCGCCTGTTTGAGAACGACGCGCTGGTCGACGGCGCGCATGAAAACCAAAGACACCTAACGGGGTCTGTCAGCGGTCTTTGGTTTTCAAATTATAGCACCACAAATCCGCCGACGCTCCCCGGCGGATTTGTGGTTCCGCGGCGACTGCTGCAATCGACTCACACTCGTCGGCGTC
>JBEKAL010000103.1:0-12279 GCA_050015935.1 Roseiarcus sp.
CGCCTCGCCAAGGACTGGGAAAACCGCAACCGCAACGCCCTCGCCTTCCTCCGCCTTGCCTCCATCCGCCTCATGCTCAGAAAACTCTGTAATCCCTCATGAAGTCTCCGGACGGACTCTAAGCAGGCGCGCGGACTCCGGCGTTACGAGCCATTGTTCTGGATTGGGAAGCTTGCGCCACGTTTCCACATAGGTGCGCAGCTCATTGATAATCGGCGTCGGGTTGTATTCCTGCTGGGTCGACGAAAGGTCGTCACCAGCGTCCAGCACCATCGCCAATTGGCCGCGCGCTTGGCGGCGCCTCTTTGGTTTGGGGACCGGCGTGATTAGCTTCGATTCACGTCGCGTTTCGAGCAGCCGGTTGGTCGGCTGACCGTCATGGTCGAGTTCCCAATGACGCACCGGAAACCGATACGGCGAATTGACGATCGGTCGCTCGAAAAACAGGTCCGACATGCTGCGCCCCCACGCATTCAATAGTCGGACGTAATGGCTTTCGCCAGGGGCGGTGCCCGCCGCACTTGCGGACTTGCCCCGCCCAGGACGAACCGGAATCAGTTCAGCGATGCGAAGAGCCGCTCAAAACGCGGGACCGTTACAATTTCTTCAGCCGAGGCGACGCACTGAAGAAAGTAACGCTCTGGCAATGCGGGCGGCCCGATGTAACGATCGCAGTGGGCATTTCACTCGGGACGCTGTCAGTAATTGTTCCTCGGGAGTCCCGCCGGTGTCACTAATTCAGCGCGGTCATGCCGCCGTGTCAACGGCGGCGGAATAGTCGGTCAACAGGGCGGCGAGATTCCAGGCCATGCCAGGCGCGAAGGCTGGGGGCGGCTGCGAGCGAAGCGCGCCCTCATGGCGCCGTAGCGAGCGAGCGGCCGCTACGGCTCGGAAGTTGAAGCAAGCTCAGGACGGCAGGTTGCTGGGAGCGGCTGGATCGTCCTGCGCTGGAGCGACGGCAGCGTCCTGGCCGGCGCCGGTGGGCGTGTTTTGCTCCACGCTGGCGGGTCTGCGCCGTCCGGCGGATTGCTTGAGGCGATAGCTTTCGCCGTTCATCTCGAGAATGTGGACATGGTGAGTTAGCCGATCCAGCAGCGCGCCGGTGAGGCGCTCGGATCGGAAGACGGTCGGCCATTCCTCGAAGGGCAGGTTTGACGTGACGATGATCGAGCCGCGCTCGTAACGTTGCGAGAAGACTTCGAACAGCAGCTCGGCGCCGACCTGAGAGAGCGGGACGTAGCCAAGCTCGTCGACGATGAGCAGCTTGACGTTCTGCAACTGGGCTTGAAGCTTGAGCAGGCGCTTTTCGTCGCGCGCCTCCATCAGTTGCGAAGAGAGCGAATGAGCGGTGACGAAGAGGGTCGAGAATCCGCGCTGGCAGGCGGCGAGCCCGAGCGCCAGGGCCGTGTGAGTCTTCCCGGTCCCGCTGTTGCCCAGCGCGATGACATTCTCGCGGCGAGCGACATACTCGCAGCGGGCGAGTTCCAGCACGAGCATCTTGTTGAGGCCAGGGATGGCGGCGAAGTCAAAGGTGTCGAAGCTCTTGACTGCCGGGAACCTGGCTTCGCGGATGCGCCGCTCGACAACGCGGCGCTCGCGGTCGAGAAGCTCAAGTTCGACGAGGCGGAGCAGGTAACGGACATGGTCGAGGCCGTCGCGGGCGGCCTCGCGCGCAACCTTCTCGTGCTCGCGCAGGATGGTCGGCAGCTTCAGCTGCTTGAGATGGTGGGCGAGCAGCATGGCGGGCACGGCCGCCGTCGTGCCGGAGGGAGCCGGATCGGCCTTGGTCATCACGCCGCCCTTCCCGAGAGCAGCGCGGTGTAGTCGGCGGCCGCCGTGGTCCTCACGGTCGCCGTGGGCAGATAGGGATAGGCCCGCGGATCGAGCCTGGCCGGTCTTCCCTCGATCCGGGCGACCAGGAGCTGCTTGACCGCGTCAAAGCCGATCACGCCGCGCCGGATCGCCTCGACGATCGCCGACGCCACGACCGTTGGCGGCGCGATCTCGGTCAGGCGCAGAATCTGGATGTACTCGCGCTTGCCGGCGCGGCCCGAGCGCGTCTCCAGAAGCCGGCGGATCTCGGCGAAGGCCGGCGGCAGGCTCCAGTTCTGCAAGGGCGCGGCCTGATCCAGCGCTCCAGGCTTGGTCTCGATCAGCGGCAGGTAATGGCGCGGATCGCAGACCATGTCGCCCGGCTCGTAAGATCGCGGGTGGCGGGCGATCTCAACGCCGTCGGCGATGATCGCGACCTCCTCGACGAAGCCCTTCACCAGCACCGTCGTATAGGCGTGCGCCGTGGGAACCGAGTAATCGACGCTGCGGTAGCGCACCAGCGACGTCGAGCTGACCCGGCCGGGACGCATGTCGCAGGCCTCGAAAGCGCCGCTCGGCAGCGCATGGAACGCCGCCAGATCGGCCAGGAGCCGCTCGCCAATCGGCGTCGGGTCGCGGCCCGACGCCTCCTTCAGTCGGTCAAGACATCGCCTCTCCAACGCCGCGTTGAGCGCGACGAACGACGGCTGGTTGGGGACCGGCGTCAGGAATGCATGGCGCGCGAACTTCACCAACCCTTCGACATTGCCTTTGTCGTTGCCGCGGCCGGGTCGGCCATAGCGGTCCTTGAACACGTAGTGGCTGACCAGCCGCGTGAACGCCGCCGTCCGCTCCCGTGTTCCGTCTGCAAGGATGCGCACGACCGCCAGCTTCATGTTGTCGAGCAGCACCGACTGCGGCGCGCCGCCGAAGAAGCTGAACCCCGAAGCGACGCCGTCGAGCAGCGCCTCCGTCGTCTCGGTCGGGTAGGCCTTGAGGAAGATCGCGTCCGAATGCGGCAGATACATGCACAACAGATGCAACGCTGACCGCTTGCCGCCGATGACGCCAACCGCGGCGCCGAAGTCGATCTGGGCGTGACCGGGCGGGTGAGCCAGAGGAACGAAGACCTCCCGCCGTCGCGTCCGCACCCGCCGCACATAGTCCTTCACTGTCGTGTAGCCGCCGGCAAAACCATGCTCGTCGCGAAGCCGAACCCAGATCCGCTTTGCCGTATGCCGCTGCTTGGCCGGCGCCGTCTCGTCGGCGTCGAGAATCGCGTCGATCACCCCGATCAACGGCCCAAGCTTCGGAAACGAAACCGGCTGGGTCCGCACGTAGCCCGGCGGCGCCGCATAGCGGCACATCTTCGAAACCGTGTCTCGGCTGATCCCCAATCGCCGCGCGACCTCGCGCCGGCTCAGTCCGTCCAAAAACACAAGCTGTCGGACGGTCGCGTAAAGCTCCATCCCGAACATCCTCGGAGCGTCCTTTCCCGATTCGGAAAAGGTCGATCCTCCAATGGCCGGCTTTTACGCCGCCCTACGGCGCCAAAACGACGCCGCTCCATTGGCCGACTATCCCACCGCCCTCAACACGCCGCATCGGCCAAGGCCAACACGGAAGAAGTGGACGACCCGCCGCAGCCGTCCCTTGGGTCGAAAAGCGCAGCAGTCTAATGCTCGCCGACAGTCAGAACGCCGCGATCTGTCTAGCGCAAATTGCGAAGGCGCTCGTGATCACCGGTGGGCCGGGCGTCGGATCCCAGGCGGTCCGGCTGCGATTCGCGCGCGGCGGCGCCTTGATCACCGCAATGGCAGGTCATCGCCTTGCCCGATGGATGGCGCTTGTCAGACCGATTCGGTCCATTGTGGGTACAAAATCTTTTCAACGTCCATTGTCGTCACTTCGTAGTGCGCTAGCAGGTCCGCTAAGTCGCGCTGGTCCAATAGCTTCACGCCATTGAGGTCGGCCTGTTCGCCCGCGATCTTGTTGAAGTACTGGTTCGTGACTGCGACCTTCTCGAAGGAGATGCCGGGATGGTGCTTCTTATAGGCGGCCTCGCCTGCGACGACGTCTTTGACGGCGTTCCAGCTTAGCGGTGTCCCTTCGACGCCCGACGTCTTGCACTGGTACAACACACCGGTCGATCCCTTGATTGCGACGACGTCGACACCCTTGTCCTTCGGGGGCGTTCGATAGGACGGCTTGAATCCTTGTTTTAGGCTTAGTGCTACGATCAGGCACTCGAAGTACGCCCAGTCCATCATGGGCAGTTGATTTGCTGAAATTCTTGTTGAAAAGCCCGTCCCCGTCGATCCGGGCGCCAAATCCTCGATCGCAAAATCACCGGGCGAGACCTCTCCGGTGCCGTTCAACATGTCCTGCGCCAATTCGCGCTTTATATTCAAGAGTCGGTCGAGCTTGATGTCGAAAGTGGTGAAGTCCTCTGCGAACACAATCGGGCAATAGACATAGACCGACTTGGTTTGGCCGATGCGATATGCGCGATCCGTCGCTTGGTCTTCCTTCGCTGGGTTCCAATGCCGCGTGTAGTGAATGACGTGGTTGGCAGCCTGAATGTTGACGCCGAACCCGACCGCGACCGGCGACAGGATAATGACGCCGAAGCCCGGCTTTGCCTGAAAAGCGGCAATCCGCTTCTGGCGACTGTCCAGGTGCTTCGCCGACGGGGAGGTGTCGCCGTTGACGATGTCCGGCGCGAAGCCGAAAACGACTTCCACGTAGTGGCGCAACATCCGCTGCATCTCGCGGAACTCGCAGAAGACGATTGCCTTTTCCTCCTTGCGGCGAACCTCCTCAAGTTGCGCCATCAGCCAGTCGAGCTTCGGGGCGCGCTCTCGATACGCGTCGATTGGCTCCGGTTTGAACACGCTGAGCCCGACTTCTCTGGGGTCGGTGCAGACTAGACGCAGATAGTGCAGCAGGCCGAGATGGTTCTTGAACGGGGCCGCCGCGCCCGGATCCCTGCGCTTCTTGAATGCCTCAACGGCTCGCGCGTAAAGCCCGCGTTGATATGCGGAGAGTGGAATCCGGCATGGGATCTCGATCTTGGGCGGGAGGTCCTTGGCAACTTCCGCCTTTGTCCTGCGCAGGATTTGCGGAGCGATGCGTTCACGCAATTCCGCAACCCGTTGCTGCTCCTCTTCTGTTTCGGCCTCGATTGGGCGCCGATAGCGCTGACCGAAATCGTTGAGGTAGCCCAGCAAGCCCGGTTGGACGTAGTCGAATAGACACCACAAGTCGGTAAGGGTGTTTTCGACAGGCGTGCCGGTGCAGGCGATTCTGAAGGCCACGTTCTGCTTCTTGGCGGCCCGAGTGACCATCGCGTTTGGGTTCTTTATTCGTTGCGCCTCGTCACAGACCATCACCGACCATTTCTCGGCGCCGAACGAGAATTCGAGGTCGCGCAACGTTTCGTAAGTGGTCAGCACGACGTTGGTCTTCCCGCGCCAGTTTGGCTTCAGGAACCTCACCATGCCTTCGGCCCGTAGCTGCTGGTCGACGTATTCACGGGGAACTCGCAACGACGACAACGCGTCGCCATAGGCGATGAGGATATTCAAGGCTCCGTCGGTCAGGAATTTTCTGACCTCTTCCTCCCAGTTTTCCAGCAGCGACACCGGGGCGACGATCAATGCGGGCGGCAGCGAAGGATCGCGCTCGAAGGCCCACGCGAGGAGGCAGAGTATTTGAAGCGTTTTTCCGAGCCCCATGTCGTCCGCAAGAACCGCACCCCGGCAATGCGCTGGCGCCTTGCTGAAGAGGTGTTGCATCCAACCAAGCCCGGACACCTGGTGATCCTTCAAATTGACGCCGGGCCTGAGAGCGGCCGGAAGCGCGGGCACCTGTTCCTCGATACGGAGGATGTCCCTGCGAGCCTCCTCATAGTCAATGCTCTGGATGTTGGCCTTGATGACGAGATGTTTCTTAGAACGCGGAGCCTCGTCGGATCTGGGCCTTTGCGGGTCGAAAGTCCCTTTCGCAACCTGTTCCTCGGCTCCCGAAAGGGTTTTGAGAATCGACTTGGCCTCGACGACGGGAATGGGCTTGTCGAACCCGTTGAGAGTGAAGGAAGTCGCTCCTTTGCTCTCTGCCTCCTTGATTTTGGCCTCGATCTGCTCTTTTGCCGCCGGAGTAATTGGGACAGCGACAGGCTCCTTTGATCCTTCCGGGATCCACGAAATCACCGGGATGATGTTCTCGGGAAACCATCCCTCCCCGTCATCCTTCTTGGCGATGTAGGGAGAGTAGTAGGGCTTCTCCTCTCCGATATCGTCGACGCGCGACGAGTAGGCGCTTAGGTCGAATATCGAGGCATAGCTGACAAGGACCTGGGGCCGGGAGCGGTCTTGGAGAGCCTCCTTCAGAAGGTCCAGCTCCCGCTGGGTGTCGCCCAAAAGCTCAAGGTCGTAGCCGTCCCAACCGCAGAGCTGGAGGCCTTTGGCCAAGCTGGTCTCGACCGCGACTATGAACCTTTCCAGATCATGGTCGTCTTCGAATGGCCGCACCTCGCTTTCGGTCGGCCCCGACGACGTCGGCTTCTCGATCAGCAGCCCGACAAAGATTGGGTAGCCGAGCGCGTCACGTTCAATCCGCGCAGTGAAGCTTTGGAACTGGAGCCCCGCCTGTTCGCGGGCCTCCATGAACTGCGCCTCGTCAATGGTCTCCGATGCGTCCTCGCCAAGAGCCGCGAAGGGATTGACAAGGAACGCTTCGGCACGCGGCCCCGCGATCCGGCGCCCGGGCATGCGCTTGATGCTGTCGAGGACGGTCTTGACGTTTGGGGCGATCTCGACCGCAGTAATGCCTCCGGGCGTCGAGATATTGTAGCGGTCTAACACGCTGCCCCGCGTGTCGAATGCGTCAAGCCATCCGTCAGGCGCGTCGTCGAATGTGGGGACGACTTCCACGACTTTCGTGCCGCCAGTCTCGGCCTTGCGCAGCCCGATCTGGAGCTTTTCCGGAGTGAGCACAACAGTGGCGAGTAGGAACGCATCGAGGGTGGCCCCCGCCGCGACCGCGGTCCTTCTTATCCGTCCCCAATCGCGTCGGTTGGAGGCTTCGGAATGTTCCCTATCGGGCCGGCTTCGAAACTTGGCGACCTGATCCACTAGTTCCCAGGTTTTCCTGGGCAGAAACGCCAACTTCTCAGCGTCCTCGACGATGGCGCCATGGCACTCCGCGACCGGCGCGCGAGTGCCCCCCGTGGTTCGCCAATCTTTGACGCAAATGTCGAAGACCGGATCTCGCAGGCTGCCGGTGCTCGAGAGCGCAGGGACATAATCGCAGTCGTCTGGCAGTGCGAGGACGTCTCGGATAACATGTCGCTCCGGCCCATCCAGCAAGTCGTAGACGTCGCTCCACGGGAGCAGGCTCATGCCAGCGGCGTTCGCCAGCCGACCGTCGTCCTCGAGTTGCGCCAGCAGCCCACTCGTAGCGGGGTTGTGGAGGTTCCGAGAGTCCAGACCAAGCCTCGGCAGGTCGTCCTTCCGCGGCGCGAATGCGACGCCTTCCGCGCCGAATGACCTCCACACGCCCTTTTGGGCATCGCCATTTGCAGCCTTACGTCTGAAGATTCCGAGCATCTCAGGCCCTACTTGAACCACCACCCGATGTCGGGTTTGAAATGGAAGCCCCATGCCGACAATCGGGCGGCGACGTCGGAATTTTGACGGCCATGGTAGACCCAGAGATTGCCGCCTTTGTTTCGGTAGTCGGCGGTCTTCAGCCGTTGCGACGCGCAGAACGTCGTAAACTCCGCCAGAGTGAACGTCGCCCTTGGGAGAAGCGAAGGTTCGCGCTCTCTATGAGTCTGCGCGGACGCTCCAACCGGTCGCCAACTGCCGGGCGATCTGGGTTGATATGCGGTCGGTTGAGTGGCTGGGGGAGTTAGAGAGGGCTGCGGCGAAACTGGCGGTCGCGGCGGATGCCAATGTTCCGAGGATGTCGGTCGCAGGCCGGCGGACGGCGCACGGACCCGCACCACGTTAGATAGCACCCTTTGGAATTTCTCTTCCCAAGTTCCGGAACCGCTATCGATGTGAGACAGCCTCTCGACGTTGTCGGGATGCTTAAGCGCCATCCCATTGCCAGCGACCTCTCCCGCAAACGCGAAGGGAATTCGGTCCTGGTGGAAGATGAAGCAGGCGTTTCCTTTCTCGCCAAACTCAACGATTACATGCTCGCCGATGCACATGATAAAGGCATTGTTCTTTGCGGTGCTGTGCGTCAGCCTCAGTTGCAAACCTGCCATCTGCTTTCGGACATCGCGGAAATCGGGACGATGATCTGTTCGTGCTACGTCACCCAACGCAAAATACATCGCATGGATGCTCTGGTGATAGGATTCCCAGAACTTCAGGCGGCGGGTGTCGTTCATGCCGTCTTCGGCGAGGAGCCCGAAGAACTTCTGCATCAGGGCAAGCTTCAGCCACTCGACGACCATCATCCGCGCATCTGGCGAAACGACGCTCCACGCAGCCTCGTTAAGCGCGAGCCAAGGGTTGCCCCAAGCCTCGACCGCGAAATCGCGCAACTCCTCGTGCAAGCTTGGATTCGTGCATTGACGGTATCGGTGCAGCAGCTTCGACAGTCCGAAGGTCTTCGCAGCGGGGTGCGTTTCAAGCAGGACCAGCAGTTTGGGGATGGCCGATCGGAAATCGGAGTCCGGGGATCGAGTGCCTGCTTCAATCTGTCCAACGACAACGCGCCAGACGAGCCAAGATGCGTCTGTGATCGGAAGTTCTGTTCGTACCTGCTCGAATCTCTCGGGATGTCCTTGGAATATTTCCGAGCCATAGAATGCGCCTGGATCGGGTCCGAAAACCTCTAGGTTCTCTAGCAGTGCGCCTACCCATGACGGCTGAAACCCTGGGGTTTCGAGAAGGAGCGTCCGACCTTCAAGGAATATCTTTAGGCGGCCCCAATTGTCACGGGCCGCCGGCGGCGCTCCGTGTTCGACGTCGTATTGGAAATAGGCGTGCAGCAGCCCCCGGTAGCAGAGGCGAAGCGCGCGCGGGCTTTCGCGATAATCGTCCACCCTTTCAAGGAATACTGGGAAGAGTTCGCCGTCGGCAATCAGCCCGTGCCGACGGTCGTCGAATGGATCGGTGCAGCCAAAGCACGCTAACGTTGCATGCCTCAATGTCGGAAGGTCGCGAACACGAACGAAGTCTCTCAGGGCCTCGCGCGAGGCGTCCTTGGGTGGCTTTGCGACGCCTTGCCCGCCGAGCCAGGCGTACAGCTTCTTCGTTTCGCGCTCCAATTTGACGAATTCCGCCTCGAATTGCGGCGGCTTGAAATCCATCGCTAATTCGAGCGCAGTAGTCAGCGCAACAAGCGGCGACTCCGCTAGTTCGGAAGGGCACATTTGCCGAGCCTCTCGTGAGGAACGTCAACCGGAGCAGGTCGGGTTTCGTTGAGGCCGAGGAATTCCAGACGAAGTTCGACGCGACGGCTGGCGTCGTAGCTCTTTGTCGCCTCGTCGAACTTCACCGCGTTGAACGAAAATCCACCGACAAGGAACAGGTCGCGAATTTGCTCAAGCTGATCAGGTGTGAGCGCCACTTCGTCGGACGCCGGAGGCGCAAGAAGGGCGCACAGGACCCGTTGGCTCCTCTCCAGGCTCAGGTTTAGGTTGTACAGATAGTCGCCCTCCGGACTGGCGAACCCCTCGACTACGACCTGCTTCAGCCACCGCTGTCCCAGTTTGTCCTTAGCGATCGACAAGACCTCCGGGACGAACGCTCGAAGCAGCCGGGTCTGGTCTGGCGTCAGCGAATTGCTCTTCTTTTCGAACCGCGCGCGGTCACCGAAGTCGATCGTATGTTGGTCCTTGTTGACCTTGACGTCGGGCTGCTTGGCCGCCGCCAATTCCACGGCGTTCAGGAGTTGCCTGATTTCCTGGTCGCGAACTTTTGCGGCAGCCTCATCGTCCAGTTCCTTCTGCGACTTCTTCAGCTTCTCCAACTGCTCGTTCGCCGCCTTAAGTTCCGCCTCGCTGTTTCGAAGGTTCTCCTCTTCCTCCTTCAGACGAAGCTTGTCGGCTTCAAGCTGTTGATTGTAGGTCTCGATCTGAGTCAACGCCTTGTTTAGCTGGACGTTGCGTTCTTCAAGCTCCTGCTTCTGACGTTCAACGTCTTCCGCATTATAGGTCACGGTCATCATCGCGACGGACATCGCGACGAGGAAGAGCACCATCAGCGCAGTCATCAGGTCCGCGTAGGAAATCCAGAACGGCTTCTCGGCCTCACTTCTGTTTCCGCGCTTGAGGACGACGGCCCGCCCAATCATTCTGCGGCTCTCTTGGTAGTGGGTTGCACCGCGATCGCGAGTTCCTGGATCGCCGCCTGGAGGAGCCCGGTGGCCTCGGAAAGCCGCGTATAGAAGGCCTTGTACTGATCGCCAAGAACGCTTGCCAGCGACGTCGCGT
The DNA here is from genome assembly GCA_050015935.1 of Roseiarcus sp. Classification (GTDB taxonomy): domain Bacteria; phylum Pseudomonadota; class Alphaproteobacteria; order Rhizobiales; family Beijerinckiaceae; genus Roseiarcus. Next base: position 10,268 of record JBEKAL010000103.1, read on the forward strand.
ATCTTTCATGTGTCGCGGCAAGGATCTTCGTGACCTCGTTTAGGTATTCTTCCGCCTGCCTCTGGGCCTGCGCGAGGCCGCGGGATGCGGCCTCGATCCCAGTGATGACGTCGGACGCGATCCCCGCTTCCCGTTTGGCGTTCTCGACGATGCCGCGCATCTCCTCAATCATCTTCGAGAGCCCCTCCCGCGCCGCGGCGTGGTCTGCGACCACGCCCTTCAATGCCGCAGAGGCATCCGCCACGGAACCGGCGGACTGACGAAGCCCGTGCGACAGTCCCTCCGCCTGCTGGAAGACGGTCGCGACTGACTGCCCGGCGGACTTGAATTCCGATGCCGCGAGGTACAGCGTTTCCGACCCGCTGTTCATCTTGTCGACTGCGGAGGTCGTCGCCCCGCGCATCGCATCGACTGCGGCGCTGACGCCTACTGCGACCGCTCGCGCCTCAGCCATCATCGTCTCGGCGACGCGGGAGAGGTTTGCGACAGTCGACTCCGTCGATTCCGAAAGCCGCTGTTCGCGACGTCCCTGCGATTCCGAGGCCGTTTCAAGGTGGGTGCGCAGCGTGCCCATCACCTCCTCAACCTTCGCTCCGAACAGGCGAAGCGTCTCGCCGGTCTGCGCGGCAGCGGACGCCTCGCGCTCGGAACGGGCGCGAGCAGAGAAGTCGCCCTGCTCCCGCAAGGAAGCCAATTGCGCTTCGACAGCCGATCCGATCTGAGAAAGCGCTTCTTGAAGCTTCCGATTCGTCTCGCTCTGCGACTCGTTCACCGCTCCGCGCATCTGGTCGACGAACACTGCCATGCGCTCGTTTGCGGCTTTCTGATGGGTTTCCATGTCCGTGAGCGCAGAAAGGAGCCTCTCGTTCAGTGCATCGGTGGACTTAGTGCCCGCCTGTTCGACGGCAGATACCATTTGGTTCAGTTTCGTCACGGCAGCGCCGAGGGCGTCGATCGTCTGCTGCTGTAGGTTGTTGATGCCGCTTATCTGTCCTCCGAACAGGTCTTCCAAGCGCTGGCTGAAGCCGGCAAGGACGTCGGTCAGAAGTCGTGTCACCGCGTCGTTGTTGCCCTCGCTGTTTCGGCGTGCGCCCGCCGCAATCGCATCGAGCGGTCCCGCGAGAGTCCCGACAATTCCCTCACCGAGCCTTTGGATGCCCGCGCGTTGGGCCTCGATTTGGCGTTCGGTCACCGTCGTCAGAATACGTTCAAGGTCGCCTACCAGCGCATCCTTCAGAATCTTTGACTGGGCGGCCGAGTCCTCGGAGGCGTGGGTGAGCCGCGCCAGGTAGTCCTCGTCGGAAACGGAGCTGAACAGGCCGTCTATGCCGGACGTGAACTGTTCGAGCCGCTTGTAGAGATGCGTGACGATCCCGCGTTCGATTAAAGTCGCCGCCATCGCGAGCGTGATGGCTATTGCCGATACCAGGAACGCATCGCCGACGCGGTGCATTAATCCTTCAAGGCCGCCCCTAACGACGGCGGAGTCAGAGGAAACTTGGAAGGCCTGGAGTCCCCTGATCAATCCTAAGAACGTTCCGATGATCCCGAGACCTGTAAAGACGCCCGGAAGATGCTTGAAAAATTCGGTCCAGAGCCGGGAATCTACGACAACTTCGGCAGTGAAGACCGAGGCGGCCTGAATCGTGGACCGATAAGAATCGTTTGCGTCCTTGCCTGCTTCTCCTGCCTCATGTGGACGATGCAGGGAGCGGAAATATTCAGTCCAGAGGTGGGCGAGCGTCGCGTCAACCGACAGAACCTGTCGCACCGCTTGGAGCTTATCCTCGGCACTGTTGAGCGCCGTCGTGGCCTTTCGCAGCTTGAATATTAGAGCGGCACCTCGGCCCACGAAGATCACGACGAACAGGATCGTCAGCGTTAGGAGAACGAACCCTGCCTATCCGGTTGACGCAGACACCCACCAGGGCTAGTGTCTGCCCGTTATGGCGGCTATGGACATTCACCAGCGCGACGATCTGGCTTTTCCCCAATCGCTCCCTGAGTTTCAG
>JBEKAL010000104.1:0-12150 GCA_050015935.1 Roseiarcus sp.
CGAACCGTCGACGCCCTATGGGACGCGATCGGCATCGCCATCGACGATTTCCCGCCAACCGAATGCTCCAACTACTTCAAAAACGCCGGATACGGTTCCAGCTAAAAGGGATACGCTCTAGTGACGGAAACCGGAGTTCCCCACATGTTTGCAATTCCATTGGCAGCGATATCCGATATCGTGTCTCGACTGAAAACAGAAAGCGAAAAGGATCGGAAACCAGGGCGTGCTTGAAATCTGACGAGTTGACTTCGGCCATCCTCGCTCTGGTCATTACCGCGTCCCTACTGCCGAACTGCCAGCCGCCGATTGGCATGAAAAATCAAGCGATCGCTGCGCATTTCCAATCCTCTCGCATATCCGGACATAGTGCCGGATTATCAGAAATCTGTCAATATTTTGTTCTGAGTTTCGGAAACCAAAATTTCTGCCGGATATTAAGGCTTCCGTTCCGGCACGCGTCCGCGTTTCCTTGCCGGACTCGCGCCGCCAGCCTTTTTGGGCTTAGGCTGCGGCGGCGTGTTCGCCATGCGGCGAATCACTTCGTCGCGGCCGCGCGCGGCTTCTTCGTCGCTGTACGTTTCATCGCCGCCTTTGGAGACAGAGCCCATGACTGAACCCTCACATTGGCCTGCCTATCCGGTAGGCCCGAAAGATAGCATATTTGCCATTGGGGTCGTGAGCATCAAATTTGCGGAACTTGAGCGCGCACTCCATTTTCTTTTCGGGACCGTGTTTGGCATTGGTATGGACGGGACAAAAACTATCGTCGCAAAGGTCGGCTCCGCAACGTGTTCACAAATCCTCAGCCTACAGCTTCCGACGGTAGAGTGGCCCACACAGTACAGAGCGGATGTCGACTATTTTATATCCGCATTCGATATATGTTTAGAAAATCGTAATCAGCTTATCCATTCGCAAATTTCCGTCCTTTCTAGCGACCACACGATTCTTTCCAAGTTATCCAAGAAAGGCACCTCAATCATGGCCGCCCCGAAACTTGCGGAACTTCGGCGCGTGGCAGATGATATCAACACATACTGTATCTACGGCCGCGCGTTAGGCAATTCCATCAACCTCGCGTCGGCTAGCACCCCGCCCGCCTTCGCTTTTCCATGGCCAAGTAGACCTCCTCTGCCACATAAAATGAACTATTCGTCAGAGCCCCTCCGTCTGACGTAAACTCATCCAAGCACTCGCCGCCGGCTCGACGCATTTCCGGCGAAATCACAACCCCGGCAAAATGCTCCTCACGGCTTATGAAATATCTGCTTCGTTCGGACGCGCCAGCCGCCTCCGAATGGTCGGAAGCGACCGCGGATTCATACCCTCTAGGATCATTGTTTGTCGCGCGCATATACCCCCCCTTGCGGAACACACCGCGAACAGATACGCATTGTTCGTGATTTGTTTACGCCTGATCGTGATTCTCGGCTCGCGTCCGGCGCTTCGATTCGATTCGCGGCGCGAGCCGCCGGGGAGCCTGCCATGCTGACCAGAAAGCAAAGCGAACTGCTGCGCTTCATTCATGAGCGCCTCCAGGCCGAAGGCGTTCCGCCCTCGTTCGACGAAATGAAGGACGCGCTCGATCTGCGCTCGAAATCGGGCATCCATCGTCTGATCATGGCGCTCGAGGAGCGCGGCTTCATCCGCCGCCTTCCCAATCGCGCGCGGGCGATCGAGGTGCTGCGCCTGCCCGAATCGGCCACCGTCGCGGCGCCGCGCGCGCAAAAATTCTCGCCGAGCGTGATTCCCGGCAGTCTCGGGCGCGTGCGCACGCATTCCGGCCCCGAGACGGAAGCGCGCTCGGCGATGATCCCGGTGATGGGCCGCATCGCCGCGGGCACGCCGATCGCCGCGATCCAGACGCGCATCGACACCATCGCCATGCCGCCCGACTTTCTCGGCGGCGGCGAGCATTTCGCGCTCGAAGTGCGCGGCGATTCGATGATCGAGGCGGGAATTTTCGAGGCCGACACCATTATCGTGCGCAAGCAGGACACCGCGGAGAGCGGCGACATCGTGGTCGCCCTGATCGACGAGGAGGAGGCGACCCTGAAGCGCCTTCGCCGCCGCGGCGCCTCGATCGCGCTGGAGGCGGCCAATCCGGCTTACGAAACGCGCATCTTCGGCCCCGACCGCGTGCGCATCCAGGGCAAGCTCGTCAGCCTGCTGCGCCGATATTGACCCGCCGAGAAGGGAGGCCGGCCCGGAGCAGCGATGAGGAGGCCACTCCTTGCTGCCGCCGGGCCGGCCGACCCCACGGACCCGGGGTATGCGGCGGACCCGAGCGCCCCGCGGGGTATCTCATGGGCTTGACCTATGCCCTGCGAAGATGACGGTACGCAGACGCTCGCCGATTGCAACCGTTGCAAAGACTTCCGACATGGAAACCGAATATTTACCTAAATATTGATGGTTAAAGTGAAAGCGCGGGAGAGAAACCGGCGGCGCCCGGCCCTGTCCGCCCGCTGTGGACGCTCCGCCGCGCCGCCTTGCGGTCGCCGTCATCGCGCGTCAAAGTTCGGTTCGATGGAGCCGAGGTGATTCGTGGCCGGCGTCGCGTTTTTGAATGACGATTTTCGCGTCGAGCGATCGGAAGGCGAACCTGCCTTCACCGTCGATCTCGACGGTTTCGAGGGCCCGCTCGACCTGCTGCTCGAACTCGCGCGGCGCCAGAAGGTCGACCTCGCGCGCATTTCCGTGCTCGCGCTCGCCGAGCAGTATCTCGCTTTCGTCGAGGCGGCGCGCGAGCTGCGCCTGGAGCTGGCGGCCGATTATCTCGTCATGGCGGCCTGGCTCGCCTATCTCAAGTCGCGCCTGTTGCTGCCGGCGCCGACCAAGGCCGAAGAATGCGACGCGGCCGAACTCGCCGACGCCCTGGCGCAACGCCTGCGTCGTCTGGAGGAGATCCGCAAGGGCGCCGAAGCGCTGATCAACCGGCCGCGGCTGGGGCGCGACTTTTTCGCCCGCGGCGCGCCGGAGGCGATCGCAAGACCCGCGGCGGTCGTCTTCGAGGCGAGTCTTTACGATCTGTTGTCCGCTTACGCCAGGCAAAGCCAGAAACACGCCCGCGCCCGCGTGCGCTTCGAGGCGCGAGTCGTCTGGTCGCTCGCCGAGGCGCGTGAGGCGCTGACGCGCCTGATGGGGCAAGCGAGCGACTGGACCGAATTCGATTCGTGGCTGATCGCCTGTGGCGTCGATGCGAAAATGCGCCGCACCGCGCGGGCCTCCTCCTTTTCGGCTGCGCTCGAAATGGTTCGCGAAGGCGAGATCGAATTGCGGCAAGAGCGAGCCTTCGCGCCGCTGTGGCTGCGCGCCGTCCGCGCGGATTCGTCGGCCCGACGCGGCGACTTCAGTTGAAGCGAGAAAACGTCATGGGAACCGTCGCGCAATTGTTCGAAACCGCCGTCCCGCCGCGCTTCGCGCCGGAGGACTTGCGCGCCGCCGAGGCGCTCGTCTTCGCCGCCGCCGAACCGCTCGACGAGGCTTCGATCGCGGCGCGCCTCTCCGAGGGCGCCGACGTCGGAGCGGTGATGGCCGAGCTGCAGCGCCACTACGCCGGCCGCGGCGTCAATCTCGTGCGCGTCGCCGGCCGCTGGGCGTTCCGCACGGCGACGGATCTCTCCTGGCTGCTGGCGCGCGAGGATCAGGAAACGCGCAAGCTGTCGCGCGCGGCGATCGAGACGCTCGCGATCGTCGCCTATCATCAGCCGGTGACGCGCGCCGACATCGAAGAAATCCGCGGCGTCGCGGTCTCCAAGGGCGCGCTCGACGTGCTGATGGAGGCCGGATGGGTGCGCATGCGCGGTCGCCGCAAGGCGCCGGGCCGCCCGATCACCTACGGCACCACCCAAGGATTTCTCGTGCATTTCGGCCTCGACGCGATCGGCGATCTGCCGGGCCTCGACGAATTGCAGGGCGCGGGCCTGTTCGACGGCAAGCTGCCGCCGGGTTTCGGCGTTCCCCAGCCCGACGACGAGGCCGGGCTTCGCGACGACGAGGAGCCGCTCGACGGGCCGACGCCGCTCGAACAGGCGTGGAGCCCCGTCGGCGAAACGGACGAGCCCTGAACGCTCGAGGCGCTTGCCCGAGCGCGGTCACGAAAGCGCCGGAAATCGCGGCGACAATGCGAAGCGAAGCCGCCGCGCGGGATTGGCGCGAGCGGAGGAAAGTTTGAATGAAGCGCCGCAACGCCCTGCTGATTCTCGCCTTGGCCGCAACGATCGGCGACGCGCGCGCGCAGTCCCTGCTGCCGTTGGCTTCGCACCGCGCGGCTTACGAAATCTCGCTCGTCGATTCTTACGCCGCGCGCACGCCCAATTCGCAGACGCCGGTCGCCGCCACGGGGCTCATCGCCTATGAATTCATCGGCTCGTCCTGCCAAGGCTACGCGTCGAAATTCCGCCAACTGACCGAATTGCAACGCAGCGAAGGCGATCCGATCTCCTCCGACATTCGCGCCCTCACTTTCGAGGACGGCGACGCCAAGGGCCTGAAATTCCAGATCGATTCGCAAACCGGGGACGACCCCGGCCCCGCGGTCGTCGGTTCGGCCAAGCGCGGCGAGAGCGGCGACATCACGGTCGCCCTGAGCAAGCCGTCCGCGGAAAGCTTGGATCTCGGCAAGGACATTCTCTTCCCCACCGAGCACATCGAGCGCATCATCGCCCAGGCCAAGCAAGGCGGAGGCGCGATGCAGGCGCGCGTCTACGACGGCTCCGACACCGGCAAGAAGGTGTTCGAGACCTTGACCGTCATCGGCAAGGAGCCGAGCGCGCCCACGCCCGAGGCCGCCTTCGCCGATACGCTCGGCAAGATCCGCCGCTGGCCGGTCACGGTGTCGTATTTCGACGAAGCGGCCACGGACGAGCCGCCCGAATACATCCTGAGTTTCGATCTCTACGAGAACGGCGTTTCCGGCACTCTGAAGCTCGACTACGGCTCGTTCGCTCTGACCGCCAAGCTCAGCAAGCTGGAATTGCTGCCGACGCCGGCCTGCGCGAAATAGTCAGCGCTTGCGCGGCGCGGCGCCGGGCTCGAAGGCGAGGCCGCGCTGAATCGCCGTCGCGCCGAACTTGTCGCGCAACGCCTCGATCGCCGCTTCGCGCGCCTTCTCGCGGCCGCGATCCCCCTCGATGAGATCGGCCTCGTCCGCCTCGCGCGCCGGTTTGAGATCGCTCGCGCCGACGCCGATCAGCCGATAGGCCGTCCCCTGCTCTTGCGCGTCGAGCAGCGCTCGCGCCGCGGCGAAGAGCCGCGGCGCCATCTGAGTCGGCGCCAGTCCGGAACGGCTGCGCGTTCGCAGCCTGAAGTCGGGCGTGCGCAATTTCAGCGTCACGCCGCCCGCCGCGAGCCCGGCTTTGCGCAATCGCGCGGCCACCCGCTCGCAGTGCGCGAGCAACACGCGCGTCAACTCGGCCTTGTCGGAAACGTCGACTTCGAACGTCGTTTCGCTCGACACGCTCTTGGCCTCGCGATCCGGCGTCACGCGGCGATCGTCGATCCCGCGCGCCAGCCGCCACAGCCGCCGCCCATCCTCTCCCAGACGCGCCGCCGCCGCCGGCTCGTCGAGCGCTTGCAGATCGCCGATCGTTTTCACGCCGAGACGGGCGAGCCTCTCTTCGGCGACCTTGCCGACCCCCCAAAGCCGGCCGACGCCCATCGGCGCGAGGAGAGCGGTCGCGTCTTCGCGCGAGACGACCGCAAAGCCGCAGGGCTTGTCGAGGTCCGAGGCGAGTTTGGCGAGAAACTTGCAGTAGCTGAGGCCGACGGAGACGGTGACGCCGACTTGTCGCTCGACCTCGCGGGCGAAGCGCGCAAGCGTCAGAGCCGCGCCGGCGCCGTTCGCGCCCTCGCAGCCCGTCAGATCGAGAAAGGCCTCGTCGATCGACAGGGGCTCGACGAGCGGCGTCAGGCGTTGCATCCGCTCGCGAATCTCCCGGCCGACTCGCGCGTACTTGACCATGTCCGGCTTGACCACCACCGCCTGCGGACAAAGGGCCAGCGCCCGCGCGATCGGCATCGCCGAGCGAACGCCGAACGTGCGGGCGATGTAGCAGCAGGTCGCGACCACGCCGCGGCGCCCGCCGCCGCCGACGATGAGCGGCTTATCGGCGAGCGAGGGATCGTCGCGCTTCTCGATCGAGGCGTAAAAGGCGTCGCAATCGACATGGGCGATCGTCAGGGCGCTCGCGTGTCGCGCGCTCACGATGCGCGGAGAGGCGCATTGCGGGCAGCGCGCGCCGCCCTCCGGCGCCGGCGCGAATTCGACCAGACAGTCACGGCAGAAACACGCGCGCGCCGTTTCCGCCTCGCGCGGCCTCAAGGATCGCCCGTCGGGGGCGTCCCGCCGAGGCTGTCGCGGGCGCGCGCGACCGCGGCGGGGTCCAGCCCCTCCTGCGCGGCGAAGGCGACGAGCAGGCGCTCGTCGGCCGCGACATAGTCGAGAACGGCGGCGAGAAATCCCGCGTCGGCGGCGGCCTGACGCAGATTGTGCGGCCCGAGCCCGCAAAGGGCGAGAAACCGCTTGAGCCGCGATTCCTCGGCGGCGAGAAAGCCGAGCGCGGAAATCGCCACCGATTCGCCGAAAAACTTGCCTGTGGAAAGCTTGGCGTTAACCTCCCGCGGCGCCATCCGGTTTTCCTTTCGTCAACGTCTCGAGCCTAATATGTTCCGCTGGGCCCGACAACGAGAACCGCGCCCTTCGGATGGCGTCTGGCGGAAAATCCCATGGCGAAAACCGTGCTCATCGTCGAGGACAACGAGCTGAATATGAAGCTCTTCAACGACCTCGTCGAGACGCGGGGCTGCCGCATCCTGCAGACCCGCAGCGGCGTCGAAGCAGTCGAACTCGCGCGCCGTCATCATCCCGATCTCATTCTCATGGACATTCAGTTGCCGGAAGTGTCCGGCCTCGAAGTCACGCAGTGGCTGAAGGACGATGAACAGCTGCGCTCGATACCGGTGATCGCCGTCACCGCCTTCGCGATGAAGGGCGACGAGGAAAAAATTCGGCAGGGCGGATGCGAGGCGTATTTGTCCAAACCGATATCCGTCGCGAAGTTCTTCGAAACGATCGACCATTTCCTCGGAGCCAAGTGAGGCGATGACCGCACGCGTACTCGTCGTCGACGACATCCTTCCCAATATCAAGCTGCTCGAGGCGCGCCTCAACGCGGAATACTTCGACGTCCTGACCGCGACCAACGGCGCGGACGCGATCGAGATCTGCGAGCAAGGGCTCTGCGACATCGTCCTGCTCGACGTCATGATGCCGGGCATGGACGGCTTCGAGGTGTGCCGCCTGTTGAAAAGCCAGCTCGCGACCGCGCACTTGCCGATCGTCCTCGTCACCGCGCTCGACCAGCCGGCGGACCGGGTGCGCGGACTCGAAGCCGGCGCCGACGATTTCCTCACCAAGCCGATCGACGAGGTCTCGCTGATCGCGCGCGTCCGTTCGCTGGCCCGCCTCAAGGTCGTGATCGACGAACTGCGCAATCGCGCCAACACCACCGTCGCGCTGGGAATGATCGCGCCGTTCGCGACGCCGAACGCCGACGACGGCCGGCGCGGCCGCGTCCTGATCGTCGACGACCGCGCCAGTTCCGCCGAGCGCCTGGCCCAGGCGCTGAGCCCCCATCACAACGTCCACGTCGAGCCGGACGCGCGCGAGGCCCTGTTCAAGGCGGCCGAGGACAATGTCGACCTCATCATCGTCAGCCTCGGCCTGAGCGCCTACGACGGACTGCGGCTGTGCAGCCAAATCCGCTCGCTCGAGCGCACGCGCAACCTTCCCATCCTGGTCATCGCCGACCTCGAGGATCGTCAGCGCGTGCTGCGCGCTCTCGAAATGGGCGTCAACGACTGCCTGACGCGTCCGGTCGACCGCAACGAACTGCTGGCGAGGGTGCGCACGCAATTGCGCCAGAAGCGCTACGCCGACAGCTTGCGCGAAAAGGTGCAGCAGTCGATCGAACTGGCGCTGTTCGATCCGTTGACCGGCCTCAACAATCGCCGGTTCATGGAAAATCATCTCGCCACGATGCTCGACAACGCGCGCGCGCGCCGCGCGCCGCTGACGCTGATGATCCTCGACATCGATCACTTCAAGCGGGTCAACGACACCTACGGCCACGATTGCGGCGACGAAGTGCTCAAGAGCTTCGCCGATCGGTTGCGCGGCATCATTCGCGGCGGCGACCTGCTGTGCCGCCTGGGCGGCGAGGAGTTCGTCATCGTCATGCCCGGCGTCAACGTCCAGGCCGCCACGCGCATCGCCGAACGCGCGCGCCTGGCGATCCAGCAGGAGCAATTCGTCATCGGCCCCGCCGACCGCATGATCCCGGTCACGGTGTCGATCGGCCTCGCCGAACGCGGTGAGGACGGCGACGCCAGCTCGCTCTATCGGCGCGCCGACCGCGCGCTCTACTGCGCCAAGGCCGAGGGCCGCAACCGCGTCAGCGCCGACGCGGCTTAGCGCGAGCCCGCGCCGAGTTCGGTCCCGCTCCTTCGGCGCCTCGGGGCGCCGAGTCCGCCCGCAGCGTCGCCTCGAGTTCGGCGCGCGCCGCCTCGACGTCGAGCGGCGCCGGCCCGCCGGCGATGCGCGCGAGGGCGGCTTCGGCGCGGCGCAGCGAAGGGCCGGCGAGTTCCGGCGCGCCTTCCGCGACCGCGCGCGCCTCGCCAAGATCGCCGTTGCAGTGCAGCGCGATGTCGAGGCCGGCGGCGAAGAGCGCGCGAGCGCGTTCCGCAAACGGGCCGCCCAGAGCCTTCATCGAGAGATCATCGCTCAGGATCAGGCCGTCGAAGCCGATCGCCTCGCGCATGATCGTCTTGACGACGATCGGCGACGTCGTCGCGGGAGAAGCGGGATCGATCGCGCTGTAGACGACATGCGCGCTCATCGCCATCGGCGCGTCGCGCAACGCGGCGAAGGGCGCGAAATCGCGCGCCGCGAGTTCGGCCCGGCTCGCTGCGACGACGGGCAATTCGAGATGGCTGTCCGCTCCGGCCCGTCCGTGGCCGGGAATATGCTTGACGACGGGAAGGACGGCGCCCGCGAGGAGGCCCTCGCAGACCGCGCGCCCCAACGCCGCGACGCGCTCCGGCGCGCTCGAAAACGCGCGCGAGCCGATCACGGCGTGCGTCCGAGCGTCGGCGACGTCGAGCGCCGGCGCGCAATCGACGCTGATTCCGACCTCCCGCAAGTCATGGGCGATGAGGCGCGCCGCCAGCCACGCGGCGCGCGGCGGATCGATCGCAGTCGCGAACCGAGCGGCCGCGGGATAGACCGGCCAATGCGGCGGGCCCATGCGCTGCACGCGCCCGCCTTCCTGGTCGATGAGCACGGGCGCGTCGGAGCGCCCGAGGCAATCGCGGAACGAACCGGTCAGCGCGCGCAACTGCTCGCGATCGACGACGTTGCGCTTGAAGAGGATGAGGCCCCAGGGTCGCGCGTCGCGGATGAAGGCGCGCTCCTCCGCCCCGAGCGCCGCGCCCGCGCAGCCGCAGACGAAGGCGAGCGTCATTTCGGCGTCCCCAGCGAACCGCGAACGGTCAATTCTTGGCGATGAAGCAATCGCCGCCGGCCGTCTTCAGCTTGGCGCAAAGCGCGGCGGCGTCCACCTTGGAAAGACCGCCGGCGCGCACGCGATAGATCGTCTCTCCCTTGACGTCCGCCTGGCGGACGGCGAGTTCGGCGTCGCCGAGTTCGGCCGAATATTTGCTCTTCAGACGCGAAATCGCGCTCTTCGCATCCGCCTCGGAGCGCGGCGCGGCGAGTTGCACCGCCCAATCCCCGCCGGCCTCGGCCCCGACCGGTTCCGTCGCGGCGGGCTGCGCGGGCGCGGGCACGACGGCCGCATCCGCGTCGGCGACCATTGTCGCGGCCTTGGCGGGCGGCGCTTTTGCGGCCTTGCTCGGACGCGCGGGGGGGCCGAGTTGCAGCGGAGCGTTGGGCGTCGTGTCCGTCGCGGCGGCGGGCGCCGTCGTGTCGGTCTTGGCGACGACGCGCGCCGAGGACTTCGGCGACAGCTTGGTCGGCAGATCGAGTTTCGGCGTAGCGGCCTCGCCTGTCGCGGCCGCCCCCGTTTGCGACGGCGAACTGCCGATGTCGCGCGTCGCGGCCTGAGGCGCCGGCGCGGGCGGCGAAGGCGCCGGCGTCGAATCGACGGAAATCAGTGTTCCGTCCGGGCGCACGGAAACCGTCCTGACCGGCGTGGCCTCGGGGAAGAGCGGAGCGACGGTCGCCGACGCCTCGGCGGGCGCGACCACCGGCGTATCGGCGGCAGGCGCCACCGGCGAGACCGCCTCCGCCGCGGCCGGCAAGGAAGCGACGGCGACCGGCGTGGGACTCGGCGTCTGCGCGCGCAGGTCGACCGGCTGCTCCTCCGTGGAGACGACCTTGACCGGCGCCGCGGTCGCCGAATCCTTCGTCAGCAGCGCCGTCGAATCGCCGCTCGGCTGCACCGTCGCCTCGCTCGGCGGCTGGACCTTGCTCGGCCCCTCGGCCGCCGCGATGAACGGCGGCGCCTTGGGCAGGCCGGGCACGCCGATCTTCAGAGTCGCCGCGCCGCCCAACAGCGCGACGCCGATCGCCGCCAGAGCGGCCGTCTTGAAATACCAGGAGCGCGGGCGGCCCTTTCGCACCGGAGCCTCGCCGACCGCCGCCAACAGCGAGGCGCGGTCCTGCGCGGAAAGATCGAGGCCTTCGGCGGCGCCGGGCGCGGTCGCGGCGGCGGCGCCCGGCGGCGTTTCCGGATCTCCCCGCTCCGCGGCGCCGTCCGAGGCTTGGCTCGGGCCCGATGCGACGCGAGCGACGGACCCGTCGACGGCGGCGTTGGCGGCGCGAGCGAGACTCGCCGCTTTCGGCATGCGCGCCTGAGGGCGTTCGGCGACCGGGTCGCCCTTGGCGCCCTGCCGGCTGATCATATCGACCAGCCGCGTCAGTTCGGCGAGCGGATCCTCGGCGCCGCTCGGCGTCGCGCCCGCGCAACGCAGGCGCTGTTCGAACTCGTCGAGATTGATTTCCGGGACCGTATTGGCGGTGGAGCCGTTCATGACAAACCTCGTTGGCGGTCGCCGCGTCGTCCCCGCCGAAGACCGGCCCGAGACGTCCCAGGCGACTTCCCATTCCCGCGCCACGCGGCGGCTCGCCCCCAATCGGCCCCGCTAGCGCATTTCCTCAGGCGCGCTAACGCCTAGAATAGACAATGCCGACGCCAGCACCAAGGCCGACGCCGTAACCAGACCTATACGCGAATAAGTTAAAACTTCGCTACCTTTGTTAACGTACCGTAAATGCGGCGAATCTTTGCCGCGATTCCAATGGGCATGGAACAGCGTCGCCAGATCGTGAGCGTAGAAGGCGATGCGATGAGGCTCGTGAGCCTCGGCCGCCTGCGCGATCGAACGGGGATAATTGGCCAGCGCGCGCATGAGGCCGCGCTCGCCTTCGTCGGAGAGAAGAGAAAAGTCCGCGCCCGCGAGGGCCGACGGCGCGAGATCGAAATCGGGGAAAACCGCGCGGGCCTGGCGCAGCGCGCTGCGCGCGCGGGCGTGGGCGTATTGCACATAGAACACCGGATTGTCCTGGCTTTGCTCGATCACCTTGGCGAGGTCGAAATCGAGCGGCGCGTCGTTCTTGCGCATCAGCATCATGAAGCGCACGGCGTCGGCGCCGACTTCATCCACGACTTCACGCAACGTCACGAAGTCGCCGGAACGTTTCGACATTTTGACCGGCTCGCCCGCGCGCATCAGCCGCACGAGCTGGCACAGCCGGACGTCGAGCGTCGCCCTGCCGCCGGAGAGCGCCGCCACCGCCGCCTGCATCCGCTTGACATAGCCGCCGTGATCGGCGCCCCAGACGTCGACCAGGCTCAGAAAGCCGCGATCGATCTTGGTCTTGTGGTAGGCGATGTCGCAGGCGAAATAAGTGTAGCCGCCGTCCGACTTGATCAGAGGCCGATCGACGTCGTCGCCGAAATCGGTGGCGCGGAACAAAGTCTGCTCGCGATCCTCCCAATCTTCGGACGGCTGGCCCTTGGGCGGCGGCAGGCGGCCTTCGTAGACGATGCCGCGCCGGCGCAAATCCTCGATCGCCTCGCGCACGCGATCGACGCCGCCGTCGGCGCCGGTCAGCGCCCGCTC
>JBEKAL010000105.1:0-12050 GCA_050015935.1 Roseiarcus sp.
ATTCAACATGCAGCAGATCCCCAAGAGGGATCAGGAACTCTACGGTCGCGTCACGGCCCTGATGGGACGATCCTATGTTCTGCACACGCCGGAGGCTCTGCGCGAGGCGCTTCGCCAAGGCGCCGCGACGGTCTTTCATCGGTCGAAAGCCGGTCCGTTTTACCTTCTCATGCCGATCAACGCCCAGCCGCGGGAACTGGACGTTCGCATCGACGCGCTGCCGCGCGTCGTCGATTTGGGCGCCTGCGCGCCGGCCGGCGAATCCCCTATCGAAGAGGCGGCGGCGCTCATCGGGCGATACGCCAAATGCGTCATCAAGGCGGGCGGCGGCGCGCGCCATTTCGCCCGGGAATTGCGAAACTTCGCGGAAGCGGCGGGCGCCGGCGTCGTCCTCAGCCCCGGCTCGACCGGCGCTCTGCCCGACGCTCACCCGCAAAACATGCACGTCGGCGGGACCAAGGGCTCGATCAGCGGCAACCACGCTATGGAGCAGGCGCAAGCGTTGATCGTGATCGGTTCGCGCGCGGTCTGCCAGAGCGACTGCTCGGGCATCGGCTACCCGCGGGTTGAAAGGGTGATCAACATCAATGCCGACGCGGACGATGTTCAGCATTACAACCATACCCTGCCGCTGTGCGGCGACATCGGAGCCATTCTCGACAGGCTGACGAAGCGCATCGAGCCTTTGTCCCTGCGCGACCAGGGGGAGCGAAAGGCTTGGCTCGCGGAATGCCTTGGCAAGAAGAGAGAATGGGCGGCGTTCAAGGCGAGCCGCTTCGCCGCCGGCCGGCCGGTCGATCTCGTCTGGAACCGGCCCGTTCTGACCCAGCCTCAGGCGATCAAGATCGTTGCCGATTTCTGTAAGGAGGCCGGGGCGTTGAAGCTGTTCGACGCCGGCGACGTGCAGGCGAACGGTTTTCAGATCGTCGAGGACGACAGCCCGATCGACACCATTACCGAGTCCGGCGCTTCGTACATGGGCTTCGCATCCTCGGCGCTGTTGGCGGGAGCGGTCGCCGACAAGCCCCGCTACGCCGTCGCCTTCACCGGCGACGGTTCGTTCATGATGAACCCCCAGATCTTGATCGACGGGATCGAGCACCGCGTGCACGGAACGATCGTCTTGTTCGACAATCGGCGCATGGCCGCGATCGCCGCTCTTCAACTCGCGCAATACGGCCGGGAGTTTCGCACCGGCGACGGTGTTTCGATCGACTACGTTCGCCTGGCCGCCGCGGTCGAAGGCGTATTCGCGATCGACGGCGGGGATTCGGCCGACGAACTCGAGCAGGCGCTGCGCAGGGCGCACGCCCATAAGGGGTTGAGTCTCGTGCATGTGCCCGTCTACTTCGGGCCGGACGCCGCCGGAGGCATGGGGGCCTACGGCCGATGGAACGTCGGCGCCTGGTGCGCCGAGACCGAGGCCGCGTACCGCGAAGCCGCCATCTAGAGAAGGAAAGCGCCCAAGATGTACGATCGTTTTGGCCTCTTCATCGACAATGAATGGCGCTCCGCGTCCGACCAGGCGTCGAAGCCCGTCATAAGCCCGGTCTCGCAAGAGGCGGTCGGCGCGATCCCGATGGCGACGGACGCCGACGTCGCCGCCGCGATTGAAAGCGCGGACGCCGGTTTTCGCGTCTGGCGCGACGCGCCCGCCTGGAGCCGCGCCTCGGTGCTGCGGCGAGCGGCCGACATCCTGCGCGAACGCAATGCGGACATAGCCCATATCATCAGCGTCGAGACCGGAAAGCCTGTGGCCGAAGCTCGAAGCGAGGCTGTCGCCGCGGCGGATCAGTTCGAATGGTGCGCCGAGGAGGCCAAACGCATCTACGGTCAGACGATTCCAGGACGAACGCCGGATGATCGGCTTTCGGTCATCTATCAGCCGGTGGGCGTTTGTCTTGCCCTTTCCGCATGGAACTTTCCCGCCCTGCTGCCGGCCCGCAAGATAGCCGCCGCCCTGGCCGCCGGCTGCGCGGTCATCGCAAGGCCGGCCTCCGAGGCGCCCGGCGCTTGTTTTGCGATCGCGCAAGCGCTCCGGGACGCCGGACTGGACAAGGGCGCCCTCGCGGTTCTCACCGGCGACGCGCGGCGGCTCTCCGAGGCCCTGATCGCCTCGCCCGTAATCCGTAAGGTCTCGCTGACCGGTTCCGTACCGGTCGGCAAGCGCATCCTGTCGCTTTGCGCGCAGGGCGTGAAGAAGGTCACGATGGAACTCGGCGGTCACGCCCCGGTCATCGTCCACGCGGACGCGGATCCGATCGCGGCGGCTCGAAAGGTTGCGGCGGCGAAATTTCGCAACTGCGGACAAGTCTGCATTTCGCCGTCGCGCTTTTTCGTCCATGAGTCGATCAAGCCGGCGTTCGAGGCCGCATTTGCTCAATACGCGCAGACGCTGGTCGTCGGCGACGGCCTCATCGAGGGGGTGACCATGGGCCCGATGATCCGCGATCGCGCCGTTTCGAAGGCGCTGCTCTTCATTGAAGACGCGGTCGATCGAGGTGCCAGGGTGTTGGCGGGCGGCAAGCGGCCGGCCAATCTCGACAAGGGCAATTTCATCGAGCCGACCGTGCTGATCGACGTGCCGGATGCGGCGCGGATCATGCGCGAGGAGCCGTTTGCGCCCGTCGCTCCGATTGCGGCGTTCACCGAACTCGACGATGCGCTCAAACGCGCCAATGCCGTGCCCTACGGACTTGCCGCCTATGTCTTCACCCATGATTCCGCTCTGGCCGACTTGACCGCCGAAGGCCTGGATGCGGGCATGGTCGGCGTCAACGACGCGCTTCTCGCCACCGCGGAGGCGCCGTTCGGCGGAATCAAGGAAAGCGGGTTCGGTCGCGAGGGAGGCTCGCTGGGCATCAAGGATTATCTCGAGCCCAAATACGTCCGCAGGAAACTCGTCATACGAAGCGCGCTGGCATGAGCAAGTCTTTCGAGGGATTGAGCGGCGGGCTCACCAACTACGGCGACCCGGATTTCGCGCGCTTCCTGCGCCGATCGTTCGCCAAGTCCATGGGATACACGGACACGGCGCTCGACCGTCCGATCGTCGGGATCTGTTACACGGCCAGCGGATTCAACAATTGCCATCGGCACTTCCCCGAACTCCTCGAGGCGGTCAACCGCGGCGTGTTGGCCGCGGGCGCGTTGCCCGTCGCCTTCCCCGTCACTTCGCTGGGAGAGGTTTTCCTCAGCCCCACCAGCATGGTGTTCCGCAACCTGATGGCCATGGACGTCGAGGAAATGATCCGTGCGCAGCCGATGGATTCCGTCGTTCTGATGGGCGGATGCGACAAGACCGTCCCCGCGCTTCTCATGGGAGCGGCTTCGGCGAACAAACCGGCTGTGCTTCTGGTCGCAGGCCCCATGATGACGGGCCGACACGGGGGAGAGCGTCTCGGCGCTTGCACCGACTGCCGCCGTTTCTGGGCGCGCTATCGAAGCGGCGAAATCGACGCCGAGGAGATTTCCGCCCTCGAAGGGCGGTTGGCGGTCACGGCGGGCACATGCGCCGTCATGGGCACCGCCAGCACGATGGCGCTCCTCGGCGAGACATTGGGGATGACGGTGGCCGACAGCGCCGCAATCCCGGCTGTGCACGCCGACCGCCTCAGAGCCGCCGAAGAGAGCGGCGCCCTGGCCGCACGGCTGGTCGGCAGCGATCGCACGCCCCGGAACGTCATGACGGGCGCCGCCTTCGAGAATGCGTTGCGCGTTCTTCTGGCTGTTTCGGGTTCGACCAACGCCCTCATCCATCTCACCGCCATCGCGGGACGTCTCGGCGTGCGCATCGACCTCCAGGAATTCAACCGGCTGTCCGACGAAACGCCGGTGCTGGTCAACCTCAAGCCGGCAGGCGAAGGCTATATGGAGGATCTCCATAACGCCGGCGGCCTCGAAGGGGTGCTTCGCGCGCTCGCGAGCAGCCTCGATTTAGCGACGAGCGACGTTTCCGGGCAGACTCTCGCCGAGCGCCTCGCCAGACCTCCGCGCGACGCGATCGACCATGCCGTCGTTCGTCCCAAGGACAACCCGATAGAACCGCGGGGCGGGCTGATCGCGCTCCACGGGACGCTGGCGCCGGAAGGCGCGTTGCTCAAGCGCGCCGCGGCGACGCCGGCGCTGCTCGAGCACGAAGGGCGCGCGGTCGTGTTCTCGTCGCTCGACGACCTCGCCGCGCGCATCGACGATCCGGATCTCGACGTTGCGGCGCAGGACATTCTCGTCTTGCAGAACGCGGGCCCCAAGAGCCCGTCGGGGATGCCGGAAGCCGGCTATCTCCCCATACCGAGGAAACTCGCGCGGCAGGGAGTGAAGGATATGGTCCGTATCTCGGACGCTCGCATGAGCGGAACCGCGTTCGGCGCCATTGTCGTTCACGTCACTCCCGAAGCCTCAACGGGCGGGCCGCTGGCGCTCGTGCGCACGGGCGACCGCATCCGCCTTTCCGCGCGCGGAAAACGAATCGATCTATTGCTGGACGCCGGGGAAATGGAACGACGGCGCGCAGGGCTGAAAATAGTCAATTTTCCCCCCAAGCGCGGTTATGCTCGCCTCTATCGCCATGCGGTTCTGTCGGCCAGGGAAGGATGCGACTTCGATTTCTTGCGATCGGACGGCGGGGCGCCATCGACTTGCTGAACGAAGCTCGCCGAACGTCGCATTCCGCCATCCTTATCGATCGGCCCGTATATGAGCGGCTTCGCTCAGTCACATTTTCCCGCTCTTGACTCCCCCTCCGCCCGGAAATCCGCGGCGGTTGCAGCGAAACGCGATCGCGCGCCCCGAGGTCCGGAACCGTGGTCCACGACGGGTCGATCCGCATGCGCCACGGCCATCGTCTGAGCCGCAGGAAGTCCGCCCGCCAATTCCGCTTTGCGCCGCCGGCGGGGCTTGCGATTCGCTTCGATCGAGCGGAAACATACGCGTGGAAGCGCCACGACCTCAACGCGCCCTCGAAGCGCGCGGCGCCGCGCCTCGGCTTCGCCTTCGAGGGCGTGTTTCGCCGGCATATGATCGTCAAAGGCCGCAATCGCGGCGCCGCGTGGTTCTCGACGCTCGATGCGCAGTGAGACGCGCCGCGCGCGAACCCATCATCGAAAGCGCCTGAACGACCGGCCGGATTCATCTCGCCGATGGCGGATTCGCCGGCGAATCCGCGGGTCGAGATTTGTTAGGGTTAATGATTAGGGTTAAGCCAGCATTAAGGCGTCCATGGCATTTTCCCTTCGACGCAAGCGCGCGAGCCCTCCGGGCGCGCGTCGAACGAAGGGATTTCGCCATGGCCGAGTTCAAGGCCCCCACTGTCGCGGGCGGCGCGCTCTTCGCCCTGACCCGCTCGGCCACCGCCGCCGATCTGTCGCGGCCCCGCCCGCGCTCGAACCGCCGCCGCCCGCCGCGGCCGAATTCAACATTTGGCGTCTGCGCCAAAAGGACTTGATGCAGCGGCGCCCGGCTTGATCGCCGCCGAAGACCTCGATGCGAGCAAATACGAGTAGGAGGACTTGATGCGCAAATTACTTGGCGTTGCAGCTCTTTTTGTCCTGTGCGGCTGCGGTAGCACGCCTCAGGATCCGGTGAACGCCGCCAGCGGGCCCGACATCGTCGCGCATCAAGGCGCGCGACTGGACGTAACATTTGTTCCGGTGACGGCGGAGTCCGGCGCAGCGCTCAAACTCGACTCTGATCGCGGGCTGCTCGTTGCGCAAGTGCGGCCAGGGGGCCCGGCGGAAAAGGCCGGGTTCGCCAGGGGAGACGTGTTGCTGTCCGTTGACGGCTCGCCGGTGAACACTGCGGCTGACCTCAGAGCCGCAATAAACGCGGCCGCGCCTCACCACAAGGCCAAGTTAGCACTGTCTCGCGACGGCGTTGTCAGGAACGTGACGATCCCGCTCTAGCTTGCGCGATCTGCCCATATGCGGATTGCGCGCTGAAGCTGGGCGGCGCCGAGCATCCTCTCCTCTTCCGCCCAGCGATGCGGGAGCTCGAGAGCGAGCGTTGCAACGGCGATATCGGCAAGAGCGTCGCCATTGGCGATCGCCTCGACGACGCCAGGCGATACGAAAGCGAGCGCCGCGAGATTGCGGATGCGGCGCTCGACCTTGTCCTCGGACGCGTCAAAGGACACTGTCGCTCCTCGCTCCGCGAGCAAATCTTCGATGTCGCCGAGGCGAAGCGTCAACCGGAGGCGGAGCCAAATCGTCCACTGAATGACCTGAGGCGGGAACCGGCTCCGGGGATAGCTGGTTTTCGCGTTGCTGGCGATCGGCTCGTCTTCGACTCTCGGCGTCGGCGCCTCCGCGCCGACCAACGCCTATCCCGCGCAACTGGCGTTGGATCTGTCTTCGCAATGGGGCGTCGCCGCCGACGTCCACAACGCCGGCGTTGGCGGCGAGACGAGCACGGCCACGCTCGCGCGGCTGCGCAGCGAATTGGCGAGCGGCGATCCCGACCTCGTCATTTGGCAGGTCGGCGCCAACGATGCGGTCGCGGGCGTCGACGCCGCGGTCTTTCGCGCCAACCTCGAGGCCGGCGTCCTCACCGCCCGCGCCCGGCGCATCCCGATCATTCTGGTCGATCAGCAATTCTATCCCGACATCAAGGATCTCGCCCGATATCAGCAGTTCGTCGCCGTCATCGCCGACGTCGGCGCCCGAATGCACGTTCCCGTGTTCTCGCGCTTTGCGATGATGAAGGCTTGGGCGGCCAAATCGGCGGTCGCCTTGAGCGCGGCGCTTTCGCCCGACGGCTTTCACATGGGTGACCTGGGTTACGCTTGTTTCGCACGCGCCCTCGCCGGCGACACCGCGCAAGAAGGCGAGCCCATCGGCAAGTCGGCCGCGGCAAAAATGTGACGCCGCCCTGCCTCGCCCTTTTTCAAGCGGAGGGCGCGCTCGCTTCGTTCCTCGCTCCGCCTCTAGTCCCTCGCCTTGGTTCGCGAGGCGGCCAATTTGACCAAGGCGAAATAGGCGGACCAGGGCAGCAGATTGATCGCGCGGAGCGCCCAGGCGGCCCGGCGGGGAAAGCGAATCTCAAACCCGCCGCGCTCGAAGCCGTCGCAGATCCGCCGGCAGGCGTCCTCGCATTCCATCAGCAGCGGCATCGGAAAAGCGTTGCCCGCGGTGAGCGGAGTGTTGACGAAGCCGGGATTGACGATCTGCATCGTGACGTTGTGGCGGTCGGCGCTGAATTTCGCGCCGACGGTCAGTGAGATGATCGCCGCCTTGCTCGGCCCATAGGCGCCGGAGTCGGGCAGTCCGCCATAGCCGGCGAGCGAGCCGGCGATCGCGATCTGCCCGCGTTTGCGCGCGCGCATCGCGTTGAAGATGGGATTGAGGCCGTTGACGACGCCCTGCACGTTGAGCGCAAAAGTGCCGGCGAAGCCCTCGCCGCCGAAATCGCCGGGAGCGTCGCGGAAACTGCCGCCCGCGTTGAGGAAGGCGAGCGCGATTGCGCGCCGGCTCTCGATATCGGCGACGAGGCGCGCCATGCCCTCGCGGTCGGTCACGTCGCCGGGCGCCGCGACGACGCGGCCTTCGAGACCTTGCGCCTCGCGGGCCAACGACGCGAGTTCGTCGGCGCGGCGCGCGGTCGCATGGACTTCATAGCCGCGCCGCGCCAATTCGAGCGCGACGCCTCGCCCGATGCCCGCGCTCGCGCCGGTCACCCAGGCGGCGCCGTCGGCGGGCTTGGCGCGGTAGATCATGGCGAGCCGACTCCTTCGCAACGAGGTCGCGACATTCTCAGCCTAGCATGCTTCAGCCCACGCTCGCGCGGCTTGACGCGGCCGGCGCGGCCATGGAAAAAACGGGGCCGAACGGAGCCGGAGCGCCGATGCGCGTTACGCTGATCGACAATTACGACAGTTTCACTTTCAATCTCGTCCATTATCTCGGCGAGCTCGGCGCCGACGTGTCGGTTTGGCGCAACGACGAGATTTCGGTTTCCGCCGCGCTCGAGCAAGCGCCGGACGCGATCGTGCTCTCTCCCGGCCCCTGCACGCCCAACGAAGCCGGAATCTGCCTCGACCTCGTGCGCGCGGCCGGCGCTTCGACGCCGATCCTCGGCGTGTGCCTCGGCCACCAGGCGATCGGCCAGGTTTTCGGCGGCCGAGTGGTGCGCGCGCCCGCGCCCATGCACGGCAAGATCTCCCGCATATCGCACAATGGGCGGGGCCTCTTTCGCGGTCTCGACGGCCCATTCAAGGCGACGCGTTACCACTCGCTGATCATCGAACGCGAGACGGCGCCCGAAGAGCTGGAGATCAGCGCCGAGAGCGACGACGGCCTCATCATGGCGGTCGCGCACCGCGCCCTGCCCGTCCATGGCGTGCAGTTCCATCCGGAAAGCATCGAGAGCGAGCACGGTCACGCCGTGCTCAGCAATTTCCTCGAACTCGCGCGCGCTTTCAACCAAGCCAAGACATACTGAGGGAAAAGCCGGGGCATGGAATCCTTCAAACCGCTGATCGCCAAAGTCGCCGCCGGCTCGCACCTCTCGCGGGCGGAGGCGGTCGACGCTTTCGACGCGATTCTCTCGGGCGAGGTGACGCCTTCGCAAATGGGCGGTTTTCTTATGGCGCTGCGCGTGCGCGGCGAAAACGTCGAGGAGATCACCGGCGCGGTGACCGCGATGCGCGCCAAGATGCTGCGGGTGGCCGCGCCCGAGGAGGCGATCGACGTCGTGGGCACCGGCGGCGACGGTTCGGGCTCTTACAACGTCTCGACGCTCGCCGCCCTGATCGTCGCCGCCTGCGGCGTGCCGGTCGCCAAGCACGGCAATCGCGCGGCGTCCTCGAAATCGGGCGCGGCGGACACCCTGAGCGCGCTCGGCGTCAAGATCGGCGTCGCGCCGGCGACGGTCGAGCGGTGCATCCGCGAGGCGGGAATCGGCTTCATGATGGCGCCCGCCCATCACGCGGCGATGCGCCATGTCGGCCCGACGCGCACGGAACTCGGCACGCGCACCTTATTCAATCTGCTCGGCCCTTTGTCCAATCCGGCGGGAGTCAAGCGGCAACTGATCGGCGTCTTCTCCGCCGCGTGGCTCGAGCCGATGGCGCAAGTCCTGCGCAATCTCGGCTCGGAGCGGGTGTGGATCGCCCACGGCGCCGACGGGCTCGACGAAATGACGACGACGGGCGTCACGAAAATCGTCGAATTGAAGGACGGCGCCGTTCGCGCCTTCGAAGTCACGCCGGAAAGCGCCGGCCTCGCGCGCGCCGACCTCGCGGAGCTGAAAGGCGGCGACGCCGCGCACAACGCCGCGGCCTTGCGCGCGGTGCTGGAGGGCGCGCGCAACGCCTACCGCGACATCGCCGCCTTCAATGCGGCAGGAGCGCTGGTCGTCGCGGGCAAGGCGCGCGAACTCGCCGAAGGCGTCGCGATGGCCGACGACGCGCTGCGGTCCGGCGCCGCGCGGCGCGTCCTGGAACGCCTTGTCACCGTCTCCAATGCGTGATCGAGTGCGGGCATGATCGATATCCTGCGCCGAATAGAGGCCTACAAGCGGCGCGAAATCGCCGATTCGAAAGTTCGCGTGCCGCGCGCCACGCTGGAGCGCGAAATCCGCGAGCAATCTCCGCCGCGCGGCTTCGCCAAGGCGCTCGAGCGGGCGATCGAGGCGGGTCGTTTCGGGCTCGTCGCCGAAATCAAGAAAGCGAGCCCGTCGAAGGGGCTCATTCGCGACGATTTCGACCCCGCGGATCTCGCCAGGTCTTATCAAGCGGGCGGGGCGACGTGCCTTTCCGTGCTCACCGACGCGCCTTCGTTCAGGGGCGGGCCGGAGCATCTGATAGAAGCGCGCGCGGCGACGCCGCTGCCGATCCTGCGCAAGGATTTCCTTTTCGATTCCTATCAGGTGTTCGAGGCGCGCGCCTGGGGCGCCGATTGCATCCTCATCATCATGGCCGCGCTCGACGATGAAACCGCGCGCACATTGAACAAGACCGCGCACGACCTTGGGCTCGACGTGCTCGTCGAGACCCACGACGAGCGCGACCTCGAACGCGCGCTGGCGCTGGAAGGACGGCTCATCGGCGTCAACAACCGCGACCTGCGCACCTTCGAGACTTCGCTCACCGTTTGCGAACGGCTGATGCCGCTCATCCCCCCGGACAAGATCGTCGTCGCGGAAAGCGGCATCGGCGACCATAGCGATTGCCGGCGGCTGGCCGAGGCGGGCATCGAGGCCTTCCTCGTCGGGGAGGCGCTGATGCGCCGGAGGGACGTGGCGACCGCCACCCGGACGCTGCTGACGGGCGTGAAGGGGTGACGCGAGAGGCGTCGCGCCCGCCGCGCCGCCGGCGTGGACCCGAAGGGCGGCGTCGCCGATTTCCGCGGATCCGAAATGTGCTTCGCGAGAAATTGACGCGAGCCTTGAACTCGGCCACAAATACCGAGCGAGACGCGCCCGATGACGGCGCGGGTGAGCGGCGTCACATAGAAGACGCCGCCAGACCGTAAACGATCTTCGCCCAGCCCTCGGCTCGCCGAGGATTGTTCGAATTGTCCAAGGAGAGTTCCCCGATGATCAAGACGATTTTGTCTCTCGCCGCGGCCTGCGCCGGTCTCGCGGCGCTGTCAGCGCCCGCGATGGCGGCCAACCCCGGCTTCTGCGCCGAGTACGCGCGACAAGCCGTCCACGAGGTCGACGTCAACATGTCGATTCCCGGTTGCTTCAAGGGCTTCGATCTTCGCTGGCACCGGAACTACGATCAACATTACAGCTGGTGTCTCGGCGTCTCCTTCGAGCAGGCCAACGCGGAGCGCGAGCATCGCCGCGCGCGCCTCGACGAGTGCCGCGCCCACGCGGGCATGTAATCTCGTTCGCGGCGTCTTATCGCCGTATATCGCGAGTCGTCGATAACGACGCGACCGCGCCGCGGCCGGGCGCGTCGCTCTAGAGCGCGTCTCGGAAAAGTGGGAACCGGTTTTCCGAAAAAAGACGCGCTCCACGAAGAACTTAGAGCCGATCCCGATTCCAACGAAACGGGATCGGCTCTAACGCCTCGGGATCGCCACGTACGGCGGGGGCGAGGGCTTAGTTATTGATCCGGCCCGGCCTCGGGCGGGTCGAAATTCGGCGGCGGCGCGCCGTTGAACAGACGCGGCATCGGCGGCGATTGCGCCATCCCCGCGATGAAGCTGCGCGGCTTCGGCTCCCCCTCCATCGCCTCGCGCGGATCCTTGCCGCGCGCGCTCAAATAGGCGGCGGCGACTTCGCGATCGTCATCGCTCGCCGCCGCCAAATCCTTGGCCTGCAGTTCGCGGATCCATTCGTCCTTGGCGCCCTGCGCGCCGTCCTTGGCCACGGTCAGCCACATCAGGCCGCGCGCCCTTTGACGCGGCACGCCTTCGCCGAGAAACAGCAAGTGCCCAAGCAGAGCCTGTGCGGGATGATGGTCCTTGTCCGCCGCAAGAGCCAGCCAGCGCGCGGCGCGCATGTTGTTGCGCGCGAGGCCCGCCGCGCCGTCCATATACATGCGCGCGAGATTGTACTGGGCGTCCGAATCGCCGAAATTCGTCGCCGCGTATTGGAACATCTCCAGCGCGCGCTCCGGATCGGGCTTGATTTCGCTGTTCGGAATGCCGTTGAGACAATAGACGCCGACCGAGACGAAAGCGTTCGAGATCGCCGCGATGTCGGGCCGGTCGGGATCGTCTTCGTCGTAGCTTTCGACGAGCCGCTCGAAATAATAATAGGCCTTGGTGTCGTCGCGCGGCACGCCCTCGCCGCGCGCGTACATCCGGCCGAGCTTCCACTGCGCGAGCGGCTCGCCGCCGTCGGCGGCGTAGGTCAAAGCCTCGACCGAGGATTGCGCGTCGCCCGCCAACAAATCGTGGACGCCCGCTTGCAACGCCTGCTGCACGCTGGTGAAGGTCTGCACCGCTTTTTTGCCGGGGCTGCTGGTCTTGGCGCTGTCCAGCGCGAATGCGGCGCTCGGCGTCGCGCTGGCGACGCCGAGCGCCAAGGCGAGGACGCACAAGGACTGCGCCGAAGCGACGTTATGTCCCACGCAGGCGACTCGAATATTGGCGAAAAACAAC
>JBEKAL010000106.1:0-11963 GCA_050015935.1 Roseiarcus sp.
TGGCGTGAGCGCGCCGCAATGAGCGCGAGCGCCAAGCCGCGCGCCTGGCAGCGCATGCTCTCGGGGCGCCGGCTCGATCTCATCGACCCTTCGCCGCTCGACATCGAGATCGCCGACATCGCCCACGGGCTGGCGCGCGTCGCGCGCTGGAACGGTCAGACGCGCGGGCCGGAGATTTTTTCGGTGGCGCAGCATTCGCTTCTCGTCGAGGCGGCGTTCGCGGCGAGCGCGCCGGAGGCGACGCGAGGCGAGCGCCTCGCCGCGCTGCTGCACGACGCGCCGGAATACGTGATCGGCGACATGATTTCGCCGTTCAAGGCCGCGATCGGCGGCGATTACAAAATCGTCGAGAATCGGCTGCTCCGGGCGATCTTCCTCCGCTTCGGCCTGCCCGCCGAGGCGGCGCCGGACGTCGCCAAGGCGATCAAGGCCGCCGACCGGGTCGCCGCCCATCTCGAAGCGACCGCGCTCGCCGGCTTCAGCGTCGCCGAAGCGCGAAAATTCTTCGGCGCGCCCAAACTTGCGCTGAAGGGCTTCGCCGCCTATCTCCTGCCGCTGCGGCCGGCCGAGGCGCAGGCGCGCTTCCTCGAGCGCTTCGACGAACTCGACGGCGCGCCGCTCGCGCGGCCGTAGCGCCGCCGAGCCGAAAGGCAGCCGCCCACGCCGCGCATCTACGTTTGCTCGCTCGCGCTGATCGGCCAAACCGTCGCGGAAAGCGGCGCTCGCTCGCTGGTGACGCTGCTCAATCCGGGGACGCTCGTCGTCCGGCCGCCGCAAATCGCGCCCGAGCGCCACCTCGCCATCGACGTCGCCGACATCCTCGAGGCCGCGCCGGGCTATATCCTGCCGGCCGATTCGCACATTCGCGAATTGCTCGATTTCGTCGGCCGCTGGGATCGCGCGGCGCCGCTGCTGATCCATTGCTACGCCGGCGTCAGCCGTTCGCCGGCGGCGGCGTACATCTCGGCCTGCGCGCTGGCGCCGCGGCGCGACGAAGGCGAAATCGCCCGCGCGCTGCGCGCGGCCTCGCCGACCGCGACCCCCAACGCGCGCCTGGTCGCGCTCGCCGACGCGACGCTCGGCCGCGCCGGCCGCATGACCCGCGCGATCGAAGCAATCGGCCAGGGCGAAGAATGCTTCGAGGGCTCGCCCTTCGCGCTGGAGATCGGGTGAGGCGCGCGGGCGAGGGCGGGGGCGTCGGGCGCGCCATTTTCCGGCGCGATGCGGTCTTTTCAAGGACTTGCGTGACGATTTTCCGCCGCGCGCCCCTCATTCGGCCCTTCGGGCCGCCTTCTCCCGCAAGCGGGAGAAGGGGACGCGCCGCAGGGCCCCTCGCCCGCTTGCGGGAGAGGGGTTGGGGCGTGGGCAAGCGGCGCGCCAATCAACCGAAGACGGCGCGCCGCCCGCGTCTGCGGGAAACCGGCGCCGAGCCTTTCGCCGAGTTTTTTCAATATTTTCCAATATTTTCCAAGCTTGTCCAAGCTTTTCCAAACTTTTTTCCAAGCTTTTCCAAGGATTTTCTTTGCGCGTTTTGCGGGATTTCAGGGGCTTATCGGGAAAAAAGGGAAATCGTCGTTTGTCAAATTTCCGCGGCCTTTCAGAGGCGCTGCCCGCGCCCCGGAAGAGGCGGCGGCGGCGGGTCGAGAAGGAAGGATAGCGCGGTTTCGCATTTCCAGAAAGAAATTGTTTCAGGGTTCGGAACTTCCGTGTTTGAACGCGCGACGGAGGGCCTGGAAATTTTGCCGATGGGGTGGAATGGTGTGAAATTGTGGATTGGCGGGCGTGGCGCCGTGATGGCGGCTTGCCGCGACATGCCGCGACGGAGCGCGACACGCCCCGGCCGGTCGCGACGGCCGGCGGGCTCGTTCGCCGCCTCATCGTTTAGGCCACGTCGCTCTCGCATTTAGCGCTTGCCAACGACCCCGGTCTGGGCAATGTTCAATGTTGCGTGATGCGGGACAAGGCGATCCCGCGCGATGACGGGAGGAAGCCATGCATATGATGATGCGCGTACGGGTCGACACCGAGAGCGGCAACGCAGCGGTCAAGAGCGGAAAGCTGGGCAAGGTGATCGGCGACTTTATGGCGAAAGCCAAGCCGGAGGCCGCTTATTTCACCGTCGACGAGGGCCAGCGCACCGCCTTCTTCTTTTTCGACATGAAGGAATCCAGCCAGATGCCGGCCCTGGGTGAGGACTTGTTCATGTCATTGGGCGCCGAGCTGCATCTCAGTCCGGTCATGAACGCCGACGAGCTCAAGGTCGGGCTGGCGGCCGTCATGGAACACAAGTGACCTGAGAGAATTGCGAGCCGCCCGAGAAGCGCGACGCTTCTATCCGGGCGGCTCGCCGCGGATTTACGCATTCGCGGCGCCCGCGCCCGCATTCGCCCATCGGACTTCACGCGTCGGCTCGTCGCGTGCGCGCATTTGCGCGCTCGTCCACTGGCGGTTTTCCGCATGCCATCGCCATCGCGCTCAAATGAATATCAACAGGCGGTAGGCCGGTGGAGGAGAAGACGTTCCGAGTTTGATCTGAAAGGCGCCAGGGGATGCTTGCTGGGGCCGAATTTCGGTCTGACAGCCGCGGGCGGCGGTGATAACGTTTGTTCCCGCGCCAGGATCGTGGGGTTCGGGGGATCGTCGCGTGAATTCGTCGGAATCGTCGGGATCGCGGCCTACGACTGCGAACAAACCCCAAGCCCAAGCCGCAAGCGAACGGGCGTCGGCAGGTTCGCCGCGGCGCGCCGCGCGCGCAGAGCTGATCTGGGAAGGCAAATACGACGCCCACGGCAGGCGCGTGGCGCCGCTGCGCGTGGCGCTGCCGTTTCAGACCGTCGAGACCGTCAACGAATCGGCGCAGGAGCGGCAGCGCGGATTTATGTTCGGGCCGGGATTTCGCGAGGAGGAATGGCGCAATCGGCTGATCTGGGGCGACAAGAAATACGTGCTGCCGTCGCTGCTGGCGGAGTTCGCGGGGAAAGTGAATCTCATTTACATCGATCCACCGTTTGATACAGGTCAAGATTTTTCGTTTACGGCGAGCGTCCCGGATGACCCCGATACGACAGAAGACAATCCGTTCGCGTTCACCAAGCAGCCAAGTATGATCGAGCAGAAAGCATATCGTGACACTTGGGGCAAAGGCTTGGATTCCTACTTACAATGGATGTATGAGACCATTACTTTATTACGTGAGCTATTGGCAGAGAACGGATCGATCTACGTGCATATGGATGTTCATCGCGGTCCATACGTTAAGCTGCTCATGGATGAGATTTTTGGTATTGACAACTTTCGCAACGAAATAGCCTGGTACTATTACAACAAGATGCACGACAGCAGAAAAAAGCGGCTACCGAAGGCCTTCGACCAGATTCTGTGTTACGTTAAGAACCGAAACGCAGACTTCACGTACAAGGCGATTTACGAAGAACGCGATGAACCTGTACGCCAACTCAAACGCGTCAAAGTCGAGGGCAAGATGATCAATGCTCGCGACGACGATGGAAATATAATGTATCAGGAGAAGACAACTCGCACGGTCGACACCGTATGGCGTATACGATGTTTACAGCCCGCCAACAAACAGGAATGGGTTGACTATGATACACAAAAACCAGTCGACCTGTTGGAGCGAATTCTATTGATTAGTAGCAGTGAGAATGATTTGGTTTTGGATTGCTTCTGCGGATCGGGAACTACTTTTATTGCAGCAGAGCGGATGAATCGCCGGTGGATTGGGGGTGATTTGGGCCGATTTGCAATTCACGTGACCCGCAAACGATTGCTTTCAACGAATGGTTTGCGTCCGTTCGTCGTCCAGAACCTCGGCAAATATGAGCGGCAACTCTGGGCCGGAGCGCAATTTGGCGAGAACAACGGCGATCAGGCGGCGGCGCAACAACGCGCCTACATCGATTTCATCCTGAAGCTCGCCGGCGCCACGCCGCTCAACGGCTATTCCTGGCTGCATGGCGTCAGAGGCGGCCGCATGGTCCATGTCGGCGCCGTCGACGCGCCGGTGAGCGTCGGCGACGTGACGCAAATCGCGGCCGAGTTCAGGCGCGCGATCGGGACGGGCAAGGACGCTCCGAAAACAAACGGCGTCGACGTGCTGGGCTGGGACTTCGCCTTCGAGTTGAACGAAGTCGCCAAGCAGCAAGCCGCGGCGGCGAACATTCAGATGCGGTTTTTGCGCATTCCACGCGACGTGATGGACAAGCGCGCCGTCGAGCAGGGCGACATCCGTTTCTTCGAATTGGCCGCGCTGTCGGTGGACGTGGAGACCCATAAGCGAAACGTCTTCTTGAAGCTCAAGGACTTTGTCATTCCGCCCGACGACGTGCCGGAGGAGGCGCGCCGCGCGGTGAAGCACTGGTCGCAGTGGATCGACTATTGGGCGGTGGATTGGGACAACAAGAGCGACACGTTCCACAACGAATGGCAGACGTATCGCACGCGCAGGGACAACACGCTAGCGCTGGAAATTTCTCATACGTATGCCGACGTCGGCGACTACACGATCGTCGTCAAGGTGATCGACATTCTCGGCAACGACACGACGAAAACGGTGAAGGTGAAGGTGACGTAGTGAGATTTCATCCTCCCCCGCGGAGCGGGGGAGGGGGACCGCCCTAAGGGCGGTGGAAGGGGCGTAGTGAGTAGCCGTCGTGTGCAACGCAAGTCGACACGCGCCGCGCCCCCTCCACCATGCTTCGCATGGTCCCCCTCCCCCGAAATGCGGGGGCGGAGAGTTGGACCGCGCTTAAGCGCGGTGGAGGGGGCATTCGACCGTCCGATCATGAGAGCGCCGATTGAAACCATCGCCAACGCGCGGCGCCTTCGCCGCAATCTGTCGGCGCCGGAGGCACGCCTATGGATTCGATTGCGCGTCCGAACGCCGGGAACGCCGGCCTTTCGCCGCCAGCATCCAATTGGACCCTACGTGCTCGATTTCTATTGCGCCAAGGCGCGGCTTGCGGTCGAGATCGACGGAATGAGTCACGACATGGGCGATCGACCGGAACGTGACGTCCGGCGCGACGCGTGGCTTAAAGCGCGCGGCGTGACGGTGATGCGGATCGCCGCTGGCGAAGCGATGGCTCGGATCGATGAAACGGCCGACGGGATCCTTCGCATGGCGGCGGCGATGATCGAGGCCGACGTCCCCACCGCCGCCCTTCGGGCGGCCACCGCCCCCTCCACCGCCCTTCGGGCGGTCCCCCTCCCCCGCGATGCGGGGGAGGAAAACGAAAGCGGCTAATCGTTATGACCCGCAAACGGAAAATGGACCCCGACCAACTCGGGCTGCTCGAAGCGCGGGTGGCGACCGCGCCCTGCGTGCCGGCCATTCGCGAGAAGGTGACGGCGTGGCGAGACGGCGGTTGCAAGGGCGTCACCGATACCACGCGGCTGCTCTTGAACTATTGGTTCAAGACCGATCATCGGCTGCGGAGCGGGCAAAAATTTGCCTACCACCTCTTTCAGCGCGACGCCATGGAGACCCTGGTCTATCTCTACGAGGTGGCGAAGGTTCGCCGACATAAGACTTTGGTCGAGACATTCGCCACGCGAAGCGATCTGCGCCTGTTGCAGTACGACGATTTTGCTCGTTACTGCGTGAAAATGGCGACCGGCAGCGGCAAGACCAAGGTCATGTCGCTGGCTATTGCTTGGCAATTCTTCAACGCAGTGGCCGAAGCGCGCGACGATTTCGCGAAGACCTTCCTGCTGATCGCTCCGAACGTCATCGTGTTCGAGCGGTTGCGCACCGACTTCGAAGGCGGCCGCATTTTTCGCGCCGATCCCATCATCCCGCCCGAATTGGAAATTTTCTGGCGCGATTTTCAATGCTACATGCGCGGCGACAGCGAACGGGCAAGTTCGCTCGGCGCGCTTTATCTGACCAACATCCAGCAATTTTACGAGCGCGCCGCAAACGGAGGCGACGAGCCCGCCGAAATGACCGCAGTGCTCGGTCAAAAACCGCCCGCGCAAAAATTGGCGAACGAGGATTTCGACAAGCGGATCGCCTCCCGCGGCGGGCCGGTCGTCGTCCTCAACGACGAAGCGCACCATACGCACGATGAAGAAAGCGAATGGAATAAGATGATTCGCGCGTTGCATGCGGGCGTTTCCGGCGGTGTCGCTGCGCAGTTGGATTTCACCGCGACGCCCCGCCACAGCAAGGGGCAATTGTTTTCATGGACCGTGTTCGACTATCCGCTCAAGCAAGCGATCATCGACAACGTCGTGAAGCGACCGTTGAAGGGAATCGCCAAGGGGATTTCGGAGCAGCGCTCGGACGTGGCGAGCACGCGCTACGAGGCGTACCTGGCGGCGGGCGTCGAACGTTGGAAGGAGTATCGCGAACAACTGAGCCCGCTCGGCAAGAGGCCCGTGTTGTTCGTGATGATGAACGATACCGACGACGCCGACGACGTGGGCGACTGGTTGCAGAAGAAATATCCTTCTGAGTTCGGCGGCGAGAAGCTGCTGATCATTCATACCGACAAATCCGGCGAAGTGTCGAAACGAGATTTGGACAAGGCGCGGAAAATCTCGCGAGAAATCGACGTTGAGAAGAGCCCGGTCAATTGCATCGTCAGCGTGCTGATGTTGCGCGAAGGCTGGGACGTGCAGAGCGTGACGGTGATCGTCGGTTTGCGGCCGTACACGTCGAAAGCCAACATTCTGCCGGAGCAGACCGTCGGACGCGGACTGCGCCTGATGTTCCGCGGCGCCACCGGCTACATCGAGCGCGTGGACGTCATCGGCAACAAAACGTTCATCGAATTTGTCGAGCAATTGGAGCGCGAAGAGGATATCGAGCTAGAAACATTCAACATCGGCGACAAAGTCCATATCGTCACGATCGCGCCGGACCCGAAGAAGCAGGACAAGGACATTCCGATTCCGGTCTTAAGTCCGATCCTTACGCGCAAGAAGTCGTTGGCGGAGGAAATCGCCGGGCTCGACGTGAGCACGTTGGATTGCCCTGTGCTGCCGCGCAAGCAGGATGACCCAGTGGCCAAGACATTCCGTTATGAGGGCTACGACATTATTACATTGCAGAAGCTTGTAGAAAGAGAATACCACATCCCCGAGCCGCAAACCGCGGAGGAAGTCATCGGCTACTACGCCCGCCGCATCGCGCAGGACGTAAAATTGCCATCGCAATTTTCGGCGTTAGCGCCAAAGGTGAGAGAGTTTCTGGAAACCAAGGCGTTCGGCGAGCGGGTCGCGCTGAACGAGCCCGCCATGATCAAGGCGATCAGCAGCAACGTCGCCCAATACGTCACCGTCAAGACCTTTGTCGAAGCGCTGCGAAAAATGGTCATAGCGGAGCTGCAACCGCAACTTCTCCATGGCGGGCGCCTATTGTCGGAGACGCCGCCGTTTCCGTGGTCGCGCCCCACCATTGCCGCCGACAAATCCGTTTTCAATCTTGTCCCTTGCCACAACGAATTCGAAAAGGAGTTCGCGCGGTTCTTGCAGAAAGCGGACGATGTAGACCGATTCGCCAAACTGCCGGAGCAATTCGGCTTCGCTATCGAGTACACGGATAACATGGGTAACTTGCGCTACTACGAGCCCGATTTCGTCGTGCTGACGAAGGATGGCACACACTATATCGCCGAGACCAAAGGCTTGGAGGACGTCAATGTCGCGAACAAGGATCGCGCCGCGCATTTGTGGTGCGAGAACACGACGGGACTTACCGGCAAGCCTTGGGCGTATGTGAAAGTCCTGCAAACTGCATATAAACAGCTTCAGCCGACCCGGTTCGAGGACTTGCTCGTTCTGGAGCAGAAGAAGCTCCTGTGAATGCGGCGCGCTCCGGTCCGCCTTTTTCTTTTGTGGCTAATCTTGCTCCCTTATTTGTTGGCACGGTTGCGATGCGGGGTTTGCGGTTACTGCGGTAACCTGACGCTGCCCTCGACAGCCGACCCTACGCATTCTCCATCGCGGTCGCCTCGCCGAGCAGCGGCGAGATACGCGCCCGCTCCCCGGCCGCCGCCATTCGCCGTCGATCTCTCGAACCGCGAAAATTCCGGGTGAAGTGGGTTGTCGAGGGCCCGCGCAAGCGCGCCGCCTGCGGCGGTTTCGACCCTTGACAGCCCATTTCAATCGGAAAAGGATCTGGTCAAGAGATCGACGGCGAATTGCGGCGGCCGGGGAGAGCGGCGTTGCCGCGAGAGCGCGCTTGCGTTGCCTCTGCCTGGCGACGGCCATGGAGAATCCATAGGGTCGATCGTCAGGCGCACTGTCACCGTAACCCCACAGGCCTACGCATCGCGATTCTTTCCCTCAGAGGACAATTCATGACCCCTGGCGTGCGCCCGCTCGTAGCGGGAAACTGGAAGATGAACGGCTTGCGCGCTTCGCTGAGCGAGATCGTCGCGATGCGCCGCGCGGTCGACGCGGGGGAGGCCGGCACCGCGGAGATCGCGGTCTGTCCGCCCGCGACGCTGCTTTCCCCGGCCGCGGCGATTCTCGAGGACGGCGCGCTGAAACTGGGCGCGCAGGATTGCTGCGCCGCCGACAGCGGCGCCTACACCGGCGACATTTCCGCGCCGATGCTCGAGGACGCCGGCGCCTCTTACGTGATCGTCGGCCATTCCGAACGTCGCGCCGGCCATGGCGAGAGCGACGCGGCGGTGCGCGCCAAGGCCGAGGCCGCGCATAGAGCCGGCTTGACCGCGATTCTCTGCGTCGGCGAAACGCGCGCCGAGCGCGAAGGGGGCCGCGCGATCGAAGTCGTGAGCGGCCAGCTCAGGGGATCGCTGCCCGCCAAGGCGGCGCCCGCCGATCTCGTCGTCGCCTACGAGCCGGTCTGGGCGATCGGCACGGGCCTCACGCCGACGCCCGCCGACGTCGCGCAGATGCATGGCGCGATCCGTGCGCTCCTAAGCGAAATCTACGGCGAGGCGGGCGCGCGCCTGCGCATTCTCTACGGCGGCTCGGTCAAGCCCGCCAACGCCCGCGAATTGCTCGGCCTGCCCAACGTCGACGGCGCGCTGGTCGGCGGTGCCAGCCTCAAGGCGGCCGACTTCATGGCGATCGCCGCGACCTACGCGTGAGCGCGGGGCGGGGGTCGCAGGTCGGTTTGCGAGGTCCGGGGCGGAAGCCGTAAGCGGGAAAGTCGCGCACGGATTGGTTGGAGTCGGCCCGTCCGGCTCGGGCCCGCGACTGGCGCCGGTCATGCTCCGGTCGAAGGTTCGGGGCGTCGTCGACGTCATCCCAGGCAAACAAAGCGCCAATCCGCCTGCGCTGGTATGTCTCACATAATGGACCCGTCGAGCCCCTTTCAACCCGGCTCGAACAGCGCTAACGTCGCCGCGCGCCAACAGGGGAGCGCGCCATGAAAGAGCCGGGCCTCGACCATCGCCATCGCGACAAGAACGGCGAGATTCACCGTAAGCACGGCAATACGCACGTCGGAACCTTGCGCAAACACTACGGCGCCGGCTTTGCGCCGGGCTTCGAGGACACCGACACGCTGGCGCACGTCCTGGCCACGCTCGACGAGCCCTCGCTCACCAAGCTGGTCAAAGACCACGAAGCCGGAACCTTGGCGGGGCATATCGCGAAACATTCCTGAGCTGAAGCGCAGGGGCGCGTGGGCTTCCCCGCGGGAAACGCGGCTGGGAAGGCCAAATCGTTGCGGGTTTGACGGTGGAGGCGCGCGCCAGCCGGGGAACGCCGGTCGGCATGTTCGGTTGCGGAAAGTTCAAGAGGAGAACACGGTTGAGCATCTCGGAAAATTTTTTGAAGAGGGAAAACCTCCGCGCGCGCCTTTTCGCCGACACCTGGCGGACGCTGATCCCCGAAGTCTTTCGAGACGTGCCGACCTATTACGATAAGGGCAATGCGATCGCATCGCTGGGCAATTGTTCGCGATGGAGCAACAAGTTCGCCGCCGCGATTCGCCGGCGCCTGCCGCAGGGATCGAAAGTGCTCGACGTTTGCTCGGGCACGCACGATATCCCGCTGAGGCTTCTGGCGAAGGACCGGACGCTCGAAATCTACGCCGTGGACGCCAGTCCGCACATGACGGCCGAGGGTCAGCGCCGCGCCGGCGAGCGTAAGCTGACGATTCGCGCCCAGGTCTGCGACGCTCATGCGCTGCCGTTTCCCGACGAGACATTCGATGCGGTGACGCTCCAGTTCGCCTCGCGCCACCTCGAGATCATCCGAGCGTTCAAGGAAATTCACCGGGTCCTCAAACCGGGGGGCGTCTTCTGCCACAACGACATGCTGCGCCCGGCCTCGAGAATCGTCGAGGCGCCGTATCTCGTCTACTTGCGCTTTTCGGTATGGTTCACCGCTACGCTTTTCAGAAGTTCGTCCGAGAGCATGAAGTGCATCGGCTACTTCGCCGAGGCCATACGGCACTTTTACACGCCAGGCGAAATGACCGAGCTTCTCGAGGAAGTCGGTTTCGTCGACATAGAAAACCGGAGCTTTCTCACCGGCGTGCTGTCCCACCACATCTCGCGTAAACCGCCGCGCTAGAATCTATTCGGCGCGATCCCGCGGCCTCGCGCCCCCGCCCCCCCCCTGTACAATTGGCGGCCGCGGCGCGAGAACGAGCGGCGCCGGGGAGCGGAGACGCGGCTCGGCGGCTTCAATGGCGATCGAGGATCGCGACTTGGGAGGGAGCGCATGCGAAATCCCGGAATGGCGTCGGCCTATCGGCGCCCTCGCGGGGCGATTCTGGCGGGGCTCGTCGCTCTGTTCGGCGGATCGTTCGCGCACGCCAACGATTCCACCGCCGAATTGACCACCGGCGGGCTGGTGTTGGCCAAGACCGCCGAAATCGAGATGCGCTCCGAAGATCTCGCCGTCTCCGAGAAGCAAATCGACGTCCGCTATCGCTTCTTCAATCGTTCCGCTCAGGACGTGACGGTCACGGTCGCGTTTCCGATGCCCGACATCGCCTGGGAGGGTCCGGACACGAACATCGCCGTTCCCGTTCCCGATTCGCCGAATTTCCTCGATTTCCACACCTTCGTCGACGGGCGGGAAGTCGCGGCGCAAAACGAGCAGAAGGCCTTTGCTGGCGGCGTCGACGTCAGCGCGCGGCTGCAGGCGCTCGGCGTGTCGCTCGCGCCGCAGCGCAATTCGACCTGGGCCGCCTTGGACGCGCTGCCGCCGGCGAAACAGGACGAATTGGTCAAGGCCGGGATTGCGACGCCGGACGACTACGACGCCGGCAAGGGCTGGGAGCATCATCTCGCGCCGAACTGGACGCTGAAGTCGAGCTTCTTCTGGAAGCAGAATTTCCCCGCCGGGCGCGAGGTCGCCGTCGAACACCGCTACCGCCCGAGCGTCGGCGAGACCGTCGGCACGATGCTCGGCTCGCCCGACATCGACGCGAAAGAGCTGGCCAATTACGAGACCCTCTATTGCGTCGACAAGGCGTTTCTCGCCGGCGCGAAACAGGCGCAACGCGTGAACGGGGCGGGGATCGCGCAGAGCCCGCTCTTCGAGCGGCGCATCGCCTATGTCCTGACCACGGGCGCCAATTGGGCCGGACCGATCGGCGATTTCCATCTGACGGTCGACAAGGGCGCGCCGGACTCGCTGGTGAGCTTCTGCGCCGACCGGGTCAAGAAGATCGGACCGACGCTGTTCGAGGTTCGCCACGCCGATTTCACGCCGACGCAAGATCTGCACGTGCTGATTCTGTATCGGCCCGCCAAATGAATTCGTCGCCGAGCGGATTGCGATCGATTCGAATCTGCGCCGTCATGGCCCCTCTTTTGGCGGCGCTCTCGTCGGCG
This sequence comes from Roseiarcus sp., assembly GCA_050015935.1. GTDB lineage: Bacteria > Pseudomonadota > Alphaproteobacteria > Rhizobiales > Beijerinckiaceae > Roseiarcus. The sequence continues at coordinate 11,790 of JBEKAL010000106.1, forward strand.
ATCGCCGGATAGAAAGCGCCGCAAATTGCGCTGCTCGGTCGCTGACGCGACTGTGATACGGTTTCCGGGCGATTGACTCGACGAGGGGGGATTCCGGAGGGGGGATCAGGATGATAGATGGAAGAGCCATGATTCGCGGGAGGCGGACATGGCTCGGGTCGTCGACCATCTGAG
>JBEKAL010000107.1:0-11947 GCA_050015935.1 Roseiarcus sp.
GGCTTGACAACGACGGGAGGTCGTTGGGTCCGTAGGCGCGCGACCAACTCCGGCGTTAATTCCACTTCGAAGGGCAGCGCCGCCTTGAGCGCGTCCACAAGTTCGCGAGTCTTCTCCGGCTTGTCGAGCATGATTGTCCGCAAACGTCACTGAGTGAGATGCCGTTGGCTGAGTCTTAGCGGGAGAGAATGGCTCAACCAAGCCATTCCCCGCAGCTTCGTCAAAAACGATGCAAAGTTTCAGCAGTCGCCGCTCCAAGCTTCGCGGCCCTCTTTGACCAGCAGCCAAACAATCGCAAGCGAGCCGACGCTGTCGATCCACCAAAATCCCAAGAGAGCTTGTGCGGCGAGGCTCACGACCGCAACCAGCGATAACCAACCGCACGTGATGGCTTCGACAGCGTCAGCCCGCAATGCGCGGCTACCCAGCTTGTTGGCAAGATCGATCTTACGACGCGCAAGGTACCGCATGACGGGACTCGCCATGCGCGCCGGCGAACGAAGGGAGGTGGCGGGCAGCCCCGAATTGTGACCTTCGAAGCCGTCAAGGACCGCAAATTCGGCCATGCATCAGCGCGGTCGGAGATTTGTTCGGGAATTGTGGAAAGCCGATTCAATTTGCACTGCTGAATTTTCATGGTACTTTCGTCATGAGCACAGACGGTCTTGCTCACAAAAAGGGAGGTGACTTATGTCAAAAATCACACGAACAGTCCTTCTTCTCGGGGGCGTGTTGGGCTTATCTGCGCTCGCGGTTCCCGCGTTTGCCGACAACGTAAGCTATTGCCGGGACTATGCACGCGATGCCGTCCACCAGTCCCGAGCCGCGCGCGATCATGAACGCTGCCATCATTTTATCCGTGATAATCCGGCGCGCTTTTCGGAGGACTATAACGGCCACTATACTTCTTGCATGTCGAATTACGGTTCCGGCTTTAACGCCGCAGAGAATCAAGCCAGGATTGACGCTCTGAACGACTGTATTCCCGACCATCATTGGTAGTCGAGACAAGTCTCCGAGCCACAGGCGTCGGACTAAAAGCCGAGATATTTTTTGGCGCGCTCCAACACGGACTCCGTGGTGGCTATGCCATTCGTTATCTCGGCTTCCTGTGTGAGCGTTAAAGCTCGATCTCAAGTCTCATCCATCGCTCACCTCATGCTTATGCCTTTTAACCTGAGAGTCCGTCCGATAACCTTATCCAGGATTACATAGCTTTCTGAGCATGAGGCGGATGGAGGCGAGGCGGAGGAAGATGAAGGCGCTGAGGTTGAGATTTTCCCAATCCTTGGCGAGTCTGCGGCGACGGTTCAGCCAAGCGATCGATCTCTCGACGATCCAGCGCTTGGGAACGGCGACGAACCCCCTGACGGCGTCCGAGCGTTTGACGATTTCCGTTTCGAGGTTGGGCAAAATCGACGCGAGCGCTGTGTGGAAGACCGGACCTTGGTAAGCGCTGTCGGCAAATAGCTTCTTGAGAAATGGGAACTGCCCGAACAAATTCGATAGCAAGGCAATGCCGCCGTCACGATCTTGGACGCTGGCCGGAGTGATGAGCCCATGCAAGAGTAACCCTTGCGTATCGACAAGGACATGGCGCTTCTTTCCATTGATCAACTTCCCGGCGTCAAAGCCGTGCGGATCGATGCAGGCCCGCTTTTTCCGCGCTCTTGACGCTTTGGCTGTCGACGATGCACGCAGTGGGACTGGCTTCGAGGTCGAATTTCTCACGACATTTGACATAGAGCGCGTGATGGATGCGATCCAGCACCCCATCATGGCTCCAATCGCAAAAATAACGATAAACCGTGCTCTTTGGCGGAAAATCCTTGGGAATATAGCGCCATTGGCATCCCGTGCTGAGCACGTACATCAAGCCATCCACCAAATTGCGCCCATCGACCTCGCGCCTGCGCCCACCACGCCGAGCCGGTGGGATCAGCGGCGCGATAAGCGCCCATTCCGCGTCCGTCACGTCGCTGGGATATCGCAAGTGATCGCGATCGTATCTCGCTCGATTTTCGTTCGTCCACATCGGCAGCTCCTCGAATCAGGCCGCCCACATACGAATCACAAACGATTCATCCGAATCAACAAGTTTCGGGACGGATACTTAGGCCGAGATCAGCGCGGATCGACGATCCTGCCCTGAAACAGGATCGCCCCCGTGGCGTCGTCCACGATGAAAAACAGAAAGGGACGGTCGACGAGGAACGAGGGCGAAGCGCCGCCGATGTGGAACATCTTCAAAGTCGCGCCTGCGGCCTCGGTGCCCTCTTCGGAGACCTCAACCAAGGCGCAATGCACTACGTCGCTGATCGCGACCGGAATCTCCGAGGGCGGACCTTCCGTCATGCCGCTGAAATCGGCGCGCGTCCAATCGAAGGCGAGCGCCATGCCGGCCCGTTGCAGGGCCGGCTTCAAGGACGCTTCTGAACGGACGCGAAAGCGCGGCAGCTCGAGCGTGAACGCCGCGGGGGTTTCGCGCTCGAATTCGGCGCGCAGCCGCGTGAGCTCGGCGGTGTTGAAAACGCTGAGGACGGCGTCGAGCCCTTCGATTGTGTCCGGCAGCACGATGATCATGCCGAGGGACGGGGGCTTGTAGGGCAGCCGCGCCGCCCGATAGCCCGCCCCTCGGACAATGACAAAGTCGCGGACCGCATGCATCATCTTGACGTCGACCCCGTCGTACCCCGACAGGAAGAAGCGGCCGTCATAGGTCAAGGTTGGATTGAAAGCCTTCGCCCAGGGCGCCTTGAAATAGATGGCATTGACGAGCACGGCGATGTCGTCTTGCGGCAGGTCTTTGAGAACGCCTTCGATCTTGCCTTCCGTCTTCTGTGCGACCCATTGATTGACGCGCGCGACATCACCTTCAAAGATCTCCGCGGCGAAGCTGTCCGCCAGCAGGTCTCTGAAAGATTTCGCGACGGCGTCGCCGTGCTGGGTCAAGACGAGTGCATTGGCGAGCCGTAGCCGATACCCTTCCGGCGCGTCGCCTTCGCCATAATGGCGCAGGAGATCGGCATTGGCCTTGAAAAGATCGGGCCGGGGGACATCGAACTCGAGCGCGCGCGCCATTTCCGCTGCCGTCTCGCCCGCAGCGGCGGCAAAGCCCATCGCGAGCGTCACCCCGATCGACAGAGGCGAGATCACGACATTAGCGGCGGGTTGCGCGCGCTCTCGCCCGCGCCGCCACACCACGCTCGGGGCGGCCAGCGTTCGGAAGACTGCCTGCCCCAAAGTATTATAGGTCGCGATCATGGCTGCATCCCTTGCTCGATCCCGTGGTCACTTGCCGGTCTTGATCCGCGTCCCCTCACGGGCGATGAATTTCCGCACCGTCTGATTATTGCCGGTGACGGCGAAGAGAGCCGCTCCATTGGGTCGGGATTGGGCGAGATGTTCCCGGTCTCGGCGATCTCAATCTCCTTGTCGACGAGCGGCTTTGCGGTGAGTATGCCATTGGGCTACCGTCCCTAACGCGACGCCGGCTTGACGATACGACAACGCAGGTTCGAGCGAAAGAAGACGGTCGCCGGGCGTCTCGGCGGCCGTTCCGTTTGGAGCGCGGCGCTCGACGCGGGAATAGCGCGGGCGTTCCTCTCAGAGTATAGTCTATGCGGGCGTGTTTTTTCTGCAGATGGCCTACGCTGTTGAAGCCCGAGAGACAAACCCTGGATCTGGCGACCACCGCCAGTGACCCATCCGCGCCCGTTGGAAAGCAGCAATGAATAAGTTTGATCCCATGGCCTCGGTCGCCTCGTGGGCGGTTCCGTGCATGCGCGCAATCGAGGACCAACTCGCGTCGCGATACCCAAACGAATGCGCGAGTGTCAGCACCGAAGGCGCCGATCGAAGGCGACCGCTGATCGAGAGCTTTGCGGAGCCCGCGGATAGGCGACGCTGGAATGCCGCGAACGTTGCTCTTCAAGATGTTCGTGAGAGGTACGGTCACTAAGACCGGCGAGCCTCGACGGCGCACTGCCGCTGTCGAGGCTCGATCGTTACCCTCTGCGCTACCCCAGCCAAAGTCGGCGGAAGAGAGCAGACTCAATGTTTACGCTAAGTCATTAGAAACAATGGCGCGCCCGAAGGGATTCGAACCCCTGGCCCCCAGATTCGTAGTCTGGTGCTCTATCCAGCTGAGCTACGGGCGCCCGAACCCTCCCGCCGGGAAAGCCGTCCCGTGCGGCAGAGGCGCCGTCTAGACGCTTTTGCCGGCGCAGGCAAGAGGCGAGTCGCGTTTGCGGCCTTGCCTGCGCGCCTCGGCGCGGCTAATCCAGGCGGCCGTGCCCCATCCTCGCCCCATCGCTTTTCTCGACGCCCGTCTGATCGATCCCGCGGAGATGCGCGAATCGCGCGGCGGCGCGCTCGTCGTCGATGGGCGCATCGCGGCGCTCGGCGAGGGCGTGACGCGCGAGTCCGCCCCCGCCGAAGCGCGGCTCGTCGATTGCGAAGGCGACGTCGTCGCGCCGGGGCTCATCGACATGCGCGCCTTCATCGGCGAGCCCGGCGCCGAGCATCGCGAGACGATCGCCAGCGCCAGCGCCGCCGCGGCGGCGGGCGGCGTGACGACGATTGTTGCGCGCCCGGACACCAATCCGCCGGTCGACGATCCCGCCGTGGTCGATTTCATCCTGCGGCGCGCGCGCGACACGGCCAAGGTCCGGGTGCTGCCGTCCGCCGCTTTGACCAAGGGCCTCGAGGGGCGCGAGATCGCCGAGATCGGACTGCTCGCCGAGGCCGGCGCGGTCGCCTTTTCCGATGGCCCTCACAGCGTCGCCAACGCGCAGACGATGCGGCGCGCGCTGACCTACGCCCGCGATTTCGGCGCGCTCGTCATGCACTACTGCGAGGATCGCGACCTCAGCGGCGAGGGGGTGATGGCCGAGGGCGAGCGGGCGAGCCGACTCGGTCTCACCGGAATTCCGCGCGAAGCGGAAACGATCGTGCTGGAGCGCGATCTTCGCCTCGTCGCGTTGACCGGCGCGCGCTATCACGCCGTCTTCGTCTCCAACCGGCTCTCGCTCGAAGCGATGGCGCGGGCGCGGCGAGCGGGACTGCCGGTCAGTTGCGGCGTTTCGATCAACCATCTCACTCTCAACGAAATCGACGTCGGCGACTACCGCACCTTCCTCAAGTTGAACCCGCCCCTTCGCGACGAGGACGAACGCCTCGCGCTCGTCGAAGCGCTGAACGCGGGCCTCATCGACGTGATCGTTTCCGATCACGATCCGCAGGACGTCGAGACCAAGCGGCTGCCGTTCGCCGAGGCGGCGGCGGGCGCGATCGGCGTCGAGACGATGCTCGCGGCGAGCCTGCGTCTCGTGTCCGCGGGCCGCGTCACGCTGCCTCGCCTGTTGCGCGCGATGACGACCCGGCCTGCGGAAATCCTCGGGCTTCCCGGCGGTCGCCTCGCGGTCGGCGCGCCGGCCGACTTGGTGCGCTTCGACCCCGAGGCGCCGTTCGTGCTCGATCCGGCGACGCTGCATTCGCGCTGCCGCAACACGCCCTTCGACGAAGCGCGGCTCGAAGGCCGGGTCAAGATGACGCTGGTTGCGGGAACGGTCGCGCACGAATAGGCTCGCTCAAGGTTTCGTCGTTCCCTCACGCGATCGCTGCGCATGGCGTTTTCCCCCGATGATTTTCTCGCTCTCGGACTCGGCTATCTCCTGGGCGCGATTCCGTTCGGCCTGATTTTGACGCGCCTCGCCGGCGCCGGAGATTTGCGCGCGATCGGTTCAGGCAACATCGGCGCCACCAACGTGCTGCGCACGGGCCGCAAGGATTTGGCCGTCGCGACGCTCGTTCTCGATGCGCTCAAGGCGACGCTCGCGGTCGCGCTCGCGGCGGTTCTGTTCGGCCCGCCGACCGGGCTCGCGGCCGCGGCGGGGGCGTTTTTCGGCCACCTCTATCCCGTGTGGCTCGGCTTTCGCGGCGGCAAGGGCGTCGCGACGTTTCTCGGCGGCCTGATCGGCGCCTTCTGGCCGGCGGCGATCGTCTTCGCGCTCGTCTGGCTCGCGACGGCGGCTTCGACACGCTATTCCTCGGCGGCGGCGCTCGCGGCGAGCGTCGCGGCGCCGCTCGCGGCTCTGGCGATGGGAGAGAGCGCGGTCGCTTACGTTTTCGGCGTGCTCGCGCTGCTGCTGTGGATCAAGCACAGCGCCAATATCCGGCGTTTGATCGCGGGAACGGAAACGAAAATCGGAGGCGGCGGCCAACGGTGAACAAGAAGCCCAAGGGCGCGCGGCTCAGCGACGACCAGAGGTTCGATTGGTTGCGGCTGATCCGTTCGGAGAATGTCGGCCCGCGCACGTTCCTGGCGCTGATCAACAATTGCGGCGGCGCGCGCGCGGCGCTCGACGCGCTGCCGGATCTCGCCCGGCGCGGCGGCGCGAGACAGCCGATCCGCGTCGCCAGCGTGGAGGAGGTCGAGCGGGAAATCGCCCTCGCGGTGAAGATCGGCGTGCGCTTCGTCGCGCTCGGCGAGCCGGAATATCCACCGGCGTTGCGCCAAATCGATTCGGCGCCTCCCGTCCTCGCCCTGCGCGGACTCGAGGAGGCGATGCAGCAGCCCGCCATCGCCATCGTCGGCTCGCGCAACGCTTCGGCGGCGGGCCTGACCTTCGCGGACCGGCTCGCGCGCGGCCTGGGCCAAGCGGGCTATACCGTCGTGTCCGGCCTGGCGCGCGGCATCGATCAGCGCGCCCATGTCGCGGCGCTGGAGACCGGCACGATCGGCGTGCTGGCGGGCGGCCACGCCAAACCCTATCCGCCCGAGGCGGTCGCTCTGCTGCCGCGCATCGAGAAATACGGGGCGATCGTTTCGGAAATGCCGCTCGAATGGGAGCCGCGAGGCCGCGATTTTCCGCGCCGCAACCGCCTCGTTTCCGGCCTGTCGCTGGGCACGGTGGTCATCGAAGCGGCGCGCGGCTCCGGATCGCTCATCACGGCCAAATTCGCCGCCGAGCAGAACCGCGAAGTCTTCGCCGCGCCGGGCTCGCCGCTCGATCCGCGCGCGGAAGGGACGAATGAACTGCTGCGCCAAGGCGCCAATCTGTGCGCGCGCCTCGAGGACGTTCTGGCCATCGTCGACCCCTTGCGCGAGCGCGATCCCTTCTCAAACCTGGAGGAAAGTCCGCGCGAGACCGGCGAGCCCCTATGGGGCGAACATCCTTTGCTCGGCGTCGATCCCGCGGCGACGCCGCGCGCGCGCCTCGGCGACGCGCTCGACGAGGCGGCGGCGCACGACTTCGGCGCCGGTCTCGAGGGCGACGTCGATCGCCGGCGCGTCGAGGCGCTGCTCGGTCCCGCGCCGATTTCGATCGACGATCTCGCGCGCGCCGCCGAACTCGACGTGAGGACGATTCGCCAAGCGATCATCGAGCTCGATCTGGCGGGGCGGATCGAATATTGCGGCGGAAATCGTGTGGCGCTCATCGCGACGGACGCGGAAACTTAGCCTCGGGCAAGCGAAGCGCCTTCGCCGCGGCGGCGGATCTCGACCGAATCTCGCTTGATGGAACGGGGCCGAAAACGAAGCCGGCGTCGGCTTTTGCGTGTTCCGCTTACGCCAATCTGGGATCGTCCTCGCTCGACAGCGTCATCGAAGGGCCGGCCGCGCGCGCCGAGGTTTCACTCTCCGCCCGCGCCATCGCCAGAAAATAGGCCAGCAGATCGAGCCGGGCCGCGGTCGCCATCGATTCCAGTTGTCCCGCCATGTCGGCGATATAGCGCGCGACCGCCCCCGCCTCTGCGGCCCGACTCGCCGTCGGATCGGCCGGCGGCGAAGGCGCGTGAACGACAGACCGACGCCGACCGTTCTTTCGACGATTTGCGCCCCTCGGACGAGTGACCATTAGGCACGCTCCGCCCCCGAAGATGGAAATGGCGTCTCCCGGATACACGCATGAAGTGTAATCAGGTTAGAGATCGCGTCAAGTCACAAATCTGTAATATTTAAAAAAAGACGAATTGCCGCATTTCGCGTCACCGGGGAGGATCGATCGCGTGGCGCGCGCGCGCCATGAGCGCGAGGCGGTCGAGCGCGCCTTGCAGGATATAGGCCGCCGCCATCCTGTCGATGACCTCGGCGCGGCGCGCGCGCGAGACGTCGTTGGCGATCAGCGCGCGATTGACCGCGGCGGTCGACAGGCGCTCGTCCCAGAAAGCAAGCGGCGTCGCATCGATCCGGGCGAAATTGCGCGCGAACGCGCGCGTCGCCTGAACGCGCGGACCTTCGCCGCCGTCCATGGCGAGCGGCAGGCCGACAATCAGCGCGAAGGCCTCGAATTTGCGGATTTGCTCGCTCAGCGCCTGCGCGTCCCGCGAGAATTGCGCGCGCGCGAGGGTGAGGAGCGGCGTCGCGATGCGCCGCTCGACATCGGAGAGCGCGAGCCCGATCGTCTTGGTTCCGAGATCCACGCCGATCAGCCGCGCCTTAGCGGGCAGAATCGCGTCGAGGTCTTCGAGGTTCAGCGCGGCAAAGGACATGGGCGCGAGCGCTAGCACGCCGCGCCGCGCGTTGCCACGGCGAAGCGCGCGATGCTATAGGGGCGCGCTCTCAAAAGGGCGCGAGCCGAAGGAGTCGTCATGTCCGTGGATCAGGCCGCCGTCCGCCGCATCGCGCGCCTCGCGCGCATCGCCGTGACCGACGCGGAGGTTCCGCATCTGCAGAACGAGATCAACGCCATCCTCGCGTTCGTCGAGGCGTTGAGCGCCGTGGACGTTTCCGGCGTCGAGCCGATGACGTCGGTCATCCCGATGAAATTGCCGATGCGCGAGGACGAAGTGACCGACGGAGAGATCGAGCCGTTGATCCTGGCCAACGCGCCGCTCGCCGAAGACGGATTCTTTGTCGTGCCCAAGGTTATCGAATGACGAGCCCCGCCGCATTTCACTTCGTTTGAGATGGAACCCGACTTGACCGAACTCACGTCACTGACGCTGGCCGAGGCCCGCGACGAGCTGCGATCCCGCCGATTTTCGAGCGTCGAACTGACCGAGGCGCATTTGTGCGCGATGGAGCGCGCCAAGGGCCTCAACGCCTTTGTCGCGACGACGCCGGAGCGGGCGCTGGAAATGGCTCGGGCCAGCGACGCGCGTCTCGCCGAGGGCGCGGCCGGGCCGCTCGAAGGCCTGCCGATCGGCGTCAAGGACCTCTATGCGACCAAGGGCGTGCACACGCAGGCGTGCAGCCACATCCTCGACCGCTTCAAGCCGCCCTACGAATCGACCGTCACCGCGCATCTATGGCGCGACGGCGCGGTGATGCTCGGTAAGTTGAACATGGACGAGTTCGCGATGGGCTCGTCGACCGAAACCTCCTACTACGGTCCGACCGCTTCGCCCTGGCTGCCGCCGAACTGGAGCGTCGAGAAGGCGCGCGCGGCGCTCGCCGGCGACAAGCGCGGCCTGCTGACGCCCGGCGGTTCGTCGGGCGGCTCGGCCGCGGCGGTGGCGGCGCGCCTGTGCTTGGGCGCGACGGCGAGCGACACCGGCGGCTCGATCCGCCAGCCCGCCGCCTTCACCGGGACGGCCGGAATCAAGCCGACCTATGGGCGCTGTTCGCGCTACGGCATGGTCGCCTTCGCCTCGTCGCTCGATCAGGCGGGGCCGATCGCGCGCACCGTGCGCGACTGCGCGATCATGCTGCGCTCGATGGCCGGCGCCGATCCGAGGGATTCCACCTGCGCGGACGCGCCGGTTCCCGACTACGAGGCGGCGGTTGGGCGCTCGGCGAAGGGGCTGACGATCGGCATTCCCCGTGAATATCGCCTCGACGGCATGAACGCCGAGATCGAGACGCTGTGGCGGCGCGGCGCGGATTGGCTCAGCGCGGCGGGCGCGAAAGTCGTCGACGTTTCGCTGCCCAACACGCGCAACGCCTTGCCCGCCTACTACATCGTCGCGCCCGCCGAAGCCTCGAGCAATCTGGCGCGCTACGACGGCGTTCGCTACGGGCTGCGCGAGCCGGCGGCGGACATCATCGACCTCTATGAGAGGACGCGCGCCAAGGGCTTCGGCGCGGAAGTGCGCCGCCGCCTGATGATCGGCACCTATGTCTTGTCCGCCGGCTATTACGACGCCTATTACGTGCGCGCGCAGAAGATCCGCACGCTGATCAGGCGCGACTTCGAGACGGTGTTCGCCGACGGCGTCGACGCGATCCTGGCCCCGGCGACGCCCTCGCCCGCCTTCGGCATCGGCGAGAAAGGTTCGGCCGATCCGGTCGAAATGTATCTCAACGACGTGTTCACGGTGACGGTCAACATGGCGGGTCTGCCGGGACTCGTGACCCGCGCGGGCCTGTCGGCCGACGGCTTGCCGCTCGGGCTGCAGCTCATCGGCCGGCCGTTCGACGAAGAGACGCTGTTCACGCTCGGCCACGCGATCGAGCAATCGCGCGAGAGCGCGCGCTGGCCCGAGGCCTGGTGGGAGTGACGGGGCCCGGCTTCGCCGCGTTCCTTGATCGAAACGGCAGAGGCGGAAAAACACTCTTGACACACACATAAACACACACTACGTTCGCGGCGCATCTTGGAGGGACGATCGATGAGCGCACAGTCGTCGTCGAAATATCGGCCGCTTACGGCCCATCTGCGCGCGCAACGCGGCGCTCAGGTGCGGATGAGTTTCGCGGAAATCGAACGCGTGCTCGGCTCGAAGCTCCCGCCCTCCGCGGCGTCGCATCGCGCCTGGTGGAGCAACAATCCGTCGAACAACGTGATGACCAAGGCGTGGCTGGAAGCCGGCTTCCACAGCGAGCAGGTCGATCTGAGCGGCCGCAAACTTGTTTTCCGGCGCGTGCCGCCCGCCGCGCCGTCGCCGGCGTCCGCGGCGGGCCCGACGCCTGAGCGGACCCCTTCCGCCGAGCCGCCCTTGTTCGGGTGGCTTCGCGGAACAGTTGTTTCGACCGGCGACTTGACCGAACCAGCGGATCCGGAATGGGCGAAGCGCATCGACGATGAATGCCAGTCTGCTGCTTGACACCTGCGCCGTCATTTGGATCGCCAACGATCAACCGATCGGCGAAGACGCGCGCCACGCGATCGCGGCGGCGCTGCAGGCCGACGAACCCGTTTTCATCTCGCCGATCTCCGCTTGGGAGATCGGGCTGCTCGCCTCTCGAGGCCGCATCACCCTCCAGATGTCTCCGCAGAAGTGGTTCGAACGACTCATGGAGGCGCCGGGCGTCCGCCTCGCGGACATGCCGCCGAGCGTCCTCGTCGCTTCATCGTTCCTTCCCGGCGACTCTCCCAAGGACCCGGCGGATCGGATTATCGCGGCCACGGCGCGGGAATACGACTATCGTGTCGTGACCCGCGATCGACGGCTGCTCGCCTACGCAGAGTCGGGACATTGCCGGGCGCTGGTTTGCTGAGACTCACGAACGAGGAGCGCATATGTCGATTTCAGGCTCGAAGCTCGTCAAGGGCGCCAGCGGAGACTGGGAAGTCGTCGTCGGCCTCGAAGTGCACGCGCAAGTCAATTCGCGCGCCAAGCTGTTCTCGGGCGCCTCCACCGCCTTCGGCGGCGAACCCAACACCCACGTGTCGCTGGTCGACGCCGCCATGCCCGGCATGCTTCCGGTCATCAACAGGGAATGCGTTGCGCAGGCGGTGCTCACGGGGCTCGCGCTCAAGGCGAAAATCAACCACCGCTCGACTTTCGACCGCAAGAACTATTTCTATCCGGATCTGCCGCAGGGCTACCAGATTTCGCAGTACAAGAACCCGGTCGTCGGCGAAGGCGAGATCCAGGTCGATCTGACGCCCGATCACTCGATCAAGGTCGGCATCGAGCGCTTGCATCTCGAGCAGGACGCCGGCAAGTCGCTGCACGACCAGTCGCCGACGATGAGCTTCGTCGATCTCAACCGCTCCGGCGTCGCGCTGATGGAGATCGTCTCCAAGCCCGACCTGCGCTCGGCCGACGAAGCCAA
>JBEKAL010000108.1:0-11910 GCA_050015935.1 Roseiarcus sp.
ACTTCATGGATCGGATCGCGCGCCGCGCCGATCCGGTCGTCACGCGAAAGCCGCTCCAGCGAATCACGGATGCGCGTCGTCATCCAGAGCTTGAATCACACTTTGCCGACTTTGACTCCCCCTCCGCCCGGAAATTCGCCCCGGTTACTGGGATGATCCAGAAATCCTCCCTACGTGAAAACCCCCGATCTGTCTCAAAGGCGCTGACGGCGGACAGCCGAATGAGTCGCAAAATGAAATTTAGTATTATATTTTATGAAGGTAGGGAATTTTTTCTATCTCCGACAGATGGTGAAAATGAACCCAGGAAGCACTCGCGGAATCGCCGTCGTCGATATCGGCGCGACGAACAGCAAAGTCGTTCTGTTCGACCGAAACCTGCGCGAAATCGCTTATCGCAAGTCGGAGACCCTCCATCGGCAAGGGCCACCCTACAAACATCTGGACCATCAACGGATCGTGGAGTTTCTCGGCGTCGCTCTTAACGAATTGGACGCGCTGCTGCCCGTTGACGTCATTGCAGTGAGCGCATTCGGGGCAACGTTGGCATGTGTCGACGGATCCGGCGATCTCGCGATGCCGGTCATGGATTATTTGGCAGAGCCTCCGAGCGAGATCGTCGACGGCTACGCACGGATCGCGCCGCCCTTCTCGGAGGTGTTCTGTAATATTGCTCCCGTTTCGCTGACGCTCGGAAAGCAACTCTATTGGCTTGAGACATCCTTTCCGAATGAATTTGCCAATATCCTGGCGATCATGCCTTGGGGCCAATATCTATCTTTCCGGCTAGGAGGCCGTGAAACGACCGAGATTTCCGCTCTCGGTGTTTTTAGCCAATTGTTGGACGTGTTGGGCGGCGAATTCTCATCGCTCGTGAAAGCGCGTCGCTGGGAGAAGCTGTTTGCTCCGCTGGCCCGGGCCTGGGACGTGATCGGCGAGCTTCGACAGGAGCTTCTCGGCCCGGCATTTCGAGGTCGTGGGCAAATTCTTTGCGGCATTCACGATTCAAATGCGAACTATCTTCGTTACCTCGCCGCCGGGCTCGGCCCATTCGCGCTGTTGTCCACCGGAACAATGATCATCGGCTTTGAAAGCCAGACCGAGCTTCCGTCCCTCGACCCCGAAAAGGACACGTTTTCCTTTACCGACATTTATGGACGCCCGGTCGGCTGCTGCAGGTTCTTTGGCGGCCGTGAATTTGAAACGCTTCTCGCAGGCGCGCCAGCCGGTGCTGCTTCCTTGGCGGAGGTCGAGGGGCTCGTCGCTAAGCGTGTCTTCGCGCTTCCATCGTTCAGCGACACCGGCGGACCTGTGCCTGGAAGCGGGAACCGAGGGCGGATCGAGGGTCCGCTTGACGAAGCGCCCAGTCAACGGGCGTCGCTTGCGACGCTCTACGCCGCCCTAATGGTGTCGGAGCTCCTCAATGCACTGGGATCGACGTCCGATATCATCGTCGATGGACCCTTCGCGCGAAATGACCTTTTTTGCGAACTGCTGGCCGGCATGCGGTCTGAACAGCGCGTATTCTCGTCGCTCCTACAAGAGGCAACGGCCGCTGGAGCGGCAGTGCTCGCGCTGATTGGCGATGCGGGCGCGCTGCCGCGGCTTCCGCTTGAACTTAAAGAGCATCGGCCGGCCGCGATCGCAGGAATCGCCGCCTATCGAACTCTCTGGCACTCGAAGGCAAGAGCGATCTGAAGGCATGCCATACTCCCTGTCTATCAGCACGAACCCGCTCATAAACCGCTTCGCCGAACCTGATGACCTAATCCCGGTCGTGGCTGACCAGATAGGCATACGCCGCCTGCAATTGACGCACGAATTCGTTAATCCCGAGTGGCCATCTCCTGTTTTGCGCCGGTTGACGCGAGAGTACGCAAACATCGGGGCCCGATATGGGGTAGCCATAACCTCGGTTTGCACTGGCGCCTGCGGGCGTCTCAATAATCTAGGACATCCGGACAAAGACGTTCGACGCTGGACCGTCGCTTGGCTGAAGCGGCTTGCAACTCTTGCCGTCGATCTCGGCGCTTCGTCGATGGGCAGTCAGTTCGCGATCCTAACGTATCGGGACTACGATGACGTTTTGCGCCGCGAAACGATTGTCGAGCATGCCCTCGACGGCTGGTGCGAAGTCTGGGAGCACGCTTCGTGCGCCGGACTCAAATTCCTATTTTAGGAACATATGTCCATCGGCCGAGAGCTTGGGGAAACCCTTTCGAGTTGTGCTTGGCTGATGGACAAGATCGGCAAGCGGGCGGGGCTGGCGCTGAGGGTGATGCTCGACGTCGACCATGGCGACGTTGCGTCGGGGAATCCTGACGATACGAACCCCTATCGGTGGCTCGAGGCCTTCGGTCGAGATTGCCCGATCATTCACATGAAGCAGGCATCCGCGAATAAAGGGGGGCGTTGGTCGTTTGACGAGCCCTACAACAGCAGCGGACGTATCGACCCCCCAAAGCTTTCTCGCCGCGGTCGATAAATTCGGCGCGACGGACTCAGAAATTTGCCTTGAGCTGGCGTTTCGGGAGCGGGAGCCGAACGATCGGCAAGCCGTCGATTTGCTTCGCCGCTCGGTCGACTACCGGCGCCCTTTCATCAGTAACTGAACCTAATGATGGGGACAGGCCCTCATTTGGCCCGGCGGCGGGCGGCGAAAGGCAAATAGGAAAAATAATTTGTTTTCCCATTACCGTCAATCAAATTTCATTCTATTCTCTATGCGTTGAGCGCACGGCCTCGGTGGCGAACGTGTTCGGGAACCCGCAAATGGCGACGGACGTGGTTTCAAGAATCGCGGCGGAAGGCGTCGTCCCAGTCGTCGTCCTCAATAGCGCGCGAAACGCGGCGTCTCTCGCGAAGGCGTTGGCGCGTGGGGGCTTGTCGGTCGCCGAGATCACGTTCCGCACTTCGGCGGCGGCGGCCTCCATCGAGGCGATCCGCCGCGAAGCCCCCGAGACGCCTGTCGGCGCTGGAACGGTGGCGAACGCCGATCAGGTGCGGGAGGCGGCGTCAGCCGGGGCGTCGTTTGTCGTCACTCCGGGCTTTAACCGGCGCGTCGTGGAAGCTTGCGTTTCAAGCGGAATGCCGGTGTTCCCCGGGGTTAACGCGCCCGGCTTCGTCGAAATGGCTTTGGAATACGGGCTCGAGACGCTGAAATTCTTTCCGGCGGAACAGTCGGGCGGCGTGGCGTTCCTTACAGCCCTGGCGGGCCCCTACCCAAATGTCCGCTTCATCCCCACCGGGGGCATTGGCCCCGATACGCTTGCTTCTTACCTTGCTCTTCCTTCGGTCGTCGCTTGCGGCGGCTCCTGGATGGTCGATCGCAAGCCGATCGAAGCGGAAGGTTTTGAAGCAATCGCCAATCTGACAGCCGCCGCCGTGCAAGCCGCTCGCCGGGCGCGGCCCGCCAAGTCCACTGGAGTCTGAAAGCGAGCCTCGCTGCGGCGCATCGATCGACCGGCGCACGTAACCCGATGGAAGAGGAAACCGTCATGCGGAATTTCGGACAAGAAATGAATGGCAAGGTCGCTATCATTACGGGCGCCGCCTCCGGCATCGGCGAGACCGTGGCGCAAGTCTACTGCGAATATGGATGCAAAGTGCTGGGCGTCGACGTGGACAGCGCCCGGCTCGCGAAAGTCGCCCAAGAGATTAATGCCGCCGGCGGGGAATTCGAAGCCTATGTCGCCGACGTGACCGAAGAGCCGGCGGTCAGGGCCTTTTTCAAGTCAGCATTCGATCGCTGGGGCAAGATTGACCTGCTGGTGAACAGCGCGGGTCGCGACTCGCTCGCGCCCCCGGTCACTCAGGTCACGCTCGAGGAATGGAACAAAACGATCGGCCCCAATCTCACGGCAGTGTTCCTCTGTTGCCGCGAGGCGTTCCTCTATATGGAAAAGCAAGCGAGCGGCGGGCGCATCATCAACATGGGCTCGTCCTCGACGCGGCTCGCATCCGGTCCGGGACACAGCCCCTATCGCGCGTCGAAACACGGCATGCTCGGCTTTTCGAAAAATATTCTTCTCGAAGGCAAGGGCAAGAATATCGGGGTCACGGTTCTCAATCCGTCGCACGTCAAAACCCCGATGACGGAGATCATCGACAAGGGACTCTACGACGGAGATCTGCCCGCTTATCTCGACGGTTGGCTTGACGAGAAAGAGCTGAAAGAGGGGATTCACGCTTCCTGCATCAGCGTCGACAACGTGGCTTGGCTAGCGCTCTATGTGGCGACCCGCACGCCCGACGTCACAATTCCGACGATCGCGCTTTACCCCACCCACAAAGTCCACCGCTACGGCATGGAAGTTTGAGGCCGTGACGGCCAGGGCAAGAAGGTTTGAGGCGGCGAAAGCGAGGGAACGTCCTTCATGAAGGCGGCAGTTTACCGGGCGCCGGGCGACATCGTCATTGAGGATCGCGACGTCCCCGAATGCGGCGACGACGAAATCCTCTTGCGCGTTCGCTCCGCCTCCCTCTGCGGCACCGATATGCGCATCTTCAAGGGAGGACATTTCAAAATCCCGACGCCCGCGCGCCGCGTTCTGGGACACGAGGTCTCCGGGGTCGTCGCCAAGGTCGGACGCTATGTAAGCGGCTATCACGAAGGAATGCGGGTCTCGTTGACGCCGAACATCGGATGCGGCCGATGCGCGATGTGCCGTCGCGGCTTCAACAACATGTGCCCGAACTACGAGGCGTTCGGCATCAGCATTGACGGAGGATTCGAAGACTATATGCGAGTGCCGAACATCGCGATCCGCGGCGCCAACGTCTTCGAGATTCCCGCTCACGTCAGTTTCGATGAGGCGGCCGTAGTCGAACCGCCCTCCTGCTGCTTCAACGCATTCAAGTATCTGAGCGTCACTCCGGAAGATCGAGTTCTCATCATCGGCTCCGGCCCCATCGGGGCGTGCTTCGTGCAGCTCGCCAAACGTTACGGCGCCAAATCGGTCATCGTGGCGGATTTGAACGGGGATCGACTGAAGCGCGTTGAGCGCTTTGGCGCGGACGTTCTGATCAATTCCGCGATCCGTGACCTGTCGTCCGAGGTTTCAGCTTTGACGGGCGGGAACGGCGTCGATGTGGTCGTCACAGCCGCCTCTGCGCCCGCGCTTCAGCCCCTGGCGCTCACGCTCTTGGCCATGCACGGCCGCGTCAACTTCTTCGGCGGACTGCCGAAGGGAACGACCATCCCGCTCGACACGAGCCTAATTCACTATCGCGGACTCATCGTCACGGGCACGACGGGCTCTTCGAACGAGGACTATTCGAGATCGATGCAGCTCGTCGCCGACGGTCAGATCAACGTGCGCGACATCGTCAGCGATCGCTTTTCGCTTCTCGACATCCACCAGGCGTTCGAAACCGCGCAAGCCGGGCGCGGCATGAAGGCGATGGTTGTCTCGCGCGATTGAATTCCAGATGAACGGATCGGCGTAATGCCAAACTTGATGGAAGCCGCTGTTCTTCATGCTCCGGGCGATTTGCGAATCGAACGGGTGCCCGTTCCGAGCGAACTCGGACCGGGGGACGCGCTCGTCAAAGTCATTGCGGCGGGCGTCTGCGGCTCCGACATCGGTCGCGTGATGACCAGCGGCACATACAATTTCCCGACGATCCCGGGGCACGAACTCGCCGGCGTCGTCGTCGACCTTGGACCGGCGGTGAAAACGTCAAGAATTGGCGACCGAGTCGCGGTGGCGCCGCTCATGCCATGCTTTTCCTGCGATTCCTGCGCGCGCGGCCATTACTCGCTATGTGACGGCTACAATTTTCTTGGTTCGCGCACGGACGGCGGTTTCGCGCAGTACGTCAAGGCCCCGGCGCGCAACCTCGTCCGATTTCCGGACTCCGTCGGGTTTGACGAAGCGGCCACCGTCGAATTCACGGCGACCGTCCTTCATGGAATCCAAAAGATCGATCTCAAGGCGGGCGACGCCGTCGCCGTCGTCGGCGTCGGAGCGCTCGGCTATTTCGCGGTCCGTTTCGCCAAGCTCTCTGGCGCCAATCCCGTCATCGCCATCGATATTGACGAGAGCAAGCTCGCCTTGGCGCGAGCCGCCGGCGCGGACATCTGCGTCGACGCCGCCGATGCGGACGCCGTCGAAAAGGTTCGAACAGCCTCAGGCGGGCTCGGGGCGGACACTGTGCTTGAAACCGCCGGGAACAACGCCAGCCGGTCCATGGCGATTTCAATTGCGAAGAAGCTCGGCCCGATTCTGGCGTACGGTTCCGCTCACGGCGACGTCGTTTTCAAACCAGATCTCTTTGAACGCATTATACGTCACGAGCTGCGGATCGTTGGATCGTGGAACTCCTATTCCGTGCCTTTCCCCGGACGCGAATGGCGCGACATCATGCGCTTTATCTCCGAGGGCGCGCTCACCAGCAAGCCGCTCATAAGCCATGTGTTGCCGCTCGGCGATGCGCCGAACACCTTCCGCCGACTGCAGAATCGCGATCTCGGCCCCTACAACAAAATCCTCTTCGCGCCCAACGGAACGAAAGATCTTTCCATCTGACGCTTCGCTCAGCTCGCTCGGATATGGACCGCCTGACGATGTCTTACCAACCCGCGACGCAACCGACGATGTACTTTATCGGGGTTACGACCGGCCAGTCCTCGATCATGCGAGTGTTTCCCCGATGGTCCGAAGAGTTGGGACTCAACGCCGTCATCAGAGGGATAGATTTCGTCCCGAATGACGCCCCTGAGCGCTACCGGAACGCCGTCGCCTTCATCAAGGACGATCCGCTCTCGCTCGGCGCGTTGGTGACGACTCACAAAGTCAACCTTCTCAAGGCGTCGCGCGAGCTGTTCGACGAACTCGACCCTTACGCCGAGACGCTCGGCGAAATCAGCAGCATTTCGAAACGGCGCTCGCGGCTCGTCGGTCACGCCAAGGACCCGATTACGGTCGGCTATTCGCTCGAAGCGATCGTGGAGGACGGGTATTGGCGTCACACGGGCGCAAGCCTGCTCGTCTTGGGCTCCGGCGGCTCGTCGATGGCGCTGACGCTCTATCTTCACAACAAGGCGAACGGCGGGGGCGACGTCCCCGCTCGCATCGTCGTCACCGCGCGCCGAGAACAAAGCCTCGCCGAAATGAAGGAAGTCCACCAGCGCATCGGCTTTTCGATCCCAATCGATTACGTGGTCGCGTCGGAGCCTGCGTCAGCGGATCCCATCGTTGCGGGACTGCCCGTCGGCTCGATGGTGATCAATGCGACGGGCCTCGGCAAGGACAGGCCAGGCTCGCCGCTGACCGATGCGGTCCTTTTTCCCAAGCATGGAATCGCTTGGGAATTCAACTATCGCGGCGACCTCGTTTTCCTGGCGCAAGCCAACGCCGCCAAGGCCCGAGACTCGCTTCGGGTCGAGGACGGTTGGTTCTATTTCATTCACGGTTGGACTCGGGTCATCGCCGAAGTGTTTGACGTCGACATTCCTGTGTCGGGTCCAAAATTCGAGCAGCTGAGTCGAGTCGCCATTGACGCCACGAAAGGAAAGTGAGCTATGTTCAATGTCGCGAATGTCAAATCGACTCTTGTTGATTTCGATCCGATCTCCGGCTTGTCGAAGAGTCGCTCGTCGATCCGACGGAAACTGTCGAATATGAAAGGTATATTTTACGACAAAGCCGCCTACGACGCCGCCCTGAGCAAAGGGGACCCGCTCGTATACGAATTTTACGAGATGGGCGTGCCTCACTCATCCGGCGACGTCGCCTACGGAACGACCATCACGTATCCCGGCAAGATCGGCGACGAATACCATATGACCAAGGGCCATTTTCACACCGCACTCGATACTGCCGAAGTCTATTTCTGCCTCGGCGGCCACGGACTGATGTTGATGGAAAATCCGGAGGGCGACGTCGAGGTCCAGGAGTTCCGCAAAGGCCAGGTAGTCTACGTGCCCTGTCGCTACGCCCATCGCGGCATCAATATTTCTGTGGATCGACCTCTGATCGCCTTCTTCGCCTGCCCCGGCCACGCGGGCCACGATTACGGAACGATCGAGACGAAGGGATTCAGGAAGCTCGTCGTCGAACGCAACGGCAAGCCGACTCTGATCGACAATCCGCGCTGGACGCGTTGAGCGGAAAATCCAGATGTCCGGTCGAATCGCCGTTGCGCCGAGATCGATTTCCGAGCATGGAATCGCTTGGGAATTCAACTATCGCGGCAACCTCGTTTTCTTCGCGCAAGCCAACGCCGCCAAGGCCCGAGACTCGCTACGGGTCGAGGATGGTTGGTTCTATTTCATTCACGGTTGGACTCGGGTCATCGCCGAGGTGTTTGACGTCGACATTCCCGTATCTGGTCCGAAATTCGAACGGCTGAGCGAGATCGCCGTCGAAGCCGCGAAAGGAAGCTGAGCATGTCGGATATCGCTCAACTGAAGTCCACGCTTATCGATTTCGATCCGGATTCCGGTCTGTCAAAGGGGCGCCCGTCGCTCCAACGGCGCCTCTCGAACATGAAAGGGTTGTTCTACGATACGGCCGCCTATGACGCCGCGCTGGGCAAGGGCGACCCGCTGCTCTATGAGTTCTACGACATGGGCGTCCCGGAAAGCTCTGGGGACGTGGCCTATGGCACGAGCATTACCTATCCCGGCAAAGTCGGCGACGAATACAACATGACCAAGGGCCATTTCCACACCGTCCTCGACACCGCGGAAGTCTATTACTGCCTGCGCGGCCACGGAATGATGATGATGGAGAGCCCAGAGGGCGACGTCGAGGTTCGCGAGTTCCGTAAGGGCCAGGCCGTCTACGTGCCGGGTCGGTACGCCCACCGCAGCATCAACGTCTCGCCGGATGAACCGTTCATCACGTTCTTCGCCTTCCCCGGTCACGCGGGTCACGACTACGGCGCGATCGAGACGAAAGGCTTCCGCAGGCTCGTCGTCGAGCGTGACGGCAAGCCGACTGTGATCGACAATCCTCGCTGGGCCAAGTGAACGGACGCGCGGCATGTCTGGTCGAATCGCAATCACGCCACGATCCATCTCCGAGCACGGCCATCCCGCTTTGGCGCTCTTGACCGATCGCGGCTACGAGCTGGTCTTTCCAGCGCCTGGCCGTCAGCCGACGGAGTCGGATCTCTTGCGCGAACTTCCCGATTGCGTCGGTTATCTCGCGGGAGTCGAGCCGATCACGCGAAGCGTGCTGGCCGCGAGCCCCTTGCTGAAGGTGATCAGCCGCAATGGCGTCGGGATCGACGCGATTGACCTCCAGGCGGCGACCGAGCGAGGGATCGCCGTCGAAAGGGCGGTCGGGGCGAATACGCGCGGCGTCGCAGAACTCGCGCTTGCTCTGATGCTGGACGGCCTTCGACACGTGTCGTGGTCGAGCGCGACTTTGAAGTCTGGACAATGGCGGCGCCGAAAGGGACGCGAATTCCAAGGAAGAACCGTCGGCGTCATTGGCTGTGGCGCGATCGGACAAATGCTCGCCAGTTTCTGCAGTTCGATCGACATGAAAGTCGTCGGTCACGATCCGTATCTTGCGGCGCGAGGCGGGTCGCTGCCGGCCATTCCGCTTGTCGCTCTTGATCAGTTGCTGTCGGAGGCGGATATTATATCGCTGCACTGCCCGCCGACCGATCGTCCGCTTATCGACGCGCGCGCAATTGAAAGGATGCGCGGCGACGTGATTCTCGTGAACACCGCGCGGGCTGAGTTGGTAGATCCTGACGCGGTGCTTGCAGGCCTTAACTCCGGGCGCATTTCAGCGTTCGCCACCGATGTCTACGACTGCGAACCTCCCGTGCTGACAGAACTGTTGCGCCACCCCAACGTCATCTTGACGCCGCACGCAGGAGGATTGACCGAGGAAAGCGTCGACCGCGCCACCACGATCGCCGTCCGGAATCTCTTGCTTCGCCTAGAAGCCGGAAGCGAGGCGAAACTTGGCGTCTAGACTCGAGGCCTTCGCCTCCGACATCCCGCAAGGTCTTCATTCTGACGGCCGCCGTGGCGAGCTCGACTTCTGGTGGCTCGGTCAAGCGGGCTTCTTGATCCGATTCGGGAGCAAGCGGATTGTCATCGATCCGTATCTATCCGATTCACTGGCGAAAAAATATTCGGGGACCCGATTCCCCCATCAACGAATGATGCGGGTGCCGGTCGAGCCACAGAATCTGTTCCCCATCGACTACGTATTCATCACGCACGGCCATACTGACCATATGGACCCGGAATCTCTTGGGCCGATCGCTACAGCCAATCCAAACTGCACGTTCGTCGTTCCGGAAGCTGAGAAAGCCAAGGCCATTGACCGCGGCGTGCCCACGAGACGGCTCGCGTCAATTGACGCGAGCGACAGAATGCGACTCGACGCGGGACTTTCGCTGATCGCGATTCCCGCCGCCCACGAAGACTTGAATCGGGATGCGCAAGGTCGCCACTTCTTTCTGGGTTACGTGCTCCGCGTCGAAAAGGGGCCGGTCCTTTATCATTCCGGAGATTGCATCCCCTACGCGGGCCTCAACGATCATTTGTCAGGTTTGGACATCGATCTTGCCCTCTTGCCCATTAACGGACGTGACTCGGCCCGTCTCGCGAACGGCGTGCCTGGAAATTTTTCGCTCAAAGAGGCGGTCGAACTCTGCGACGCGGCGAACATACCATTGATGCTTGGCCACCACTTCGGAATGTTCGCGGAAAACAATGCCGATTTGGAGGAGGCGCGAAGAACGCTCACCGACTTACCTCACGCGGCGCGAGTCGCGCTGTCGGAACTCAACACTCGGTATCGGCTCAGTATCGGGTAACTGTTCTTCGTCGGCTCAAGCCGTCCAATATAGATAGAGTAGATTGAAAAACACCATTGTTATTGCGGACCAAAATATGAATTCCATCGGCCATTTCACGAAGTGGAAGCGATCGTTCGCGACTTTCCCGACAAGCATCGCCGCGACGGCGGAAAGGCTTGCAGGCCAATGATCGAAATTGCCGGCCATTGCCGTGCAACTGCCGAGCAGGGCGCACATAAGCACAAAGAGGACAATCCAGGATGCCGTTCGGCTCATGATCTAATTCCACCGCGAGTTTGAAAAGAGGGCCTGAGCGACGGTCCGCTCCGATGCGCCATCAAATAGATAGAGATAGTCGGACTTGAAGCGGACATGCACCGTGGCGCCGAAAGTCGACGGCAGTCGACTGGCCGCGCCGGTCGTCATCCTCGACTGCACCATCCGACCGCCAATATCGACAGTGATAAGGTCTTCCGCGCCAAGCGGCTCAACCGCGCAGACCGTCGCGGGATTGGTGTCCCCGGCCGCCTCTGCGGTAAGTTCGACATGCTCCGGTCGAACGCCGAGAACGTGCTTGCCGCCGGAGAGACTCCGCTGATCGGTCCGATCGAGCCAACCTATGGGAGCTGTGAGCGATAAACCGTTAGCGGTTAGCGTCGGCCTTCCCGCCCGCGCTTCGACCGATACATCGATCGTGTTCAAGTGCGGTTCACCGACGAAACTCGCGACAAACTGATTGATCGGACGATCGAAAATCTCCTGCGGAGGGGCAAATTGCTGGATCACGCCATCGTTCATGACCATGATGCGATCCGCCATCGACATGGCCTCAAGCTGGTCATGCGTCACGAACAAAGTTGTGACCCCCAACTGCTTCTGAAGATGGCGCAGCTCCGTTCGCATATGCGCCCGCAGCTTGGCGTCGAGATGCGAGATGGGCTCATCCATCAAGAACACGTCGGCCTGGCGAATCAGCATGCGCCCGATGGCGACGCGCTGTGACTGCCCGCCCGACAAGGCTCTTCGACGTTTCAAGTGGATTTGAGGATGTCTGGGAGCGGGGCGGCGAGCAGGTAGATGATGGTGACGAAGGTGGTGGTGTTGCGATAGCCGCGGGCGCGTGCACGTGCGGCCTGG
>JBEKAL010000109.1:0-11902 GCA_050015935.1 Roseiarcus sp.
CTCGCCGCCGCCGAAACCCGAACCGCAGCCGACCCTGTTCGAATTCGCAACGCTCGCGACGCGAGCCTCTCGCCGGCGCCGCGCAAGCCGCGCTCACGCCGCGATGGCGAGGGCGGCATGAAAGCACAAACCGTGCCGGACAGCCGTGGGACAAGCCCGGCCATGACGAGTCATTGTTTGTGGCCGTTGGCATCATTCGCCCGACAAACGATCGCCCGATTCGCCGGCGACGTTTCTCCATCCGCGCAGCGGTCGGGCGAGAGTGCTATAGGTTCGGTGCCACTCGTAAGATCGGGCGATTTTCCCGCCGGCTGGGTCGACGCGATGGGACGAAGCGATGAAGCGTAAATGGTCGATGCTCGCCGCGCTCCTTTTGGCGCTGCACGGCGCGCCGGCGTTGGCGCAGTCGGCGCCGGGCCCGTCCGCTTCGCCGCCTTCCCACACACGCGCGCTCGCGCTCGGCGTCGCCAGGAGCGGCATCGTGCAATCGATCCTGGTCCGCGAGGGCGCGCACGTCGAGGCGGGCGTCATTCTCGTGCAGTTGGATTGCCGCCCGCTGGAGAAGGAGATCGCTTTCCGCGCCGCCTCGCTGGCGGCGGCCGAGGCCGCCAACGAGCGGGTTCGCAACGGCCCTCGACCGGAGGAGATCGCGATCGGCGAGGCGGGCGTCGGCGTCGCCGAGGCGCGCGCCGAGGAAGCCCGCGCCGCCCTCGATCGCGCCAGCGCGATGCCGATCGACGTGGCGATCACCCGCGCGCAATTGCTGGTCGTCGAACGCGACTCCCGCATCGCCGCCGCGCAACTGCTCGACGCGCGCAAGAAGCTCGCGCTGCTGAGGGCCGGCTCGCGCGCCGAAGACATCGCCGAGGCCGAGGCCAGGCGCGATGCGGCCGCCGCGTTCCTCGACGAAGGCAAGGCCGATTTGGAGCAGTGTTCGGTCAGGGCGCCGGCGCCGGGGACCGTCCATGTCGTCGCGACCCTCGGCGAGTTCGTCTCGGTCTTTTCGCCGACGCCCCTTATCGAGATGACGACCGACGCGGGCCCCCGTTGATCGGGGCCGAACGCGCGAGGCGGCGGCTCTCAAGGCTCCAGTTCGCTATCCCAATAGAGATAGTCCATCCAGGAGCTGTGGAGGTAGTTGGGCGGGAACAGCCGGCCGTTGCGATGGAGGGCGTGAACCGTCGGCTGATAAGGCTCGCGCGCGGGCCACATCCGCGCCACCGAAGGCAAGAGATCGGCCTTCTTCAGGTTGCACGCCGAACACGCCGCGACGACGTTCTCCCATCTGGTGACCCCGCCCTTGGCGCGCGGGACCACGTGGTCGAAGGTGAGGTCCTCGCGCCCGCCGCAATACTGGCAGGTGAAACGGTCGCGCAGGAACACGTTGAAGCGCGTGAAGGCGGGAAAGCGCGAGGGCCTGACGTAGCTCTTGAGCGAGACGACCGAGGGCAGGCGCATGGCGAACGACGGGCTGTGCACCAGCGTATCGTATTGCGAGACGATGTTCACGCGGTCGAGAAACACCGCCTTGATCGCGTCCCGCCAGCACCATATCGAAAGAGGGTAATAGCTCAGGGGACGGAAGTCCGCGTTGAGCACCAAGGCCGGACAAGTCTCCGGCGACTCCGCCTGAACATGAATCGTCAAGAAGACGCTCCGTTCCCCCGCACACTGAGTCGCCGGACCGATCCCGGCGACGCCCACAGTCTATCGCGAGCATGACGCGGTTGTGAAGGGCGCTCTCGCCGCACGCGCGCTCTTTTAGCTCGCGGCCGCCTCGATCGCGGCCATATCGGCGTCGGAAAGACCGAAATGGTGGCCGATTTCATGGATCAGCACGTGGGCGACGACGGCGCCCAGCGTCTCCTCGCCCTCGCACCAGAAGTCGAGCAGCGGACGCCGATAGAGCCAGATCATATTGGGCATCGCGCCGGTCGGCTCGACCGCGGGCCGATTCGGCAGGTCGCGGCCGCGAAAGAGGCCCAAGAGATCGAAATCGCTCTCTGCGCCCATTTCGTCGAGCGTCTCGTCGTCGGGGAAATCGACGACTTGGATCACCAGGCCGTCGCACAGCCGGCGAAACGAGGCCGGCAATTGCGCGAAGGCCGCCTCGGCCAGGGCGTCGATATCGGCGGCGCTCGGGGCGCGCGCCGCGCTCAGCGCGGAATGTGCGGGCGAATTGGTCATGGCGAATGGGTCTTTCCAAGTCGGACGGCCGAGGCCGGACGGCGCGCCCGATGGCGAAGGCGGACCGGCGGCTCAAAGACCGACACAAGCTTTTGGAGCCGCCGATGTCAAACGCCGTTCCCTCGAGGCCGACGAAATCGGCTTCCGCCTCAGCGCGGCCCCCGGCAGTCCCGGCTTTCGCTCGCCGCCGGACCGGCCGTCCCGGCGGTCACGGCGATGATCGAAGCGCGACCGACCCGGGGCGCCGCCAGCGCTCCGGGCGCGCGTCACAGCCAATTCGGCGCGCCCGAATTCGACGGGTTGTTCGCTCCTGACGCTCGACTGCGGCGGTTGCAGACGCGGCGCGCGCTTGAAGCGCGAACTACGCGTCGAACGCCCGTGCGCGAACCTCTTCGAGCCGTTCGAGAAAGTCGCGCGTGCGCGCGGAGGCCGCGGCGCGGATTTTCGCCGCGGCTTGCGGAAACTCGGAAAGGACGCGGCGAAACACTTGGCCGGGAATGCGCAGCGCGACGGAATCTTCGGCCGCGCGCGCGCTGGCTCGGCGCAGCAGGTCCGTCAGCAGCGCCGTCTCGCCGATCAAGGCGCCGGCTTCGACGCGGCGCCGGGCGTCGCGGGACATCAGATTGATCGCGCCCGACAGCACGAAATAAGCCGCGTCCGCCGGCTCGCCTTCGACAAAAAGCGTCTCGCCGGCCTTCAGAATTTTCTTGGCGCAGGAGAAAGCGATGAGTTGCAGCGCTTCGTGCGGCAAGAGATCGAAAGGGTGCGTGCCCGCCATTCTCCGGACATCGGCTTCAAGGCTCATGGGGCCGCGCTCCGATTGGCCCGCTCATGACAGCAACTTGTAGCCGCCGGCGTCGGTGACGAGAAGGCGCGCGTCGGCCGGGTCGTCCTCGATCTTCTGCCGCAGACGATAGATGTGCGTCTCCAGCGTATGCGTCGTGACGTTGGCGTTGTAGCCCCATACGTCGCGCAGCAGCGTTTCGCGAGGCACCGCCTGACGCTCGGCGCGATGGAGAAAACGCAGGATGGCCGCCTCCTTTTCCGTCAGACGCAGCTTGGCGCCTTTGGCGTCGACGAGATTCTTGGTCGCGGGACGAAAGACATAAGGGCCGATTTGGAACTCGGCGTCCTCGCTCGCCTCGTGCTGGCGCAACTGCACGCGGATTCGCGCCAGCAGCACCGCGAAACGGAACGGTTTGGCGACATAGTCGTTGGCCCCCGATTCGAGGCCGATCACCGTGTCGGCGTCCGAATCGCGCGCCGTGAGCATGATGATCGGACGCTTGAACCCGCCCGCGCGCAACAGCCGCACGGCTTCGCGTCCGTCCATGTCGGGAAGGCCGATGTCCATGATGACGAGATCGGGCGCGGCGCTCTCGACTGCAAGGCGGGCGGCGGCGGCGTCGGGCGCCTCGGACACCCTGAATTCGGCGTGCAGCGCCAATTGCTCGGTCAGCGCCTGACGCAAATCGGCGTCGTCGTCGACGATGAGGATTTGGCGCGTCTGGGTCATGGAATTGCGTCTCGGCCGAGTCTCGGATTACTCAATATAGTGCGTTTAGGCGGGCGAGGCGACCGATGTCGCCGCGCTCTTCGCTTTTGTTCACGTTCCGGTCCGCCTCCCTCGCCGCAACGGCGAAGTCGGGGGCGCAACCGACGGAGCGGGCGACGTCGGGCCGCTGTCCAGGACGGGCGTCGCGCGCGCGGAGCCGCGGCGAATCGCCGCGCCGCCCTTGCGCAAATGAAAAAGGGCGGCCGTTCGGCCGCCCTTTTTCGCTGCAGAAGCGAGAACCGCCTCAGGCGGAATAGTACATGTCGAATTCGACCGGGTGCGGCGCCATTTCGAAACGGTACACTTCGTCCATCTTCAGCTCGATATAGCTGTCGATGAAGTCGTCGTCGAACACGTCGCCGGCCTTGAGGAAGGCGCGGTCCTTGCCGAGACTGGAGAGGGCTTCGCGCAACGAGCCGCAAACCGTCGGGATCTTCTTGACCTCCTTGGGCGGCAGGTCGTAGAGGTCCTTGTCGATCGCGGGGCCCGGATCGATCTTGTTGCGGATGCCGTCGAGGCCGGCCATCAGCATCGCCGAGAACGCGAGATAGGGATTGGCCAACGGATCGGGGAAGCGCACCTCGACGCGCTTGGCCTTCGGATCGGACGTCCACGGAATGCGGCAGGCCGCCGAGCGGTTGCGCACGGAATAGGCGAGCAGCACCGGCGCTTCGAAGCCCGGAACCAGGCGCTTGTAGCTATTGGTCGCAGGGTTGGTGAAGCCGTTGAGCGCCTTGGCGTGCTTGATGACGCCGCCGATGTAGTAGAGGCATTCCTGGCTCAGGTCGGAGTATTTGTCGCCCGCCATCATCGGCTTGCCGGCCTTCCAGATCGACTGGTGGACGTGCATGCCCGAGCCGTTGTCGCCATAGACCGGCTTGGGCATGAAGGTCGCCGTCTTGCCGTAGCTCTGCGCGACCATGTGGACGCAGTACTTATAAATCTGCAGGCGGTCGGCCATCAACGTCAGGGGACTGAACTTGAGGCCGAGTTCGTGCTGCGCGGCGGCGACTTCGTGGTGGTGCTTCTCGGGCGCCGCGCCCATCTGCGTCATCGCCGTGAGCATTTCGGAGCGCATGTCCTGCGCCGAATCCTGGGGCGGAACCGGGAAATAGCCCGCCTTGGTGCGGATGCGGTGGCCGAGGTTGCCGCCCTCGTAGGGCGTGTCGGAATTGATCGGCAGCTCGACCGAGTCGATGGTGAAGCTGGTGTTGTAGGGGTCGGCTTTGAAGCGGACGTCGTCGAACACGAAGAATTCGGCTTCCGGGCCGAAGTAGGCGACGTCGCCTACGCCGGTCGACTTCAGGTAGGCTTCGGCCTTCTTGGCGATGGCGCGCGGATCGCGGTTGTAGGGCTGACCGGTGGCCGGGTCGAGAATTTCGCAATTCATCACCATGGTCGACGCCGCGAAGAACGGATCCATGCAGGCCGACGTCGGATCCGGCATCAAGGTCATGTCGGATTCGTTGATCGCCCTCCAGCCGGCGATCGAGGAGCCGTCGAACCCCAGTCCCTCGGCCATGGTGTCGTCATCGAACACCGTCTGGTCAAAAGTGACGTGCTGCCACTTGCCGCGCGGATCAGTGAAACGCAGGTCGACATATTTTACATCGTTGTCCTTGATCGCCTTGAGGACGTCCTTGGCGGTCTTCATGGTGTGCCTTTCCTAAGTCGCTATGGTTTTGCCCCTGCCCGCCGCCTTATAGCGGCGGGAAGCCTTTTGAAGCCATTGACGGATATTCGCCACCCCTCCCCCTCGCGCGGGGGAGGGGGGAAATCGCCGCTTCCGCGCACAAGCGGCGCGCTCTAAATGTCGAAGTACAGAGCGAATTCGTACGGGTGAGGCCGCAGTCTGACCGGATCCAACTCCTTCTTGCGTTTGTAGGCGAGCCAAGTCTCGATCACGTCGGGGGTGAAGACGTCGCCTTTGAGCAGGAAAGCGTGGTCGTCCTCCAGCGCGTGCAGCGCTTCTTCCAGCGAGCCCGGCATCGACTTGACCTTCGCCGCTTCCTGCGGGGGCAGGTCGTAGAGGTCCTTGTCGACCGGCGGCGGCGGCTCGGTCCGGTTCGCGACGCCGTCGAGCCCCGCCATCAGCATGGCGGCGAACGCATAATAGGGGTTGCAGCTCGCGTCGGGGGTGCGGAACTCGAGGCGCTTGGCGCTTTCGTTCGGCGAATACATCGGGATGCGCACGGCGGCGCTGCGGTTGCGCTGCGAGTAGGCGATGTTGATCGGCGCTTCGTAGCCGGGCACCAGTCGGCGGTAGGAGTTGGTGGTGGGCGCCACCAATCCGCACAGCGCGTGGGCGTGCTTCAATATGCCGCCGATGTAATGACGGGCGGTCTCGCTGATCAGCGCATAGCCGTTGGCGTCGTAGAAGACGTTCTTGCCCTTCTTCCACAGGCTCTGGTGCACGTGCATGCCGGAGCCGTTGTCCTGAAAGAGCGGCTTCGGCATGACCGTCACCGTCTTGCCGTGGCGGCGCGCGACGTTCTTGATGATGTATTTATATATCAAGATCTGGTCGGCCATGCGGGCGAGCGTCGTGTACCGCATGTCCATTTCGGATTGCCCCGCCGTTCCCACCTCGTGATGGTGGATCTCCATCCGGACGCCGCATTTCTCCATCGTGCGCAGCATTTCCGATCGGATATCCTGCAGGTGGTCCATGGGAGGAACCGGAAAATAGCCTTCCTTGTAGCGCGGCTTGTAGCCGAGGTTCGGCCGGTCCGCCTGGCCCGAATTCCAGAACCCTTCCTCGGAGTCGACGTAGTAGAAGCCGTAGTTGTAGCTCTGGTCGAAACGCACGTTGTCGAAGATGTAGAATTCGATCTCCGGGCCCCAGTAGCTGAGGTCGGCGACGCCGGTGGATTGCAGATAGGTTTCCGCCTTCTGCGCGACGAAACGCGGATCGCGCGAGTAGGGCTGGCCGGTCACCGGATCGCGAACGTTGCAGGTCAGACTGACCGTGGGGACTTCGGCAAAGGGATCGAGAAACGCGGATTCCGGATCGGGGACCAACAACATGTCCGACTCGTCGATGCTTTGGAACCCGCGGATGCTCGATCCGTCGAAGCCGATGCCTTCCTCGAAAACCTCTTGGCCGAACTCGTTGGCGGAGGCCGAGAAGTGCTGCCAGAGTCCGGGCACGTCGCAGAACTTGAGATCGACGATCTCGACCTTGTTGTCCGCCGCAAATTTCATAAAGTCGCTGGCCGTCTTGATTGCCATAGTTGTTACTCCCCAAACATGCGCGAGATCGCGCTAAGTCCAAACTCTCCCGTCCCGATTCTGATGATGTCTTCGATGGCGGAAGCGAAATTAAATGAGTCCGATCGGTCGAAGACAAGCCTAAACCGCGTCCGCTCCGGTTTCCCCGGTTCGAATGCGAATGGCCTCGTCGATATGCGATACAAATATCTTGCCATCGCCGATGCGCCCGGTCTGCGCCGCCTTGCGGATCGCCTCCACCGTCGCAGCGAGATTCTCGTCGGCGACGACGACTTCGATTTTCACCTTCGGCAGAAAATCCACGACATATTCGGCGCCGCGATAGAGTTCGGTATGGCCCTTCTGACGGCCGAATCCCTTCGCTTCGAGGACCGTGATCCCTTGAACGCCCGCTTCTTGCAGAGCCTCCTTGACCTCGTCGAGCTTGAAGGGCTTGATGATGGCTTCAACTTTTTTCATGGCCGCCGAGGCCTCCCCTTTCGCGCGCGCGGGCTTTTACCGGCCCTTTGGCGAGCGATCATCGTCGAGACGAGTTCACCTTTGAAGGATGGTCCATAGCATTGGTTCCGAGCCGAGGCTATGGCCGGGGAAGGCGGGAACGCCGCGAACCCGAGCCGACCTTAATTCCGCTGCCCGCACCATAAGCATGGCGCCCAACAAATAATCAAGTTGCTCAGACCGTCGGCCCCCATTCGCCCGAGGCAAAAATGCGCCAGGAGAGGAGCCCCGCCTTGGCGACCACTATGCGTCCGGACTTGGCGATCTTCACGAGATGGGCGAACACGAGCGGGTTGCGCCAGGCCATGGGTTTTTCCGGCGCGCAAACCGCGCGGTATTCGTCGCCCTCGTCCGCTTCCATCAGGATCGTGCCGACTCGATCGGGGCGCATTGTCGGGGGCAGGGCGCGATCGGCGAGCCACTCGCACTCGAAATCGCGGCAGACTTGCGGTCGGCCGGGGTAGATCGCGCAGCCGCCGGCGCAATGCGCGCACGCCGGCCCCGCGGGCTTTTTCAATTCGGGGATTTCCAGGGCCGAGCAGCACAGCGTGCAAGGGCCGCATTTCTTGCCGGGAGCGGGCGCCACGTCGTCCTTTCGTCCCGCGCGGCGCCGATTCGCCGTGGCGCGGATAAGAGTCCCTCTATGATTCTTCGCCGGCCGGCGACAATTTTGCCTGGCCGGCTCCGGACGGCGACGGGTCGGCCGGCGCCGCTGCGCGCTTCAACAGAAAGTAGAACAACGCCGCGATCGTCAGCGGCGCGACGGGAAGGCCCAAGGCCCCCCCCAGCGTGCGCGAAAACAGCGGCAGAACATAGGCGAACGCGAGCACGCTCTTTTCGCCGGGCGCGAAACCGGCGCGCAGACCCTCGCGGGCGGTCCAGGCCAAGGGGATCGCCAGCAGCGTCAGATCGTAATCGAGCAGGAACGGGCTGGCGACGAGAGCCGCCGCGACCATCGCCGGCCCCTCCGCCTCGCAGCGGAAGCGGCGCCGGTTGAGCCAAACGAGCGCGGCGGCCGCGGCCAGGGCCGTCAGCGCCTGCAGGCAATAGGCGAGCGTCACGCCGCCGTGGAGCAGCCGGACCGCCGCGAAGACGCTCTGCATTTTTTCGTCGCCGACGAGATGTCGCTCGAGGCTCGCCCGCGCCAGAGGCGTCGCAGCGAGGAACGCCCGCCAGATCGCGCCGCCCCAGACGATCCACGAGGCCGCGACGAGCGCGCTCGCGCTCGCGGCGGCGGCGGCCAGAACGCGCCAGCGCCGCGCCGCGATCAGCGCGATCGGAATCATCACGGCCAACTGCGGCTTATAGATCATCGCGCCGAAGCACAGGCCGGAAAGAATGGGGCGGGTGTCGACGAGCAGCGCCCCGCCGCCGATCAGCGCGGCGCTCAGAAAGCCGTTCTGGCCGTGTCCGGCGTTGACGAGAAAGGCCGGGAAAGCCAGGATCGCGAGGGCGTCGATACGCGCGCCGGCGAAGGCGCGCAGCACGCGCCAATAGGCAGCGCCGGTCGCTCCGAGCCAGGCCGCGAGCGACCAGAAATAGGGCAGCGCGGCGAGCGGCAGGCAAATCAGGAGATAGGGCGGCGGATAGAAGAAGGCGGAGTAGGCGACGTCGGGACCGAACAGCGCCTTTTGCGCGCTCCAATGCGTCGCGACGTCGTAGACCTCCGCCGCGCGCCCGCTCAAAGCGAGTTCGGACGCGGTCCAGAAGCTGACGAAGTCGGTGCCGAGCGGCTTGCCCGCGCGATCGACGCCGTTGTGAGCGAGCCCGATCCAGATCAGCGCCGCCGCGAAGGTGAAGAAGAACAGAATGCGCGCGTAGGCGAGCGCCCGCTCGCGCGTCAGCCAGTCGGCGTCGCGCAGGGCGGCCCATGCCTTGAAGGCCAAAGCGTTCATCCGCGACGCCCGAGATTTTCCGTGGTGAAACGACGATAAACTGCGGGCGCAGGCTAGGAAAGGCGGGTTAATTTGCCGATAAGGCGAACCTCCGCCGCCCCATCCTCATCCACCCGCCCTTGACAGTCCTCGCCAAGCCGTGTCTTTCCGCCCGCGGCTTTTGACGAAGGGGCAAGAATGACGACGGCCTTGGTGTTTCCCGGGCAGGGCTCGCAGACGGTGGGGATGGGCAAGGCGCTCGCAGACCAATTTCCCGCAGCCGCCGAGGTCTTCGCGCGCGTCGACGCGGCTCTCGGCGAAAAGCTGTCGAAGGTGATCTTCGAGGGTTCGGCGGCGGAGCTCACCCTGACCGCCAACGCGCAGCCGGCGCTGATGGCGACGAGCCTGGCGGTGGTGCGAGCGCTCGAAAGCGAAGCCGGGCTCGATGTCCAACGCGACGCCGCCTTCGTCGCCGGCCATTCGCTGGGCGAATATTCCGCGCTTTGCGCCGCCGGCGCGCTGGCGTTGGAAGATTCGGCGCGGCTGCTGCGCATTCGCGGCCGGGCGATGCAAAGGGCCGTTCCCGTCGGCGAAGGCGCGATGGCGGCGATCCTCGGACTCGACTTTTGCGAAGTGTCGAAGATCGCGGCGCAGGCGGCGAGCGATCTCTATCTGACCGGCGCGATTTGCGAGGCGGCCAACGACAACGGCGGCGGCCAGGCAGTGATCTCCGGCACGAAAGCCGCGGTCGAGCGGGCGATGGAGCTCGCCAAGCTGAAGGGCGCCAAGCGCGCGCTGCCGCTGCCGGTGTCCGCGCCTTTTCATTGCTCGCTGATGCGGCCGGCGGCAGAGGCGATGGCCGAAGCGCTCGCCAAGGCGCCGATATCCGCGCCCAAAGTTCCGCTCGTCGCCAACGTGAGCGCTACGCCGCTCGTCGATCCTGAAGCCATCCGCGCGAGCCTCGTCGCGCAAGTGACGGGCGCGGTGCGCTGGCGCGAAAGCGTGCTTTATATGAGCGCTCGGGGCGTGACGCGCTTCGTCGAACTCGGCGCCGGCAAGGCGCTCGCGGGGTTGATCAAGCGTATCGCCGACAGCGCGACGGTCTTGAGCGTGGGAACGCCGGCGGATATCGCGGCGTTCACGGCGGCCGCCGCGAACCGAGGCTCTTGAGAACGGGAGAGGCGAAGGAGCATGTTCGATCTCACGGGCAAGACCGCTCTGGTGACGGGCGCTTCGGGCGGCCTCGGCGGCGCGATCGCGCGCGCCCTGCACGCGCAAGGCGCCACCGTCGCGCTCTCGGGCACGCGGCGCCAGGCTCTGGAGGCCTTGGCCGGCGAGTTAGGGGCTCGCGTTCACGTGACGCCGTGCGACCTCACGGATTTGGGCGCGGTGGAGGCGCTCGTCCCCGCCGCCGAAGCGGCGATGGGCTCGCTCGACATTCTCGTCAACAACGCCGGGGTGACGCGCGACAATCTCTTCATGCGCATGAAGGACGCCGAATGGGACGCCGTGATCGCAGTCGACCTCACGGCGGCGTTTCGCCTCGCCCGCGCCAGTCTCAAGGGCATGATGCGCCGCCGGTACGGGCGCATCATCGGGATCACGTCGATCGTCGGCGTCACCGGCAATCCCGGACAAGGCAATTACGCGGCCGCCAAGGCGGGGATGATCGGCATGTCCAAAGCGCTCGCGGGGGAAGTCGCGAGGCGTGGCATCACCGTCAATTGCATCGCGCCGGGCTTCATCGCGAGCCCGATGACCGACGCCCTCAACGACAAGCAGCGCGAGGGCGCCCTGGCCTCGGTTCCCATGGGCCGGCTCGGCGCCGGCGCGGATATCGGCGCCGCTGCGGTCTATCTCGCCAGCGCCGAGGCGGCCTACGTCACCGGTCAAACGTTGCACGTCAATGGCGGAATGGCAATGATTTGAGGCCATTGCCACGATCGAGCGACGCGCCGAACGCGCCGCCGCCGCCTCTCGCCTTGACCGGAGAGATATGCTATCGAGCCGTTTCGCCGACGATGCGCAATTTCTGTCGGAGGAGGCAATCCGCGCGGAATCGTGTTTGAGGCGCGGTCCGCGGCGGTCCGGCGCCCGCCGCGGCGGACGGTGTGCTACGGCCCGATCGATCGGCGATCGAAACAGGGGATCCATCACAGGCGGGCGTTTGCGCCCGGCCGCATAAAGGAAAAAGGCAAATGAGCGATGTCGCGGAGCGAGTAAAAAAGATTGTCGTCGAGCACCTCGGCGTTGACGCCGACAAGGTCGTCGACGGCGCCAACTTCATCGACGATCTCGGCGCCGACTCGCTCGATACGGTTGAGCTCGTCATGGCCTTCGAGGAAGAGTTCGGGGTCGAGATTCCCGACGATCAGGCCGAGACCATCGTGACGGTCGGCGACGCCGTGAAATTCCTCGAGAAGGCGTCCGCGGGCAAGTGATACGGTTTCCGGGCGATTGACTCGACGAGGGGGGATTCCGGAGGGGGGATCAGGATGATAGATGGAAGAGCCATGATTCGCGGGAGGCGGACATGGCTCGGGTCGTCGACCATCTG